>JAFTOK010000021.1 GCA_017463815.1 Clostridia bacterium | reverse complement strand
GTTCACGTATTTTTATTCCTAAATTAAGCTGCATATAAGTTCCTCCCTGAAAAGAGTTTATCACCGGTGTGATTTGATTTTATCATATACGCCGCCTAAAAACAATTATCAAATAGTTGTTTTAAAATCAACTGTTGATTGGATTACGTAAAAACAGACCGCCTTCACGGTCTGTTTTCTTTAAATATCAAAGCAATTCTTTGCGGAGTTCCGCGCCTGTTTTGGGCGAGAGATATGCGGGGGCAACGTCGAACACGGTTTTGCAGCCGCTCATACCCTCTTTATTCATACGGTATGCGGCACGCGCATATGCCACGATAACAGATGAGGTAAACTCTGGGTTGGAATCGAGCTTGAGGCTGTATTCGATAATGTGCGTGTGTTCGCCGCCCAAGCCCGTTTTGCCGCTACGAATCACAAAGCCGCCGTGCGGAATACCGCCGTGCTTTTCGTTAAGCTCCTCCTGAGAAATGAAGTTCACAGTCGTATCGTAATCTGCGAAATAGTTCGGCATTGTCTTGATTTCTTCTTCGATTTTAGCTTTGTCTGCGCCGTCTTTGGCAACAACGAAGCATTCGCGCGTGTGCTTTTCACGCGTTGTAAGCTCGGGGTTTTTGCCGCTTCTTACAGCTTCGAGCGCACTTTCAACGGGTATGGTGTACTGTTTTGCGTCTGCAACGCCTTCTATACGGCGGATTGCGTCGGAGTGACCTTGGCTCACGCCTTTGCCCCAGAAAGTGTAATCTTTGCCGTCGGGCAAAATTACGTTACCGAAAAGGCGGTTGAGCGAGAACATACCGGGGTCCCAACCCACGGAAATAATGCCGACTTTGCCGCTTTCTTTTGCCACGGCATCAACGTCTGCAAAATGTTCGGGAATTTTTGCGTGTGTATCAAAGCTGTCTACAACATTGAAGTATTTTGCGAGTGCAGGTGTCTGCACGGGAAGGTCTGTGGCGCTGCCGCCGCACAAAATCATAACGTCTATCTTATCTGCCATTTCGGGCGCTTTATCTGCGTGATAAACGGGCACGCCCTCTGTGCGAATCTTCATTGTGGCGGGGTCGCGACGCGTGAAAACGGCAACAAGCTCCATATCGGGGTTCTGGCGAATAGCGCTTTCCACGCCTCTGCCGAGGTTACCGTAGCCGAAAATACCTATGCGAATACTCATAAAAATCAACCTTCTTTATACATAAAATAAATACGTTTTTATTCTATCACAATGATATACATTTTTCAATCGGATATGCAAAAAAAATCCGCTTTACGCGGATTTTTTTCATCTCAATCCCTCCGTGGCGGTGGAAGGTTTTCGTACCTCTTGCCGTCGAAGTATGCCACAAGCGAAATGAGCGTACCCACCAAATGCAGCGAAAGGTAAAAAACTATGGCGTTCGGCAGTTCCGCGGGAAATAGCAGGTAGAAGCCGTAGCGCAAAAGCTCTATAACCGTCATACCCACGGCGATTATAAGCACGCCGCGCCAAAAATATTTTTTGCGCCTTTCGGGTATGGGGTTCACAAAATAATCGTACATCCAGCTATATAGCGGATAGTAGTTCACAAGCGGCACAAAACTTCTGTAAAAAAGCCACTTTTTCGCTTTGTTATCCGTAACTTGCGTGCCGCCTAGCACGTCGAGCTTGTAAACCTCCCTTTCGCGTATGCCCGCCCTGTAAAAGGCATAGGAGCAAAAAATATACACCGCGAGGTTAAACATAAGCGAAAACGCAAGCGCGTATGGATAAGCGGTGGGCAAAGGCACCGTGGGGCAAACGTAGCCGTGCTTCGCGCCCGAGTAAAAGAGCCTCTGTGCCGTAACGTACATTCCCTTTTCGCCTTCGCCGCAAAGCAGCATAGCGAGGGCAATTATACCGTCACCCGGCAGGTTGCCGCCGTAATAATTGTTCGGGAACCATATAGCGCTCAAGTGATAGACGGCAAACAGCAAAGCATAGAGCGCCCAGCAAGGCACCGCCGCATACATAAAGGTTTTAAAATCCACCCTGTTTCTATCGTACTCGTTTTTGCCCCAGCTGAAAAAGCGCCAGCAAAGGAGAACGAGCATAAGCAAATTTGTAAGGAAAAAGTTCTGCACGGGAAAAAGGAAACTATACCCCAAAATCGGTATTATAACGTACATAAGCGCGTTTGAAAGCAACGCCGCCACGCCCATATTCGCGAGAAACTCGCCGAAAAAGCCTCTTTTTCTCTCTTTTCTTTCTTCTTTTGTTTTCATAATGACCTCCAAAAAAACTTCTCTTTACCTGATATAACGAAAAAAAGAGCGAAAAAGTTACAGCCTTTTTCGCTCTTTTTATCTTGTATATAAATTTTATATAGAAAAGCAAAACAAGGTATGGCACAAGTGTGGATAACCATAAAGCCTCCCTTGCTTTGCTTTTTCGCTCTTTTAGCTTTTCAAAGTTTTTGAAGTTTTTCTTTGTGCCGTTTGAAAATTTGAAGCTCTGCTTTTTTGCAAAGCAAGTAAATCACGCCGAAATTCACCGCCACATATGCAGCATAGCACAACGCGAACACGGCAATATTCTCGCCTTTAAAACCGCCGCACACCGCATTGTAAAGCGCGTACGCAGGGTATGCGAGCACTCTGCCGAAGCGGCAGAAGTTATACGTGCCGTATATACAGAACGTGAGCACGGCGCGCAAAAGCTCGCCCGGCAAAATGAGGAAAAACAGCTTTTTCGCCGTATTTTCTTTGCTATCATAGCCCGAGAATATCCAGAAATAGTTCTTTTTTATACGAAAATATATGTATACGAGAGGTAAGGCAAGCGAAAGGAGCGCCAAAAAGGGCATAACGTCAGCTTCTATTTCCACGCTTCTGCAGTTATCGGCAAGCACGGTGAAAACTATGCCGAAGGCAAAAAATACCGCCGCGTATTCCGCCATATTATACGCCGTGGCACGCGCTTTTCTGCAAAAAGCTCTGTTATACGCAAACTTCCACACCGCAAGGAAAACGGCGAAGCATACGAGCTCGTATATGCCGAAAATCTTTAAAAACTCGATATAATCCTCCGCTATATACTCATATTCGTGCATAACGGCATCGTATCGCCCGCCATAGCGCAGATACCGCGACCAATACAAGCGAAAAAGCGGCCAGCAGGTGTTAAAACCAAACCTGAAAGAGCTGTATGGAAATGCGCTCAGCACAAGGTAGATAAGCTCGCCCGGCAGAAAATATACCAGAGCCGATTTAAAAACAGGAAATTCGTGCCCCGTGGAACGAAAAAACGATTCCGACATATTCCTGCGTGCAAGCAGTATAAGCCCCGCGGCATACGCAACAAACGAAAGCACGGCAAGGCAAATATTAAACGGCTCCTCATAGTAATAGCCGTATCCCTCACCGGCATCGGCTGCCCTGAACACAATATATCCGTATTCCACCAAGCCGAAAATCGCCATACGCCCGAAAACAGCGTACAAAGCATAGCTCAGCACGCAGTTTCTATGGTAAAAATCTGTGAGCCGCGTTTTTTTCTCTATGGTGAAGGTGTCCAGCACCACGCCCGAATCGTCTAGCCCTTCGAACATTTCAAGCTCATCGAGCTCCTCGCCGTTTTTATTTTTTTCTGAGTTCATAAAGTTCCTCTTTCTTCGTTTTCAGCAGGGCTTGCTTCGCGCGGTAGAGCCGCACCTTTACCACGCTTTCCGAAACGCCCAAAAGACGAGCTATTTCGGAGTATTTCAGCGAAAGGTCATAGCGGAAAAACAGAATGTCGCGGTATACGGGCGGAATCTGCGCGATTATCTCGTTCAAACGCCTGCGTGTTTCTTTGTTTATAAGAATATCTTCTATGCCGTCTGCGCCGTCTGAAAGCTCGGCGGTTTCGCCGTTTTCATCGGGCTCGTCGAGCGAAAGCTCCTTACTGCGCTTTCTCTTTTCCGCGCGGTATTTGTCTATGGCGGTGTTTCGCGTGCACTTCACAAGCAGACGTATGAGGTTTTCTTCCTCCACAGAGGAAAAAAGCTGCAAATTATCTATAATAATTCGCATAACGTCCTGCAGGCAATCTTCCGCGTCCTCCTTTTTGCCGAGAACGCCGAACGCCACGAGATATATCTTCTTGCCGTATTTTATATACAGCTTCTCCACGAAAGCTCTGTCGTTTTCGTTTTCTATGCTTAAAAGAAACGTAAACATTCTTCCTCCGTTTTTTGCAAAAAATTTCTCTATATTATATACATAACGAAAAACCACCGCAAAAAGTTACACTTTTTGCGGTAATTTTTCAAAAAATATTATCTCGCCATACCGAATATTTTGATATGTACGACCTCCGTGGGAAAATAACTTCCTATTTCGTCGCAAAGGCGTTCCACTTCTGTGATGCCATAGAAAGCGTGCTTTCTTCTGTCCGGCAGGTCGCGGCGGCTGCTTTCCATTTGCACGGTGCATTTTATTACCATATGCCCCATACCGAAAAGGCGCTCTATAGGGTTTTGGCAAATACTGACGCTTGTAACGCCCGAAAGGGTAAACAAAACGTCCTCGTGCGAATGCCTGCCTATCTGCACTCTGTCGCGGTATTTCACACTGTTCCAGCCGAGAGTCACGCTCGTCGGCTCGCCGCGGACTATCGAAAACATAATCAAAAGAAGAATTATACAGAAAATAATTATATCACCGGAAGAATATGCGCGGTTATAGTTCAAAGCGAACATCGCCCCGGCAAACCATAACAATACTCGCCACCAAAAGCTCCACGTGCAAATAACGCCCGCACGGTTTAAGTTAAGTGTCATTTATTCCTCCGTTTTTGCTCCAAATCGTATTATCCTTTACAATATCCGAGGAAAAAAACTTCAAGAGCTCATCATATAATTCATCGTAGTTTCTCACGCCGTAGAAAATATGGTGTTTCCTTTGCGGAATATGCTGAATGCTGTATACGTCAAAGCTGCTTGCCGCCGTTGCCAATCCCGATACCTCCAAATGAGCAAAACCGAAAATTTTTTCAATAATACCCTGTTTTATCTCAATATATTTTACGTCCTTTATAATAAAGCCTACTTTTTCATAACTGCTGTTGCGCGAAACCCGTGTCATTTCTACGTTTTCGTAATATTCGATAAATCCGTTTCCCACCCTGAAGGAGCTTACAGGAAAAATCAAAAAGTTATATAACTCCACTACAAAAAACATAATGGTAAGCGGTATCAACACAATGGCTTCCGTATCGCTGTCTGTAAATATGCTGTAAATGCAATAGGCATATAATATTACCCACAGAAAACAGCGCACCTTTGAGTTTCCACTGAATAAATAACCCCATCTGTTAAGTTTAACCGTCATTTATTTCCCTGCCTTGTATTCCTCCACCGCCTGAGCTATGAGGTTATAGTCGTTCGTGAGAATAACGTCTATGCCCATTTCGAGGAATTCTTTCGTTTCTGCGGGGTCATCAGACCAGAACACATTGCAAATAATGCCGTGGGAGTGCGCTTCGTCCACCATTGCTTTATCAAAGTACGGCTTGAAGAGCTGAATCTTCTTGCAATCGTATTTGAGCGCGCGCGGAATCATATTGGAAGCCTCTTTGGAAAATCCCACGCAACGCGCGATGTCGGGCGCCATTTCGCGAGCCATACGGAGCACGTTGTCGTTCGTGCACATAAGGTAGCAATATTTTCTGCAATCGTATTTGTCAATCAGGTCGATAATCTTTTTAAGGTATTCGGGGTTATATTCGCATTCGTCGTCGAGGGTCTTTATGTGAATGTTCATAATCGTGTGGCACGCGAATTTTTTGAGCACGTCTTCGAATTTAAGAATCTTCATACCCTTGAATTTTTCGCCCGATTTATAGCCGAAATCATATTTGAGGAGCTGCTCGTACGTTTTGTCCACCACTCTGCCAAAACCGTTGGAATGTCCCGCTATCCAAAGGTCGTGTATGGAAACGATTTCGCCGTCTGCCGTGTACCAGAGGTCAAATTCAATTTCCTCCGCACCCATAGCCACAGCCGCGCCGAACGCGGGCAAGCTGTTTTCGGGGGCAATCGTGTTAAAGCCGCGGTGTGCGCACACGCGGGGGTAAGGCATAAGCGCATCGTTCTTCACAATAGCGCTGCCGCCGGGGCGGTATTGCCACGGATTTCTGCCGATTTCTATGTATTCGTAATGTGCGGCGGGCGGGTTGCCAAAGCCTGCGGGCTTGTAATATTTATCTTTCGGGTCAAATTCCGCCGTGCCGAGGCCCGTTTTGCTCTTCATATTGAGCAGAACTTCGCCCGTGGGTTTAACAATCATACTGCAACCGCAGATTTTTGAATCTTCCCCGAGGCTTACAGACGCGCGAACGAGGTGCGCGTTGCAGTTGTAAGCGAGGAATCTGCCCATAATTTCGAGCGCGTCGTGCGTGTCGCTTCTCTGGAGCGAGCACCCGATAATCACGTCTACGTTCTGGCGCGCAATCGTGGGGAACGCTTCGTAGAAGTAGAAATCGTAGCAGGTGAGGAACGCGTATTTCACGCCGTCTATGGTGATGGTATACGGCTCGGAAAATTCGCGAGTGTAATCCTGGTCGAGCCCAATGTTGAGTTCTATGGGCGGCAAGTGCTTTTTGAAGTATTTGCCCACTATTTCACCCTCGCGGTTGATGGCGTACGTAGTGTTGCGGTAACCCGTTTCCGCTTCGTAAAGCGCGTTTACAAAAACAACGGCGTTGCAACGCTTTGCCGTGGCTTTGCACGCTTCGAGCAAAGTGGGGCAATATTTGTGGTGCGCGGCGAGGTTTTCCTCGCGTGTCATACCGCAGCAGGGCACGTCGCTGTCCTCGGGCAGAACGATAAGGTCGAGGCTCTCGTCGCACTGCGCGAGATAATCGAGTTTATACTTAAAGTATTCTTCGCATTTGGAATAGTCCATTGAATAGGGGGGCTGAATTACACAAGCTTTCATAGAATTAAATCCTCCAAAATGAAATTTTTTGTTACATATTCAGTATAGCATAAATAAAAAGAAGTTTCAAGGGGTCATCACTTATGATTGGCATAAATCAATTTTTAATCGAATAACATTGTTTCTGCGCGTAGGGGACGGCGCCTCGACGTCCCAAAAAGCAAAACCGCGCAAAATTGATTGCCTTTCCCTATACTTGACATATATACAAGGATATGTTAAAATAAGGTATACGATAAATTACAAAGAAAGGAGCTTTACAAATGAAAAAAGCCTTTTGTACCATACTCGCTCTCGCGATATGCGTGCTCTCGCTCGCTTCGTGCGGAAGCAAGCCTACGTCCGATACGCTTACGGGTGTTATAACCGATGTATCGAAAGAAGGCGTGCTTTCCGTGGAAGTTTGCGAAGAATACATATCCGAATTTGGCGAAACCGTTACCGTTGACACGAAAAACTTGGAATTTTCAACCATTGCAGTTGATGACACAATAACAATAAAAATCGAAACCATCTCCACGGGAAAACCATATAAAATAACGGCATCAAGCATAACAAAGGTAGAGAACAACAACGACCTTTCGCAAATGCCGATGGATAAACCCGTAATCTACCTCTACCCCGAAGAAGAAACGGTATGTTCCGTAAAAGTCACGCTCGCGGGAGAGCTCACCTGCACGTACCCCGAACACGGCGAAAGCGGTTGGCAAAGTTTCACCGCCGCGCCCGACGGTACACTCACCTTCCCCGACGGCAAAGAATACTATTGCCTCTATTGGGAGGGCGTTGGCGCTATGAGCCCCGATTTTTCCGAGGGGTTCTGCGTTAAAGGCAGCGATACGGCAGAGTTTCTTGCGGGTATTCTCCCTGAAATCGGTCTTACCGCGCGCGAGACAAACGAGTTTATAATTTATTGGTTGCCTTTGCTTAAGCAGAACGAATACAACCTCATCTCTTTCCAAAGCGAGGCTTATACAGACGTAGCGGAGCTTGAAATCACTCCCGCACCCGATAGTGTTTTGCGCGTATTTATGTCGGCAAAACCGCTTGATGCTCCCGTGGAAATCGAGCCTCAGGAATTTGCGGGCTTCGAGCGAAACGGCTTTACTATAGTGGAATGGGGCGGCGGCATAGCGGAATAAAAAGCAAAAACCTCGGTCACCCGAGGTTTTTTGCTTTATTCCATTTCCACCATAGCTTTTTCAATGGCTTCCCTTTTTTCTTCGCCGGTCAAGTCTTTTTTGGTGAGTATTTCAAAAGCAACTACTCTTCTTTTCATCAATCGCTCAGCCTCCGCAACGATGCTTTCTATCGTTTTTGTGGGGTATCCGTCGGGATTTTTCACAAAAGACATCATAAACCCGGAAAGTATTACACCGTTGCCGTAAAGCTTCTCGTTAATGCTTTTCGGCAATAATATTTGCGCCACTTTTTTGGTTTTTCCGAGCGCCGCAAGTTCATTTGCGGTATACGAGCCCATAGGACCTACATCTTCTTTCATAAAATCATATTCAAAAGACGTATATTCGTTTTTAAAAATAGCGCAAAGCGCAAACTCAGGTTCGTTTATATACTTAAATCGGTCTAAAACCGCAAAAGCCCTGTATGAGCCGTCATATTCATAGGCGTATACACCGCCCGCTTCATATCCTTCGAAATCGTTGCTTTTTGAACGGTCATAATACTCTAAAAATTTTATAAGCTGTTTTACCGTTATTTCCAAAGGCTCTGCAAAAGGCTCTTTGAATACTTTTTTATCGAGCCAATTATTTTCCATAACAACAGAATTTCTTTTTATGGAAAAATCGCAGGGTATTTCGCCTATTTTTCTTATAGAAGAAGCAGAAAGAAATTCTTCCGCAATTCTATATGCGGCAAAGCCCACTTTTTCGTTCAAATAATCTATGCTTTCAAGCTCTTCTTTTTGAAAAGTGTTACGCAGAACGCAGACAAATACCGCTTCCGCATAATTATCTTTCGGAAACCTTTCCAAAACTATAAGCACACGGTAGCCATCTGCCACTTTATAGCGGTAGCATTCGCCCTTTTTCACAGGCGGCAACTCTTTGGGCGGTGCAGGCGGTCTTTTCCTCTTTCGCGCACGCGGCTTTTCGCGTTGGGTTTGAATGCTCGCAAGGAACTTTTCCAGGTTCCTTTTGCGTAGCTTCAGGTCACTTTCCGTTGCTGCAAGCTCGCGATAAAATTCGATATTCGCGCCGCTTTCGATAATTTCAGTTACCCTGCTTAGTATCTTTTGGGAAAGTGCACCGCACGTCCATTCCGCTTTGGCAAGCGCGAAGTAAACGTCGTGCATAACGCCGTCGCTGTCATCAAATTCCTTATGGTACTCGGCAAGAATTTCCTCGCTTATCTCCGCGGGCTCTTTGCCATCGTCATATCGCTCCATAAAATCATCGTAAACCTCGCAGAACTCGTCGTTCTGCGTCATTCCCATACCCCAGCAACCCATATCGCACCCCTCAAATCACTCAATTATCGTATATTCAAAAAACTCACAGTGGAGCTTTGTGCCGATGTCCGTACCCATAGGCAGAAGAGCAAGGGCGATGAAAATATCTTCCCCACCCGCCGCGCCGATTTCGCGGATATAGGCGTATTCGCCCTCTATTTTCACAACAATATAATCTTTCGGTTCCATATTATTTCTCCTCTACTGCGGCAAAAGGTTTGAACTCGCCCGTGTAGCGGTAAAGGCGAATAACAGAGCTGTATTCCCCGTTTTCGCTCTTCGCCTCGGAAATATAGAAATAACCGTCGCCCAGAGAGAGCAATCCCGTGCTGCCGTGTTTGAATTCGTGCGTATAAATGCCCGTTTTTTCATCGAAAAGCCCCGTTTTGGCAAGCGAGAGCGTTTTTCCCTCTATACCGACGCCGCGCAAAACCTCTGTTTTCGGGGTTTGCTTGCCCGCAACGCGGAAAAGATTATAGTTTAAGAATTTTTCCTTGCGCCCGCGGTAAACCGCCATAAAAATATCGCCCGTGTGGCTGTCATATTCCATATTCTGCACGCCGAACGTGGTGTTTCCCGTATATACGAAATATTTCGCCTCCGCGCGCTCGGGGCCGCTCGTATGTATATTGTCTGCGGCGAGCACCGCTTCGTATTTTGCAAGCTCTGCGGGGTCATAGGAAAGGAGCACCTGGTAGTCGTTGTCTTCCCTTTCGTTGTCGCCGTACACGCCGTACGCCACGAGCAGACGCATTCCCTTGCCCTCGAACGCGGGCGCAAAAGTCACGCCGTCTATGCCCGAGCAACCGTGGCGGTGCTTTTGGGTTTTGCCGTTCTCTGCCCATTCCGCGAGGTAATCCTCCGTGGGCTCGCGCAGCCATACGGTGTGCATAACGCCGCCTTTTTCTGCGTTCATATCGCGCTCGGTAATCTTTTCGCCGTCGAAAATCGCCACGTAAAACGCGTTTTTCACTTCGTTTTCCACGCCGAGCAGGTCGAGTATACCCTTGCCTATGCTATCGTTTTTGTATTCAAGCGAGCCGTACACGCGCCCGTCCTCGCCCATAGCGAGGCAGCCGAGGTGCCCCGTGAAGCCTTTCACGCTGCCCAGCACGTTGCCCGCAAGGTCAAATTTAACAAGCTCCGTTGTGAACGAGCAATAAAGATGACCGCGCGCACGGTCCAGCGCGATACCCTGAATATGACCGCCGCGCCACACGCCGGTTTCGATTGTTAAAGGTAAATTGTTGTTTTCCATAATGCACCTCGTAAGTTTTAATTTATTTTTATTTTACCACATATAGGAGAAAAAAGCAATAAGATAAAAACGGGAGAGGCTTGCCTCTCCCGTTGCGGTTGATATTTGATTATGAAGGCGAAATAATGAACTGATATACAAATGTAATACTGTATATTCGTTCGTCGGTTGTTAAATCCATAATGGCTTCTCTGCTTATGCTGTTTTGTCTTATTTTTACGGTTATCGCTTGGTCACCGTCTTTGCGATAATAATAATTCAGGCTTGAAAGGTCAATATCCGAAGTGCTTTCTCCTTCCGAATAAAAGCCAATTCTTATTTCTATATAGCTGAAGTCACTTTGTGTCATCAGAAACTCATCTAGCAATTCGTTAAATTCTTCTTCGTTATCGGGAATTCTGGCATAAGGGTTGCTATAAAACTCAAAAGATATTTTGCTAAAATCACGTTCTTTTTTACCGCAAGATACGCAAGCAAGCAAAATAAACGGTATACAAAGTAATAGCGCGAGTATTTTTTTCATAGTAAAATCCTCCTTATGGTTTGAAAATTTCCAAAAACATTGGTTATATTTTAATTATATCACAAATATTTGTTTGGCGCAAGTTTTTTTTACATTATTTCCCAAGTTCGTATATATGTACAAATTATCGCTACACATATATGCAAATAAATTTTCAAATATTATATATAACTTCCAAAATAAAAAGCACCCGCACGGGTGCTTTTTATTTATGCCAAATTAAATGTCTTTGTTTTCAGCATCGCGAGCGAAGGGTTCGCCGGCATTGAGGTCGAAATCTTCTTCTTCAACTTCAACTTCTTCTGCTTCAGCTTCAGCTTCTTCAAGCGCGTCTTCGAGAGCTTCGCATTCTTCAAGTTCTGCACAGTTTTCGCAGTCGCCGTCGCAGTATTCTTCGAAGTCCTGTTCTTCTTCGATGCACTGACCCATAAGGTATGCGCCTGCAACGCCGGAAACACCGCCAACTGCGAGGAATGCAGCAGCCATAGCTTTTTTCTTCACAGCAAGCACAACAAACGCCACGAGAGAGGCAACGGCCTGAACGAGGAGAGCGAGTGCTACATAGAATTTTGTGTTTTTAAGCATAGATATATCCTCCTTAATAAAATTATTTACGCTTTCATTTTAAGGTATGCGTTGATGAAACCGTCGATTTCACCATCCATAACTGCATTGATATTACCGTCTTCATAGCCCGTGCGCGTGTCTTTTGCGAGCGTGTAGGGCATAAATACGTAGGAACGAATCTGGGAACCCCATTCGATTTTCGTTTTTTCGCCGCGGATATCCTCGATTTTTTCGAGGTTTTCGCGCGCTTTGATTTCGGCGAGCTTGCTCTTGAGCATTTTCATAGCCGTTTCCTTGTTCTGGAGCTGGCTACGCTCTGTCTGGCAGCCTACCACAATGCCCGTGGGCTTGTGAACGATACGTATAGCGGAGTCGGTTTTGTTGATATGCTGACCGCCCGCGCCGCTGGAACGGTGCGCCGTGATTTCAAGGTCTTCCGCTTTGAGCTCGATGTCCGTGCTGTCGTCAAGCTCGGGCGTTACTTCGCAAGAAGCGAAGGAAGTCTGTCTTCTGCCGGAGCTGTCGAAGGGGGAGCAACGAACAAGTCTGTGCACGCCGTGCTCGCTCTTGAGGTAGCCGTATACGTTTGTGCCTTCTATAAGGATTGTAGCGCTCTTTATGCCCGCTTCGTCGCCGTCGAGCCAATCGAGGAGTTTTACCGTGTAACCGTGGCGTTCCGCCCATCTTGTGTACATACGGTAGAGCATCTGCGCCCAGTCTTGCGCTTCCGTGCCGCCCGCACCGGGGTGGAGAGAAACAATCGCGCTGCAACCGTCGTATTCGCCGGAAAGGAGCGTTTCAAGGCGCATTCTTTCCTCTGCTTCAACGATGGCATCGAGTTCTGCGAGAACTTCTTCTACCACGCTTTCGTCGTTTTCCTCTATGCCCATTTCGGCGAGCATAAGCGCGTCTTCCGTTTGTGCCTTAAGGTCATTATATTCTTCGAGCTTGTCTTTTGCTCTTTTGAGGTCCTGCAAAATTTTGCCCGAACCTTCCATTTC
>JAFTOK010000214.1 GCA_017463815.1 Clostridia bacterium | reverse complement strand
CTGTCTGTCTATCTGTCTGTCTGTCTGTCAGAATCTATGGAACGTTCAAACATTTCGCTATTCCTTTCATCTCTTTTTCCGCATACGAATTTATGGTAAAATTCTAACATATCCCGTAGGAATTGTCAAGTTTTTTTGCTAAAAAACCGCAGGTCTTTTTCCTGCGGTTTAGTTTATTTGTGCGAATATTTTGTGCCGGGCTGCGGCTCGCCCAAAAGCTCAGTTACCGTTACAACCTCATAGCCTTCGGCGTCAAGGCGTTCGAGAATGATTTTCACGGCTTCGTAGGTGTTTTCGTAAATATCGTGCATAAGAATAATGTCGCCTTCTTTTACCTTGGACATAACGTTTTCTACGATAGTGTTTACGTTTTCTGTTTTCTCGCTTTCCGTTTCGTTGGCTTTATACTTATAATCGAGCGAATCGACGTTCCAGGTTATAATAGAGTAGGGGCTTGCTTCTATACGCTCCTGCGAAATACTGCCGCCTATGGGGCGCATAAGTTTAGCTTCGTAGCCCGAACAATACGTTTTTATGGCTTTTACGGTTTCGCTCATTTCATATTCGTAATCGGCATCGGGGCAGGTTTTGTAGTTTTCGAGGTGTGTATAACCGTGTATGCCGATTTCGTGGCCTTTTTGGTAAAGGTAAACGGCGGTGCTGCTGCCGTTATAAACTCTTTCTCCGCCGCCTATGCGGTTGCCAACCACAAAAAACGTGGCGTGGAACCCGTATTTCGCAAGCTCATCGGCAATTGCCACGGTCCACAAGTTGTGCGGGCCGTCGTCGAAAGTTATGGCTACTTGTTTTTTGGGTTTCGGCGGTGTTATCTGCGCCGTAGTTGACGTGGTGGACGTTGTTTGCGTTGTCGCCGAGCTTGCGGTGGTCACGCTCGGCGTATTGCCGCCGCAGGACGAGAGAAAGAGCATAGCGGCTATATATAAAAGTAAAAACGTTCTAAAAAAATTCTTTATTTTCATTTGTTTCCTTGCTTTGTACGGACGGGTGGTTTGCCTACTACTTTAACAGTATACCACTCGGCTCGTGTTTTTTCAATAGAAAAAGCAGAAATGTCGAAAAATGTTAACATTTATAGAAAAAGCCAAAGAGAGCGCGGCTGTTACCGCACTCTCTTAAAGATTAGTCTTCGTAAACGGGGAAGTTAACTTTGAATTCTTCTGCTTCGGGAGATTGATAGAGGTGAATTTTGTTTTGTATTACGCGCATTTCCTTGTGGGTGGGTATTGCGTTGTAGAAGGAGAAAATGCCCGTGGGGTGGCAAGTATAGTCACCGAGGCCCGCCATAAGTTTAACGGGCGCTGTTATGCGTGTGGCGAGGTTTGTAAGGTCGTAGTATGCGATACCGTTTGTGAACTGTGGGTCGCCGTAGCGTATTCTGCCGATGGATGCGGCGTTGATATCGCAGAGCCACGGAATGTATATATCTAGCAAGTTTGTTTCGGGCACGAGCGTGGAAGCAACCGTTGCCTGGAAAGCGCCCTGGCTACCGCCGTGCAAAATGAGCTCGCCATTAAAGTTATCGAGCGTCTGCACGAATCTCGCGGCTTGCGCGGCGCGCAGAGCCATATATTTGAAGTAAGATTTTTCGGGGTCTACGTTTTGTTCCGTTACAAGACCGTAGTCTTTAAGGCGGGTCTGCGCGAGTTTTTGGTAATATTCGTCGGGTCTGCCGTTTTCTATGCCGTGCGCGTTTATGTAGAAGATGATTTTGTCTTCCTGGCAGCTTATAGGCGCGGGCACTACTCCATAGCCCTTATAGCAAACGTATGCAGGGAACTTGCCTTCTTTTTTCGGTGCTGTAAGGTAACCTGAAACGGGCATAGGACCCGCACATTTGATTTTCATATCGTAGATATAAAAATCGGGGTATTCTTCCTTTATAATTTCCTTGTAGCCGATTGTTTCTACGTCTACGGAATAGAGTTCTTTTTTGCAGTTTTCCCAGAATTCCGTGAAGTTTTCGGGCATAGGTGTGGTCGTGCGCAAGGTTTCAACTTCCGCACCGGCGACACCCTCGAAATCGTCACAATCTTCGAGCTTTTCGCCGTTTTCGTCGAGCGCGCGGCAGATTACACGCGCAAAACCCGGCTTGTTCATAACGGTTTCAATAGTTATTGTGCCGCTTTCGCCGCTTGCCGTGCCTTCGATTTTATCTTCAAAATCACGCTCTATAGTGTAGGAGAACGTGTGGCAGGTTATTTTTTTGCCCTCTTCGCGGAGCTCAAGGTCAAAAACCATTTTTTCGCCTGTTTTATACTCTACGGGGTGATTATTTGTTTTACAAAAAAAATATTTCTTTCCCATTTTCGGTAATTCCTTTCAAATATTACATATGTATTTATTCTATCATATTCACAGCAGAATATCAAGAGCAAAAGATAAAACACGGCAATTTAAATTTGCCGTGTTTTATCTTTTT
>JAFTOK010000213.1 GCA_017463815.1 Clostridia bacterium | reverse complement strand
TTTGCACCGTGTTTCTGCGCGCAGAACTTGGTTTTATTCCCGATATTCGGGGGAAAAGAGCATCACATCCGCTATTGTGAAAAACGTGGTATACGTGGTTATTATCGGTGTGATGTTTGCGCTTTTCTGGGTGTATTCGCCCGTTTTGCAGAAGAATTTTCCCGTGTTCCTTATGGTAGCGCAAATAATTTTGCCGTTTATAGTGGTTCCCGTTGTTTTTCTTGCGCTTGTGCGGTACATATCTGCGCTAAAAAAGAGGTTGGCGTTTCTCGCACAGCTAAAAAAGACCTGCAAAGCGGAAAATGCCGCTGTTTTGAATATGAAAAACAAATTTTCCTTTATATTCATAAGAAACAGAGGCGCAAATTTCACTTTGGAATATGACGGCAAAAAATACGATTGCAAATTTATCGCCAGCCTGCAAAAAGGTGTTTCCATAATATTGGACGGAGAGGGAAGCGGGCTGTACGTTCATACTTTCTCTGTGGCAGGCGCGGTTTTGGGGCAGTGGCACACACGTTTCCGCTATGGCTTTGAAAGCGAAAACGCGAAGCTGCTCATAGTTTGCCCGCGTCCGCAGAATATAAGCGCTGTGGACGGCGGAAGGTTGCGATCGATAGATTCTGGCGAACGTGTGGTCGACGACAAGCTGTTCAGCGCAGAAGGCTTCCTGCACGCCATAGAGCTTGATAATTTGGATATGTAAAGGCAGGTTTCCCTGCCTTGTTTGTTGCATCGGAAACATCGTGATTTGATTTTGCAAAGTTCTTTTGCCTACTTTTCTGCGAAAGAAAAGTAGGTTACCTCGCTTTTTTATATGCCTCGCTGCCGTCGAGCGCGGTTACAGGCGCATCTGTGCAAATATCGTTATATGAGTTCGCCGCTTCCTCGCTGTCGGGTATGCGAGGAACGAAACCCGTGTAATCCGTGACGGATGCAATCGGGTTTTCAAACATAGCTTTTGCGGAAAGCTCCGTTACGTCGGGCTCGCGTTTTTGTATTCTTTTTTTCTTCATTTTAACACCTCTTTTCTCTTCAAAGCATATTTTTAGATAAAATTCATTTTTTATTCCGCTAACTTCTTGACAAATTTTAAAAGCTGGTGTAAAATTATATAAATACTTTTATAAATATACTTTTAGATGTTTTTTAATATGTAAAGGAGAGTTTATGGTAAACACAAATCCGAGTGAAAAGTTCTACAAAGAAGGCCTTACGTTCGACGACGTCCTTCTGATTCCTGCAAAAAGCAACGTTGTTCCCTCCGGTGTTAACGTTTCTACGCGTCTTACAAACAAAATAACACTTAACACACCTGTTATTTCCGCAGCTATGGACACAGTTACTGAAGCTGAAATGGCTATTGCTATGGCTCGCGAAGGCGGTATTGGTATCATCCACAAAAATATGCCTATCGAAATGCAGGCAGACGAAGTTGAAAAGGTTAAGAGAAGCGAAAACGGCGTTATAAGAAACCCCTTCTCCCTCCACCCCGAAAATAAGGTGTATGAAGCCGAAGAGCTTATGCACAAATACAAAATCTCCGGTGTGCCGATTGTAGACAACAACGGTTTCCTCGTTGGTATTATTACAAACCGCGATATGCGCTTCCTCACGGGTATGGATATGCCCATCAGCGAAGTTATGACAAAGGAAGACCTTGTTACCGCTCCCGAAGGCACAACACACGATGAAGCACAGGAAATTCTCCGTCGCCGTAAAATAGAAAAACTTCCGATTGTCGATAAAGAAGGCAAGCTCGCAGGTCTTATCACAATCAAAGACATTCAGAAAGCTTCCAAATATCCGAACTCTGCAAAAGATGCACACGGCAGACTTCTCTGCGGTGCTTCCATCGGCGTAACGAAAGACGTTCTCGACAGAGCGGGCGCTCTTCTCGCCGCAGGCGTAGACGTTCTCGTTCTTGACTCCGCTCACGGTCACGCACAGAGTATGCTCGACACACTCTATAAAGTTAAAAACGCGTTCCCCGATTGCCAGATTATCGGCGGTAACGTTGCAACAGGCGCAGCTGCAGAAGATATGATTCTCGCAGGTGCAGACGCTGTTAAAGTAGGTATCGGCCCCGGCTCTATCTGCACGACACGTATCATCGCAGGTATCGGTGTTCCGCAGATTACAGCTGTTTACGACGCGGCTTGTGTGGCGGCTAAATACGATATCCCCGTGATTGCAGACGGCGGTATCAAATACAGCGGCGATATGGTTAAAGCTCTCGCGGCAGGCGCAAGCTCCATTATGCTCGGCTCTCTCCTCGCAGGTTGCGAAGAAAGCCCCGGCGAAAGCGAAATCTATATGGGCAGACGCTTCAAGGTTTACCGCGGTATGGGTTCTCTTGCGGCTATGGAAAAAGGCTCTAAAGACAGATACTTCCAGCAGAACTCTGTAAAACTCGTTCCCGAAGGCGTTGAAGGCCGTGTTCCTTACAAAGGACCTGTTTCCGACACAATCTTCCAGCTTCTCGGCGGTATCCGCGCAGGTATGGGTTACTGCGGTTGCGAAACGATTGAAGAGCTCCAGGCAAGAGCACAGTTCGTTCGCATCACAAACGCAGGTCTTCGTGAATCTCACCCCCACGACATCAACATCACAAAAGAAGCGCCCAACTACAGCGCATCCAGCCACGACTAATAAAACATATAAAACGGCAATCGCAAGATTGCCGTTTTTTGTATTTGAGTGGATAAATGAATGAGATGTTAACTTGGTGAATTTTATTCGGGGGTTTTAAATGAGTAAACAAAATTTGAACAGGAATGCTATTGCGTAAAAAATACGGCTACAGAGGCCTTCCCCTAGCATCAGCGATAGGGGAAGGTGTCACGTAGTGACGGATGAGGTGTACCTTCGCTAACAAAATTGAAATAGTTTTTTGTTTTTAGACACCTCATCACCGCTTCGCGGAGCTTCCCCTCAAAGGGGAAGCCCATTTTTTTCATAACTTATTAACTCAATCAAAACTTCGAAAAAATTTCTCATATATTGACAAAAAAGAAATTGTGTGCTATTTTAATATTGTAAAGTTCCGCTTTATTATGAAGTTGTATAAAAATCAGGAGGAGAGCGCTTATGAAATCTATACGTTTGATGCTTTTGGGTTTATTTATGCTCATAACTTGGGAGCTTATTGCCAAAATGGGTTTTCCTGATTTCGTGGCGATACTTCTTATGCTCGGTGGTTTTGTGCTTTTTATAGTAGGCTTTGTAATGAGCTTCAAAAAAGAGAATGCGGAAGATTACCAAATAAAAGGTTATTTTAAAAATAACGATACAGACGAAAATCAAAAATAACTTATCGGGGCGGGTATACGCCCCGATTTTTTTGCAAAAAACTGATATTTTTCTCAACTTTTTTAACAAAACCTCTTTATTTTTTTTGTACAATGTGATATAATCCTATTTTGTGATGTAAAATATAAACCCCATAAAAATAAACGGTGCGCCGCACCTTAAAAGCGAGGTAATCACTTTGGTAAGAGAAGATTTAAGAAATATTGCAATTATCGCTCACGTTGACCACGGTAAAACAACGCTCGTTGACGAAATGCTCAAACAGGGCGGTATCTACCGCGAAAATCAGGCTGTTGAAGACAGAGTTATGGACTCCAACGCGATTGAACGTGAACGCGGTATCACGATTATGGCTAAAAACACGGCTATCCACTACAAAGGCGTAAAAATCAATATCATCGACACCCCCGGACACGCAGACTTCGGCGGCGAGGTTGAACGTATACTCAAAATGGTAAACGGTGTTATCCTCCTCGTAGACGCGGCAGAAGGTCCTATGCCCCAGACACGTTTCGTGCTCCAGAAAGCACTTTCCCTCAATCACCCCGTGATTGTTGTTGTTAACAAAATAGACAAGCCCGACGCACGCCTCGACGAAGTTGGCGACGAAGTTCTTGAGCTCCTTCTCGACCTCGGTG
>JAFTOK010000212.1 GCA_017463815.1 Clostridia bacterium | reverse complement strand
TGCGCTCGGAGGCAATGGCGTTATCCTGCTTCGTTTTTTCTATGTCATAGAGCTTCGCGCGCAACATTTTCATAGCTTTGTCGCGGTTTTTGTGCTGGCTTCGTTCTTCCTGGCATTCCACCACGATGCCGCTCGGTTTGTGCAAAATACGAATAGCGCTTTCCGTTTTGTTTACGTGCTGACCGCCCGCGCCGCTCGATTTGCACGTTTCCACCTGCAGGTCCTCGGGGCGTATTTCTATTTCT
Organism: Clostridia bacterium; assembly: GCA_017463815.1. GTDB lineage: Bacteria > Bacillota > Clostridia > Oscillospirales > CAG-272 > UMGS731. Next base: position 6,451 of record JAFTOK010000212.1, on the reverse strand, counting down.
ATATCCTCCACCTCGGGGAGCACCGCCACCGTCACCGTGGAGGTGTGTATTCTGCCCTGCGTTTCCGTTTCCGGCACGCGCTGTACGCGGTGAACGCCGCTTTCAAACTTCAGTTTTGAATAAGCGCCGTCCGCCGTCACCATAAAGGAGATTTCGCGGTAGCCGCCAAGCTCCGTTTCGCCCGCGCTCATAAGCTCTGTTTTCCAGCCCACGCTTTCGGCATACATAGAGTACATACGGTAAAGTGTGGCGGCAAAAAGTGCCGCTTCTTCGCCGCCTGCGCCCGCGCGGATTTCCATAATAACGTTTTTATCATCATTGGGGTCGCGCGGCAAAAGCAGAATTTGCAGCTCCTCTGTAAGCGCGGCTTTTTTCTCTCTTTGCAGAACGATTTCTTCGGCAAACATCTTTTTCATTTCCGCATCGCTCTCTTCGGAAAGGAGCATTTCCGCATCCTCTTCCTCTGCGCACGCTTTTTTATATTCGCGGTATTTTTCCACTATGGGCGAAAGCTTCTTGTGCTCTTTCATAAGCTCGCGGAATTTTTCCTGGTCGTTGATTGTTTCGGGAAGCGCAAGTGCTACCTCCGTTTTTTCAAATTTTGCTTCTATTTGTGAAAGCTTGTTCAGCATAAATTACTCCAAATCAATTTTTAATCAAGATTATTTTACCACAAAACTTATAAAAAGTCTATACCCACACTCAATATTTAGCATTTAATTCCATAGGAATAAACCGCTTTTTACGCCATAAAGCGCCTTTTTGCGCAATTCCCACAAAATTTTCGCAAAAATTTTTATTTATGGCGAGTTAGAAAACAAGAGAAAACGAGAGAAAACAAGAGAAAACGAGAGCTTTCAAAAATGTAAATTAAATTTTTCGAAAAACTTTTCAAAAATGTATTGACAAGTTGCAAAATGCGTGATATAATCTTTGACGTTGTAAACAAGATGAACGCTGTATTTTAAACGAAAGCGTTCTAAAGATAAATAATATGGAGGATTAAACAATGTCCACTTTTATGGCTAAAACTGAAACTCTTGAACGTAAGTGGTACGTAATCGACGCAACAGATAAGCCCCTTGGCAAAGTTGCTGTTGCTGCTGCTGACATTCTCAGAGGTAAACATCGCCCCGAGTTCACACCTCACGTTGACTGCGGCGAATACGTTATCATCGTAAACGCTTCTAAAGCTGTTCTCACAGGTAAGAAACTCGAACAGAAATTCTACTATCGTCACTCCGGTTACATCGGCGGTCTCAAAGCTACAAGCTACAAAGAACTTATGGCAACAAAACCCGAGCTCGCTATGGAACTTGCCGTTAAAGGTATGCTTCCCCACAACCACATCGGTGACAAATCTCTCACACGTCTCAAAGTTTATGCAGGCGCTGAACACAATCAGCAGGCACAGCAGCCCACAGCAGTTGTTGTTGACTGAGAAAGGAAGTAATTGAAGATGACATACACAAGTGCAAAACCTTACTTCTATGGTACAGGTAGAAGAAAAAAATCTGTAGCTCGTGTTCGTGTTTACCCCGGCACAGGCGCTATCACAATCAACGGCCGCGATGTTGATGATTACTTCGGCCTTGAAACACTCAAGCTCATCGTAAACCAGCCTTTCGCTGTTACAGAAACAATGGGCAAATTCGATATCGTTTGCACAGCTCAGGGCGGCGGTATCTCCGGCCAGGCAGGCGCTATCCGTCACGGTGTTGCTCGTGCGCTCGTTAAAGCTGACGAAACATACAAACCCGCTCTCAAAAAAGCAGGTCTTCTCACACGTGACCCCAGAATGAAAGAAAGAAAGAAATACGGTCTCAAAGCCGCTCGTCGTGCACCCCAGTTCTCCAAGAGATAACAGGTTTTTACGAATATTTCAAAAGCTCCGATTTTTTTCGGAGCTTTTCTTTTTGCCGTGGTTTGACGTATATAGGACAAAAAAGGTATTGCTTTCACAATACCTTTTTTCTCATTTACCAAGCACAAATTTTTCAAGAGCGTATGCCACGCCGCCGTCTTCGCAGTTAAGCGTAACGAAATCCGCCACCGCTTTTATATTTTCCGTAGCATTGCCCATAGCCACGCCTATTCCCGCGAATTTCACCATTTCGTCGTCGTTGCCGCTGTCACCCATAGCAATACTGTGGGAAACGTCCACACCGTAATAATCGCACACGCGCGCAATCGCCGTGGCTTTATTGTGCCCGAACGTAGATATTTCCGCGTAATTTTCGTGCGCGTAAACCACGGGAAAACGCTTTTTGAGGATGTCCACTTCCTCATCCGTGAGGTGGCGCATAAGCGAGATTTTGGAAACGTTCATATCGGGGTAATTACATCGTAACTCCTCTGCCTTATCTATAAGGTTGTCCTGCCCGAGAAAAGCGGGGCCTTTAAGGCTTACAAGGCGTTCTATGCTCTCTATAATCACGAACATATCACGCTCATCACCGAATTTTACGAGGTATTCCACGTCATCTTCGTTCATAACCGCGGAATATATGAGCTCGTCGCCCACGAAAATAGCCGTGCCCATAGCGGAAATAATGCCGTCGGGCTCTACCGCGTCGCGGATTTCTTTTGTAACTATACAATGAGCTCTGCCCGTGTTCAGGAACACCTTGTGCCCCTCTGCACGCGCGCGGCGAAGCGCGAGAATGTTCTTTTCGGGCACTTTTTTGCCATCGAAAACCGTGCCGTCTATGTCAAGAAAAATTATGTATTTACCGTTTTCTATTCTGTTTTGCATAAAATCTCCTTAAATAAGCCCAAACGAATCATAAATCGCCTTGCGAAGCTTCGGGTGCACTATCCATTCAAAGCTGTTCTGCATATGCTGCGCGTAGTAAACGGAAATACCCTCTGCCGGGGCTGCTATAACCATAGCGCCCGCCGCACCGCACCAGCCGAACTCACCTGCGGAAAAATGACCGTTTACAAGTTCGGGAACAAGCGCCGTGCGCACACCGCAACCGTAGCCAAAGCCCGTGAGGTATTTCCAGCCTGACCAGAACATCTTCATATGCTCTTCCGTGAGCTGATTTTTGCGCATAAAGTTTACGCTTTCTTCGCTCATAATACGCGTGCCATCGGCGCTTTTGCCGAGGTTTGTGAGCATATTCGTAAATTTTATGTAATCTTCTACGCAGGAAACAAGTCCTGCGCCGCCGCCCTCAAACTCATCTCCAAGAATATATATGTTGCCGTTTTTCTTTATAACAGGCTTTTTCTGCTCGTTATCAAAAATATAAAGCGGAGCAATTTGTTTTTTCAGCTCGGGTGTCACATCAAACGTAGTATGACCCATACCCAGCGGCTCGAAAAAGCGCTTTTTAAGGTATTCGCCGAACTTTTCGCCCGAGGCAACCTCTATAACCGCGCCGATAACGTCGAGGCACAGGCTATACGAAAATTTTTCGCCGGGGTGGAAGAACAGCCCGCGCTCGCCAAGCATATTCGCCACTTCAAACGTGGGGCATCTGCCTTCCGTGCTTTTCATAACATCGTGAAGCTCGGGCGAAGATAGATTATAATCGAGCCCCGCCGTCATCGTGAGCAAATCTATAATGCGCACGGGGCGCTTTGCGGGCACGCGCGTGAACGTGCCGTCGCCGTTATCCACATTTACCATTATATTGTTGAAGGAGGTGATATATTTGCCAACTTCGTCATCAAATCGCATCTTCCCTTCCTCGGCAAGCAATACTGCCGCCGCGCCCGTTATGGGTTTCGTGGCGGAAAAGAGGTAGTAAAGCTCATCCCCTTTTACGGGAATTTTGTTTTCCAAATCGCTGTATCCCGCCTGATAGCGGAAAACAAGCTCATTATCTTTCATAATGGCAATATCACAGCCGGGAATGTTCCAGGCTGTGATATCGTCCATTACACTCTTAACGGGTGTAAAATTCATAATTCACCTATATCAATAATCAATAACAACCATCTGATGGCAAGTGAACTTATCCACTGTGTATGTGAGAATTCCGTCTGTATAATCGAAAGGAATTTCCTCCATCTGGGGTGCGAGGTAAACGCACTTCGGTTTCGAGTACATAGAAATCGAAACCTCTGTATCGTGGATGGGAATAAGGTCTTCTATAACCTCAACGTTCTTGCCGCGTTTAACGGGAGAAGCGTAGAGAAGGTGGTTTACAAGTCTGTGGTCGTTTGCCTGGTCCATAAGCGTTACAACGCCCTGCGCGGGAAGGTTTGTGGTGAGTGTCTTATCCTCGCCGAGAAGAACGTCTATAACGTGCTTAACCGTTTCTTTAGCAATAAGCGCGCCGTTATTTGCGTATTCGGAGAACATATTGAACGCGATATAAGCACCGTCTTTGCCGAGCGTGATAGCGGGATAGAGCTTTTCGGGGTCATTGGGCGTCTGCGCGTGGCTGCAGAAATGGAATGCTGTACGGTTGAAGTAGGGGTTTTCGCGGTAAGCAATAACCTCGCCCGTAGCCGTTATATCGGCAGAGGGCTCGTAGATAGCATAAGCGGATTCCCAAAGACCTTCCATTTCAAATTTCGGGTGGATATACGCGGGCACGAATTTGCAAGGTCCGTTATATTTCGCACCGAGGTCAAGCGCAAAGCCTCTGCCGTCTGCGTAGAGTGTGGATTCGCCCGAAGCAAGCACTTTGCCGCCGCCGTCTACGAAGTTGCGGAGCTTATCTGCAAGCTCATCGTCGAGCTTCGCTGTATCTGTGAGAATGATGAGTTTGTATTTGTCAAAGTCGCCGTCGCAGTCTACAACGTCGAAGAGATATTTACCCTCAAGCAAAATTCTGGAGGCACCGATTGTGCCGCGCCAAGATTTCTTTCCGGGGGGGCAAACATCGGGGTACATATGGCGGAAAACGGCTTCCTGCGCAAGAATTGCGATGTCCGCAACGCTTTCCACATTGTCGAGCCAAGGCTCTTTTTCTTCAACTTCCGCAAAAGCGGAGCCGATGAGCTTATATGTTGCGGGGTCCATTCTGCCGTTCGGGTGGAGCTGGTCGCCTATAGAAACCTTCGCGCCGTTGGCGATAGAAAGCGAAACCTCGTAGCGGAGGGCATTCGGGTGCTTGAATCCGCCGAATTCGCCCCAAGAAGCGTGGAATTTACCCGTCATACCGAGGTATTCCATATCGAGCGTTCTCGCGTAAGCTGCGGAAAGCGGGAAATGGTCATATCCCCAGCCGCCTGTGGGAAGGCTTTCGAGCTCGAGATGTGTGTTTGCGTAAGCATATTCGCGGTTGCCTACGGGCAGGTGGCCTGCGTTGTGGAACACGGGGAGCCCCGGGCGGTATTTATCCACCGTTTCGCGCACGCGCTTTGTATAGCGAATATACGTGTCGTACGCAAAGCGGTATGCGTTTTCTTCGTCGAACGGGTCGAGGCCCTGCGCTCTCATATCGTTCATACATTTGTGGCAGTAGCACGGAATGATATGCACCATATCGAGGAAGATTTCGTCCGCATCATAATTCCGGCAAACCTCGGCTACCTGGTCGAGAAGGAAATCGAGGTAGCCTGTGTTATAGCAAAATCTGTGGTAGCCGGGTGTTGTGAAGTCGGCTGTCCACGCTATAGTTTGGTCCTTGTTGCGAAGGAGCCATTCGGGTTTTTCGCGCGCTATTCTTTCGTCGAAGCCCGCGGAAAGGTAAACGGGAGTTTTTATGCCGAGCTCGTGCGCGGCAGCTATCTGCTCGCGCAAAAGGTCGAAATGGAGGCCGGGATGCATCTTGTTTGCTTTAGAGGGGTGATATGCCCAACCGTGATGGCACTTTGAAAAAAGTGTAATAGAGTCTACGTGACCCATTTTAAGGCAAGCCTGGAACTGTTCGCGGGAAAATTCGCCGCCTACGTTTTCTATATCTTCGCTCGTATGAAAATCGAGATGTACCTGTCTGAATCTCATCTTATACCTCACAATAAATTAAGTTCTTTCGATTTCTTCCATTATATATGCTTCGAGAACGTCGTTTTCTTTGATATCGTTGAATTTTTCAAGACCAATACCGCATTCGTAACCGGATGCAACTTCTTTAACGTCGTCTTTGAAGCGGCGCAAAGAGGAAATTTTGTCTTCAAATATAACCACACCGTCACGTACAACACGAATCTGAGAAGCGCGTGTTACCTTACCGTCTGTGATATAAGAACCTGCAATGGTGCCGACGTTGGGAACGTGAATTGTCTGGCGAACCTCTGCGTGGCCGAGGACGTTTTCGCGGTAAACGGGCTTAAGCATACCCTTAATCGCGAGCTCAATTTCTTCGATGCATTCGTAGATTACGCGGTAAGTGCGTATATCAACGCCCTGCTCTGCCGCAGAATCCATAGCGGCTCTGTCGGGGCGAACGTTAAAGCCTACGATGAGCGCGTTGGAAGCGGATGCGAGCATTACGTCGTTTTCCGTGATACCGCCTACGCCGACGTGGATAACGTTAACCTTAACTTC
>JAFTOK010000211.1 GCA_017463815.1 Clostridia bacterium | reverse complement strand
TTCAAAGTCGGGGTTGCCGCGAAGCGCTTCAAATGCTTTTCCCCGAAGTTTTGCGAAATATTCGCTCGGGTAACTACAATAGCAAGCGCACATACCGCTCATCGGCGTTGAAATATAAATCATACGCTCTTTCGGCGTATCGGGCCCATTGTCGGTTGCGTGCCAGCTCTCATACGCCTCCCATTCCATTCCTTCAAGGAAACGGCACGACGTAGGCAAAAGCACCTTGTCCGTAATTTTCATCACTTCCTCAAGCAACTTTACAACAGCTTCCACCTTCGATACGGCTTCTTCAAATTTGTCATCGCCAGCGGCGCGCGCGGCGGATTTCAGCCCAAATTCAAGCCGTGTTTCCACCCACATATCGGGGCGCTCGTCCTCGGCGTCGCCGCGTATGAACGCGAGCATATTTTCCATAAATTCGTCTGCAGCGTCTTTGCTTTCGCCGCCTGCCTTCCAATTGTAGAAACAGCGCTGGGAAAGCAAGACGTTGAACGCCTCGTATAACTTGTATCTTCGCTCCGCTTCAAAACGCTCCTCATCTTTGCGCCGCATATATCGGTTAAACAGCAACGCGCGCGCAGAGCAATCAAAGGGCGTGGTGTATTTTTTCAGGAAACTTTCCAAATTTTCCTCGTCTTCAACGTACGCCATTGTCTGAATCGTGCCCGGAGCCATCGGTTCGCGTTCGAGATATGCCTCGGCAAGCAAACGGACCTCGGGCAAAATCTTCGGGTCGCGGAAAGCGCGGTCATTCCCCGCGACCCACGGGCGCCACGCAGATTCGCTTGCAATATAATTTCTGCGTATATCGCGCAGGAGAGCTATTATGTGCTCGGCATCGTAATCGCGCTTCATACATTCGCGGCGCAGCTCGTCAAACGCCTCCGCCGCCTTTTTTTCTTTCTCTATCTGCGGCATACCAATAAGCTCGTCGGCACTAACACCGAGCAACTCGGAAATCGCGGGCAAAAACTCCAGGTCCGGGTACGTTGTGCCGTTTTCCCAACGGCTTACAGATTGGTATGTCACGCCCAGGCGCTCTGCCAGCGCCTCTTGTGTCAAATCGTTTTTCTTTCGGAATTTGCGTATATTTTCGCCTATTGTAAGCTTCATATTTTTCTCCTTTACAGGTTTTGCCTTGCAAAGCATTTCTTCTGTCGACATATTTATTATACGGCAAAAAACGCCTGAAAACAATAACGCATTGCGAGAGAAAAATTGTCGCTTTCTGTTATATCAAGAAACAAATAAACGCTCGGCTTCGCAAAGGAAAACGAGCGTTTTTTATTCAATCAATAGCCATATTTATTCTTCATTCCGCGAAGGAACGCCGCCGTAACCGTAAGCGCCATAACCTCTGCGGCGACAATGGAAAACCATATGCCGTCCAGCTCCCATATAAGCGGGAAAATGAGCACCGCCAGCACCTGAAAAACAAGCGTACGCAAAAACGAAATAAGTGCGGAAACAAGCCCGTTGTTAAGCGCCGTGAAGAAGGAAGAACCGAAAATCGCCACGCCCGCAAACAAAAACGAGAAAGAATATATGGAAAAGGCGTGCACGGTCATATCGCAGAGCGCTTTGTCGTACCCCACAAAAATCCCTGCCAGCGGGCGCGAAAGCAAAAGCGCCAGCGCAAACATAACGGCAGAAGAAACAAGTATTATGCACAAGCTCTTTTTGCGAAGATTTTTAAGTTCACCCTTATCGCCCGCGCCGTAGTGGTATCCCACGACGGGCGCAACGCCCACGGAATAGCCGATAAACACGGCAATAAACACAAGGTTTACGTACATAAGCACACCGTATGCGGCAATACCGTCCTCGCCCGCGTAGCTGTTAAGCTGTACGTTATAGAGCATACTGACAATAGACATAGAAATGTTGGACATAAGCTCCGAAGAGCCGTTTATGCAAGTTGCAACGAGCGATTTGCCGTCGAAAGACGTTTTTCCCAAGCGCAAAATGCTTTTGTTCGGCATAGAAAAATACACAAGCGGGAAAACACCGCCCACCACCTGGCTCAGCGCCGTTGCCGCCGCCGCGCCCGCAAGGCCGAAACCTAACACCGCCATAAAAAGTGCGTCGAGCACGATGTTGGTTATGCCCGAGGCAAGCGTGGAGGCAAGCCCAAGCCCCGGCTTTTCTGCCGTTACAAAGAAGCTCTGAAACGCAAACTGCAAAATGAAAAAAGGAAGCGCCAGAAGCACGATTCTGCCGTACAGCACACAATCCGCCAACATCTGCCCCTCCGCGCCGAGAAACGCCGCAATTTCGCGCATAAAAGCTATGCCTAGCACGGCGAGCAATACGCCGAGCGCCGCCGCAGAATAAACGAGAAGCGAAAATATACCGTTTGCCTTTTCGCGCTTTCCCTCGCCAAGGGTTTTGGCTATGAGCGCGCCGCCGCCCGTGCCAAACATAAAGCCAATACCGCCGAGTATCATAAGAACGGGCATTATAAAGTTAACTGCGGCAAAAGGCGTTTTGCCCACAAAATTGGAAACAAAGAAACCGTCCACAACGCCGTATATAGACGTGAATATCATCATCACGATAGATGGCAACGTGAAACGAAAAAGTTTTTTATAATCAAAATGGTCGGATAACTGAATTTTCATTGCATAAACTCCAAATCTCAAAAGTATCAACGGAGATTATAGTACTATTTCCCAAAAATGTCAATAGAATACGGCAAATAACACGGAGAAATCGATTTTTGGAAAGCACGAAGAAACAGTATTATTTTGATTAAAAATCTATTTGCGTGTGAAAATAATACAAATTCATTGCAAAAAGCAAATGAATGTGGTAAAATTACCGTATAAAACATAAAAGAGGTGCTTTATGGAATTTCTTTATCTTCTCGAAAGTATCCGAAACCCCGTTTGCGACGCCATTGTGGGTGCGCTCACATACCTCGGTGACGAAATAGCGTTTCTCGCCACCGCGCTCGTGGTTTTCTGGTGCTTCAGCAAACATCGCGGATATTACCTTATGAGCGTGGGGTTCTGCGGCGTTGTTATCAATCAGACGCTCAAGCTCATCTTCCGTATACCCAGACCGTGGGTGCTCGACCCGAATTTTAAAGCCGTGGAATCTGCCATTCCCGCCGCCACGGGATATTCTTTCCCCAGCGGGCACACGCAAAATGCCGCGGGCACTTTCGGCGGCCTTGCAAGAGGCGCCAAAAAGACGTGGGCGCGCATTGTGCTTGTAGCTATCGTGGTTCTCGTCTCTTTTTCGAGAATGTACCTCGGCGTGCATACGCCCAAGGACGTGCTCGTTTCGCTCCTCGTGGGCGCGGTGCTCGTTTTCGCGCTCTACCCGCTTTTCGAGTATGCGAAGAAAAACGAAAAGGTGTATTACATAATCTTTGCCTCGTTCTTCCTTATAACGCTCGCATATTTTGCGTTCACACAGATTTACCCGAGCTTTGTGGAGCTCGACGCGGCACACATCAACAGCGGCGTTAAAAACGCGGCGACAATCCTCGGTGCCACGGCAGGCATACTCATCTCCTTCCCCATCGAAAGCAAATTTGTAAAATTCGATGAAAAAGCCACGCTTCTCGGACAAATCGTAAAGGTTGCCGTTGGGCTTGCCATCGTGCTTGCGCTCAAATCGGGCTTGAAGGCTGTTTTCGGCGGCGACGACGAAATAATGTTCCTGCGCGCGGTAAGATATTGCCTCATCGTGGTTTTCTCTGCGTGCGTTTACCCCCTCACATTCAAATATTTTGCAAAAATCGGCAAAAAGAAAGCGTAAAAATTACAAAAAAGCAACCAAAACACCTTTAAGAAGCGTTTCGGTTGCTTTTTTGATACCATATATTCAGCGTTATAGCGAGTTAAGCGGTTTGTGCGCGTTCTCTTGCTTTGTCGAGCCTTACGTTGCGGAAATAGAGGGCAACGTCAACGGAAATTTCAACAAAGTTCAGAATGTAGAAGAAAAAGCTCAAAAAGAAGATAAATCCACTGCTTCCGAGCGCCGTAAGCTGTATTATTTTGCGCGCTATACCGAAAGCGTAACCTAGCAAAAGGAAAACTTCAAAAAAGAGGCTCTTGCCCTTTGCCGTTTTGGAAATGAGCGATTTGCGAATGGAAATGGGCCAAGAAAGACCGAAACAAAAAATTGTGAACGCTTCAAAAAGGTCTGTGAACATTGTTAAATCCATTATAAAAAACTCCTTAAATAATTTCCGTTTGGAAATGCTTGACTTTCGTTTACAATACCATTATAATACAGGTATGAATATATGTAAAATGTATATTTTATATTCTGTTTATATCATTATGATATGGGAGTTTTTATGAATATAAGCTACGATTATTACGCTGTTTTCTATCACGTTGCCAAATACGGCAGCTTTACAAAGGCGGCAAACGCACTGTTTTTAAACCAGCCGAACCTTACCAGGACAATAAAATCCCTGGAAGAAAAGCTGGGGTGTGCGCTTTTTGTGCGCTCCAACAAAGGCGTAAAGCTCACCCCGGCGGGCGAGGTGCTTTATGAACACGTTTCTGCGGCATTTGAACATTTTTCCGCGGCGGAAGAGGAAATTTCTATGAACAAGAGCCTCACGCACGGCGTTGTTTCCATCGGCGCGAGCGACATTGCGCTTTACCTATACCTTTTGCCCGTTCTGAACAAATACCGCAACCTGTACCCCGGCGTAAGAATAAAAATTTCATACGTTTCTGCGGCGGGCGCGATTTCCAAGCTTAACAGCGGGCTTATAGACCTAGCTATGTTCACCTCCCCCGTGGAATACGCCCCGGAAATAGCCGCCGTTAAAATAAAGCCTTTCCGCGAGGTAGCCATATGCGGCGAAAACTACCGCAATATAGTCACGGAAAAGGGGCTTACGTTTGCGGAGCTTGCAAAATATCCCATTGTTTCTTTCGGCAAGAAAACCTCCACGTACGATTTCTATTTTCGCCTTTTTGAAAAGCACGGGTTGGAATTTTCGCCCGATATAGAGGCGGCGACGGCAGACCAGATTATTCCCCTTGTGCGCCACAACCTCGGCATAGGTCTGGTGCCCGAAGAATTTCTATCCACCAAAGAGGTGGACGGCATATATCGCCTGCCCCTCGCCGATACGCTCCCCGAAAGGCACGTGTTGCTCGCAAAGAAACGCACACGTCCGCTCGCTCTGCCCGCAAAAAAGCTGGAGCAAATAATTTTGGAAAACGCTGAAAATTTTGCAGAAAAACAGAACGATTGACAACTTCCTCATTCTCTGCTATACTGAAAACAAGAAAAATCCGGGAGGAAAACTATGAGAAATTTCGACAAATTCGGTGTTATGATTGATTGCTCGCGCGATGCCGTGCCAAACGTGGCGGGGCTAAAACGCTTTCTCGCCGCCATTGCAAAAATGGGCTATAACGTGGCTATGCTCTACACAGAGGACACGTACGAGGTTGAAAACGAGCCGTATTTCGGCTACAAGCGCGGAAGATACTCTATGGCAGAGCTGCGCGAAATAGACGATTTCGCCGCCTCCGTGGGCATAGAGCTCGTGCCGTTCATACAAACGCTGGCGCACGTGGGCTCGCTGAAGCGCTGGCGCGAATACCGCCACAAAATTTTCGATATAGACGATATTATGCTTGTGGACGAGCCGCGCACCTACGAGCTGATTGAAAATATATTCTCCACACTCGAAAAAACATTCCGCTCCCGCCTCGTGCACATCGGTATGGACGAAGCACACAATATAGGCCTCGGCAAATACAAGGATATTCACGGGTATGAGGAGCGCTATTCCCTGCTTATGCGGCACCTCGGCAAGGTCTGTGAAATAGCGCGCGCCCACGGCTTTGAAAGCACGATGATGGCAAACGACCTTTTCTTCAGCCTCGCCCCCGGCGTGTTCTGCACAGACGAGATAAGGGATTTTCCGCCCGAAATAACAGAAAAAGTACCGCACGGATGCGAAATGGTGTATTGGGACTATTTCGCCACAGACCCCGCCCGCTACGACGCAATGATGATTTCCAGCAAAAAGCTTTCCCCCGAGGTTTGGTTCTCGGGCGGTGCGTGGACCTGGGGCACGTTCGCGCCGCACAACCGTTACAGCATAAAGCGCAACGCGCTTGCCCTTTCCCGCTGCATAAAAAACGGTGTACACAAAGCATTCTTCACCCTTTGGGGCGACAACGGCGGCGAATGTGCATATGGAGCGGTGCTGCCCGCGCTTATGCACGCGGCGGCTGTGGCGCAAGATATGCCCGAAGCAGAAATGAAAGCGCGTTTCCACGAAATAACGGGCGAAAATTTCGATGATTTTATGGATTTGGACCTGCCGAACTACATTTTCGGCGAGAACGTACCTGTGGAATCGCCCTATTTCCAGCACAGCGCCTGCAACTACGCAAAAACGCACCTGTACGATGACCCATTCCTCGGCACAATGAGCGCGAACCTGCAAGCGGACGACGCATCCCTTTTGGCAGAATATGCCGCCCGTCTGTACGCACACGCCGAAAACAGCGAAAACTACGCACATCTGTACAGAACTATGGCGTGCCTCTGCGACGTTATGGAGAAAAAGCTTCTGCTGGCAAAGAAAACGCGCGCACTTTACGCGGCGGGCGACAAAGCGGCTCTGCGTGCGCTTGCGGAGGGCGATTATGCCGAATGTATACGCCGCGCAGACGTATTTTACGAAGCGTTCCGCGCACAATGGTATAGCATAAACAAAACGTACGGCTTTGAAATTCACGATGCGCGCCTCGGCGGGCTTTCGCGAAGGCTCGCAAGCTGCCGCGAGCGCCTGCTCGCATACGCAAGCGGCGAAACCACCAAAATCGCAGAGCTGGAAGAGCCTATTTTGCCTATGGACGATACGTATATAACCTCCTGGGCGGAAATGATTTCGGCAAATTGGACTTGAACGCAAAAAAACGGCTCAATGAGCCGTTTTTTATTCAAGAATTTTTTAAATATTCAATGCAATTCGAGGCGCGCTTGCGTACATAATTATGCGGGTCTTTAGAAAGTTTTAATAAATATCCCATATAATCTTTTGGTTTTCTTCTGTAAATCAACTCTGCAAGTTGCCATCTTGCCTCAGGTTGAAAATTCGGCAAATAAATCATTCATCAAAAAAACTCCTCTGCCCCAACCTATATAATTATAAAACAAAATCGACAAGCGTTTGCTTGTCGATTTTTGGTCGAAGTGGCGGGACTCGAACTCGCGGCCTCCAGTACCCGAAACTGGCGCGCTACCAGCTGCGCTACACCTCGTTATTAACTGCATTTGTTACAATGCGGTTAATATTATACCACATTATATTCGATTTGTCAATATTTTTTGCAAAAAACTTTTTTTCATAAATAATGCGGTTCTGCCGTCCAGCTTTCGCCATCCCATTCAAAAAACAGCTCGCTGTACTTGTTCTCGAAGAAAAGCGGCAAGTACATATCGAAATTCGGGGAAAGTCTGTCGGAATTTTTGAGTTCTTCGGGCGTCATCCAACGCACCGTTCCCTCTCTCGTTCCCTCGGAAAGAACACCGTAAAAATCGCTTGTTTTATAGAGAAATTCAAGGTATCGTTCGCCGTTATGCTTATTCGCCCAATGAACCGTGCCGCAGAGCTTTAAGTTTTTTACTTCGAGCCCCGTTTCCTCTTTCGCTTCGCGCACGGCGGCATCGTAGAAAGATTCGCCCCATTCCACGTGCCCGCCGGGGAAAGTGAGCCCGGGCCAAGTGGAAAGAATACGGTCGAGAACGAGCACTTTGCGCGTGCTCCTGTTCTCTATCATTATCATATTAACAAATTTTGCTTTCGTCGGTTTCATCTTCGCTTTCTTGAAAGAAAGCTCGGCAAAGAACTTTCTTCAGGTTCTCCTTTTATTTTTTGCGGGAGGGGGGTACCCCTTCCCGCACATTCTGCATTCTGCACTCTTAATTCTGCATTTTTCGTTTTATCTTGCGCGAGTTGCGTTTTCTTCCACAGCTTTTGCAACGAATGCTTCGAGGCTCATTGTTTCCGTGCTGCCTTTTCTGGAACGAACGGAAACTTCGCCCGCTTCAGCTTCTTTTTCGCCTACGATGAGCATATAAGGCACTTTGGAAAGCTGTGCTTCGCGAATCTTGAAGCCGATTTTTTCGCTTCTGTAGTCGGTTTCAACGCGCAAGCCTGCATCTGCAAGCGCTTTTGCAACCTTTTCCGCGTAATCGTTGTAAAGGTCGGAAATGGGAAGAACCTGAACCTGCGTGGGCGCGAGCCAAAGCGGGAATGCACCTGCGTATTTTTCAATCAAAAGCGCGAGTGTGCGCTCGTAGCAACCGATTGCCGTGCGGTGAATAATGTAAGGCAACTTCTGCTGGTTGTCCTTATCAGTGTAGTACATACCGAATTTAGCGGCGAGAAGCATATCTATCTGAATTGTAACGATTGTATCTTCCTTGCCATATACGTTCTTGCACTGAATATCGAGTTTCGGGCCGTAGAATGCGGCTTCGTCGATACCGATTTCGTACTTAACGCCGAGGTTGTCGAGAATCTGTTTCATAATGCCCTGCGCTTCATCCCACTGTTCGGGCGTGCCTTCGTATTTTGCCGTGTTGTTGGGGTCCCACTGGGAGAAACGGAACGTGCAGTCTTCGAGAAGCCCTACCGTGTCGAGGCAGTATTTCGCAAGTTCGAGGCAGCCTTTGAATTCCTCTTCCAACTGGTCGGGACGAAGAACGAGGTGCCCCTCGGAAATCGTGAACTGACGAACGCGGATAAGACCGTGCATTTCGCCGCTGTCCTCGTTACGGAAGAGTGTGGAAGTCTCGCCGAGGCGCATAGGAAGCTCGCGATAGGAGCGTTTTTTGTTGAGGTACACCTGATACTGGAAGGGGCAAGTCATCGGGCGGAGCGCGAAGCACTCTTTTGTTTCGTCATAGGGGTCGCCGAGGACGAACATACCGTCGAGGTAATGGTCCCAATGGCCCGAAATTTTGTAAAGTTCGCGTTTTGCCATAAGAGGCGTTTTCGTGCGGAGGTAGCCGCGCTTTGTTTCTTCGTCTTCAATCCATCTCTGAAGCGTCTGGATAATCGTAACGCCCTTGGGAAGAATTACGGGCAAGCCCTGGCCGATGCTTTCAACCGTTGTGAAAATTTCGAGTTCTCTGCCGAGCTTGTTGTGGTCGCGTTTTCTTGCTTCTTCGAGCATCGTGAGGTGCGCCTGAAGCTGGTCTTTTGCGGGGAAAGAAACGCCGTATACGCGCTGGAGCATTTTATTTTTGGAGTCCCCCTCCCAATATGCGCCCGTGCACTGTGTGAGCTTAAATGCTTTCACAGCGCCTGTGGAAAAGAGGTGCGGCCCTGCGCAGAGGTCTGTGAATTCGCCCTGCTTATAGAAAGAAATATCTTCGCCTTCGGGTACACGGGCAATGAGCGCAACCTTGTACGGCTCATTCTTTTCTTCCATAAATTTAACAGCTTCTTCGCGGGGGAGCGTGTAGCGTTCGAGCTTCAGATTTTCTTTGACGATTTTCTTCATTTCCGCTTCAATCTTCGTAAGGATTTCGGGCGTGAAAGAAACTTCGCTGTCAAAGTCATAATAGAAGCCGTTATCAACTGCGGGGCCTATTGTGAGTTTTGTTTCGGGGTAAAGACGTTTAACCGCCTGAGCGAGAATGTGGCTGGATGTATGCCAGAACACCTTTTTACCATCTGCATCGGCAAAAGTGAGAAGTTCCACATCAGCATCTGTGTTGATAGTGTGTGTAAGCTCGCAAAGCTCGCCGTCGACGCGCGCGCAAATAACCTCGCGAGAGATAAGACCTGCCGCCTGTGCCGCTTCATAAACGGTAACGGGGGCATCGAATGTGAATTTGTTTTCACCGAAAGAAATAACCATTGTTTATATTCTCCTTTGTTTAATTTACATTTTTATTGGCAGAACCTTTTCTCGTTTCTTTTGCCGAGCTTTTCTTTTTTCAAAGAAAAGCGAAAAAACACCTCAAAGCGGCGCAAAACGCCGTTTTGAGGTGCAAATATACACGGTTCCACTCAAAATTTAACTCAAAATACGCTTTAACGGGCGTTACCCGACGCGCCATTTCCTGCGCGCAGCTCGCAAGCGGTACAAATGCAAACCCTTTTGCGTAAGGGCTTCCACCAAACGCCCTTTTCTCTTGCCGCGGTATTTGCACAGCGTGTCTTGCTTCTATGCTTTTAAATTATAATATCACCTTTTTGGCACTTTGTCAAGCGGGCGCAAAAATTTTTGCAACAACTTCTCAAATTTGCCGGTGTTCACTTAAAATCAACGTATAAACCAAGCATAAAACGCACGTTTTTGCTCAAAAATTATGTTTTGTATAAATTTCACATTTTCAAGACTCCAAATTGTGCCGCGCGCCGAAATTTTAGCCAAATAAAGTGTCGATGTTGACAAAAAAGCGGTTTTATGGTATATATAAAATATGATTGTATGTACCTTTATGCGATTTTTGGCATAGTGCATCTCATAAATTTTATTTACTTTCGGAGGACTTTTATGAAAAAGATTATTGCTCTTTTCGCCGTCCTTTTAGTTGCCGTAATGGTATTCGTTGCGTGCGGCGGTAACGGCGATACCCCCACAACAACCCCTGACGGCACAACAACGGTGGCATCCACAACAACTCAGGCTTCGACAACTCAAACAACTCAAACAACAAAAACTACACAGACAACTCAGACAACAACATCCACAACACAGGCTACAACAACGCAGAAACCCTTTGTTCCCGTTGACGTTCCCGACGCTTACGTAGACGTTAACTTCGCAAACGGCGCAGCTGCAGATGCTAAAGGCAACGCTACTTTCCAGACAGTAGGCACACCCGTTGTAGGCAAAACATCCGTTACACTCAACGGTGTTACAAAAGAAATCGACGGTCTTAAAATTTCCGAAGCAGGTTCCTTCATCGTAGGTACACTTGCAAAACTCGACACAGCAGAAAAAATGGACGCTTTCCTCGCAGCAGGCGTTTCCATTGAAGCTCTTTATATCAACAAAACGACAGCAAACATCACGGGTATCGTTTGTATGACAGAAGCCAACAGAGGCTGGGGTCTTGCAGACCAGACAAACCACAAACCCTACTTCATCACAGGTTCCGGTTCCGGTTACAATGCAGCTTACGCTACGGCGGCAGGCACATCGGGCGAGCTCGTTCACGTTGTTGCTACATACAACCCCGCAGCAAAAGTTCACGCAATCTATGTTAACGGCGAAGATTGCAGCGACCTTACAAACTCCAAATATCCCGGCTCCAATGTTTCCGGTGTTGTTGCTACAAACACAACATCTAAAGACGGCATTGCAATGTTCAATACGTTCGCAATGGGCGCAGACCTTTCCCCCTCTAAAGCAGGCGACTTCCTCGCAACAGACCTCGTAATCGTAGACGCTAAAATCTACGCAAGCGCTCTCACAGCAGACGAAGCAAAATCCGCTTACCTTGAAGCGGTTGCGGCATTCAGCAGCGATGCTAAAGAAGAAAAACTCGTTCTCGACCTCGACTTCTCCGCTGTTACAGACGGCAAAATCGCAGATAAATCCGGCAACGGCAATAACGCTACCATTAAAGGCAATGCAACCGTTGAGGGCGGCAAAGTTGTTTTCGCAGCTGACGGCGACGGCCTTACAATTGCGGACAACGACACACTCGATTTCACAGCAAAAGACAGCTTCACAATCAAAATCACATTCCAGGCTGACGCAACAACACTCGGCAAATCCTGGCCTTGCCTTATTTCCAAAGGCTCCGGTAACAACGGCTGGTGGGGCGTTTGGATGAACGGCGGCAAGCAGTTCGTTTGGGGCGGCGACCTTAAAGCACCCAACACAAACACACCTTTCGTAGCAGGCGACACGGCTGAGCATACGGTTACTGTTGTTCAGGACGGCACTGCAGGTACACTTAAAATTTACTGCGACGGCACACTCGCTATCGAAGCATCTGCGATTAACTACGCTTCCGACAGAGAAATCAACGTTGGCGGAGGCACATACAGCGGCTCTAACCTTTTGAACCAGCAGTGGTACGGTTCTGTAAGCCTTCTTCAGATTTACAACTACGCAGTAGAAGTAAAATAATTAAAAAAATTGCTGAGTAACACAGTAAAAATAACCTCCTAATTCCTCAAACACCCACGATAAAGACAGTTTTCTTCCACCGCTCTTTATCGTGGGTGTTTCTTTGTTGCCAACCAAATTTAACCGCGTATATTGCCGCGCTCACGGCAAAAAATATTTATGCAGTTTTATTTTTCATTTTGAAGCAAAGGTAAAATTCAACAGGAGGCTTTTATGAAGAAAATTCTCGCCATATTCTTTGTCGTGGCGCTTACGGCTATGCTCTTCTCCTGCGGCGGCAAAAAAAATAACGGCAACAACGGCGCCGTGGGCGATGCCATCACGAGTATGTCCGATATGATAGACGACCTTATGCCCGGCACCGACTCTACACGACGCACAACGGAAATAAATACAGATACGCCCACCACTCCCGAAGACACAAATGCCACAGATGGCACAAACGGGACGATTGCGCCCTCCACAGGCGGCGGAACAACCGTTAGATAAGACAAATATCCATCGAAAAGCAACGCGGCTTAAAAGCGTTTATTTCAAGCGATTTTAAAATAAAAACCCGAACGTGAAGTTCGGGTTTTTGTTTTTGTACATTATTATTTTGCGTATTCTGCAAGAACGTTCTGGTATCTTACGAGAGCCTGTGCCTGGCTGAATTTAGCGTTATAAACCTTTACGTCTACGATAGAAAGGTCGCTTGCAAAGTTTTCTGCCGTGCCGTCTTTCTTAATGTTTGCGCCGAGAGCAAATACCGTGCCCTGGTCTTTGGGGTTACCGGAAGCCTTTGCGCTTACCATCTCTCCGTTTACGTAAATAGCAAAGAGCGCAGAAGAGGGAGCGTACGTTGCAATCACGTGAACAAGCTCTTCGGAAGAGGATGCTTGGTTTGCTGCCGCTGTTCTGATAGTCTTAACAACGCAAGCCTCAAACGTAGGAATGCCTTCTACCTCGGAAATACCGAAGCCTTTTTCCTGGATACCGGAGAAGATACCCTGTTTACCTGTTTTGGAGCGGCTTACGTAGAGAAGTTCTATCGTGAAGTCTTTGGAAAGGAAGCTTTCCATATCGTCAACCTTCGCAAACGTGAGTTTCGCGTACTGGTCGCCGCCCTTTACGTTTAGCGCGCTGAGAGTTTTTGTTGCACCGCCGAATTTGAACGAGCCGTCTGCAACAGATGCGCCG
>JAFTOK010000210.1 GCA_017463815.1 Clostridia bacterium | reverse complement strand
TGCGTAGGAGAGTGCGAGGTCGTGTGCGTCGCCCGTTGCGTCGTTTTCAACTGCTACGAGGCAAGGAACGCCCTGACCTGCTACATACTGGCTTCTTACAGTGTGGCCGGGGCCTTTGGGGGCAATCATAACAACGTTAACGTCTTTGGGAACAACAATCTGACCGAAGTGGATGTTGAAACCGTGAGCGAAAGCGAGTGTCATACCTGCGCGGAGGTAAGGAGCGATGTTTGTTTTGTAGATAGCAGCCTGTTTTTCGTCATTGATAAGGAACATAACGAAATCTGCTTTCTGAACTGCTTCGGGAGTGTTGTAAACTTCGAAACCGTCTGCTTTAGCAACTTCTGCGGATTTAGAGCCTTCGTAAAGACCGATGATGACGTTTACGCCGGATTCTCTCATATTCTGAGCGTGAGCGTGGCCCTGGCTGCCGTAGCCAATCACGGCAACGGTCTTTGCCTTGAGAAGTTCGGGGTTGCAATCTTTTTCGTAATACATAGTAGCCATAATGTTTATCTCCTTTGATTTTGAGTAAATTTTTTATATATGGAATATGGTTAGAATATAAATGTATGCTGTTTGTGCCTTTGTAAGTGGGTGAAGGGGGGCTCGATTAACCGAACAAGCCCTCTCACCCGCTTTCGCGGGAGCTCTCCCAAAGGGCAAGCCTTATAAGGAACTTAATCTATGGAAATAACGTCGTGAAGCTTGCCGAGCTGGCGGAGCATCTGCGTGTGCGTGTAATCGTCGCCGTACGCCACGATGGTCATTTCGGAAACCTTAGGGTCTGCCGTTTCGTGAACCTCCAGCGAGCTTATGTTAAAGCCGCGGCGTGCGAAAAGCTCGGAAATGCGAACCAGAACGCCGAAGCGGTTTACAACGGAGAGGTGAAGCTGAATTTTATCCATTTTGTGCCTCCTTAAGAAAGAATCATATTTTCAATCGCGCCGCCGGGAGGTATCATCGGGAGCACGCGCTCGTCCATATCAATCGCGCAGTCTATAAGTACGGGGCCTGCGTTCTTCATAGCCATCTTCATAGCCATATTGAGCTCGTCCAGCGTAGAAACGGAGAAGCCCGAAGCGCCGAAAGCTCTTGCGAGAGCGGGGAAGTCCGTCTTTCTTTCGAGCGTGGTTTCGGAGAAGTGGTGGTTATAGAAAGCTGCCTGCCACTGGCGAACCATACCGAGAACGCCGTTGTTGAGCACCACTACGATAAGCGGGAGCTTCTGTGAAACAGCCGTTGTCATTTCGTTTAAGTTCATACCGAAGCTGCCGTCGCCTGTGAAGAGAACTGTGCGTTTACCCGTCGCGATGCACGCGCCGATAGCCGCGCCCATACCGTAGCCCATTGTGCCGAGGCCGCCGCTTGTCATAAACGTGCGGGGCTTTTCAAAATGGTATTTCTGTGCCGTCCACATCTGGTGCTGGCCAACGTCTGTGGCAACGGGGGTGTCGGCGGGGAGGTAAGAGTTTATCGTGGAGATAACGTCGTAGGGCGTGAGCGTGCCGATTTGCGCCGCCGCGTTCTCTCTTTCAAATTTTTTGATGCTTTCGATTTCTTCCCACCAAGCGGGGTTTTTCTTTTCGGAAACCTTTGCGATAATTCTTGCGAGAGCATCTTTAACGTCGCCTCGGATACCGAGGTCTACAACCACGTTCTTATCAAGCTCTGCCGCGTCAACGTCGATATGTATAATCTTTGCGCCTTTGCAGAATTTCGCAACGTTGCCCGTTGCCCTGTCGGAGAAGCGCGCGCCGAGCGTTATAACGAGGTCGGCAATGTTTTTGGCTTTGGAGGCAACGAAGTGGCCGTGCATACCCGTCATACCGAGCTTTCTGGGGTTGGAATCGGGCATAGCCGTAAGACCCATAATGCTGCAACCGACGGGAGCATCGATTTTTTCGGAGAGCGCGCAAAGTTCTGCTTCCGCGCCGGAGGAAATCACGCCGCCGCCGCAATAAATATAGGGCTTTTTGCTTTCCGCGATAAGCTCTGCCGCTTTTTCTATGAGGGCTTCGTCTGCTTTGGGCATAGCGAAGGGCTCTATGGGCGGCACGGGCTCATATTCCGCCGTGCTTATCTGCACGTTTTTGGGAATATCCACGAGCACGGGGCCGGGTCTGCCGGATTTGGCAATCTTGAAGGCTTCGCGAATGGTGTCTGCGAGCTCCTCTGTTTTTGTCACCATAAAGTTGTGTTTTGTAACGGGAATTGTTATGCCGACAATGTCAACCTCCTGGAAGCTGTCGCGGCCGAGAAGGCTGCAGGGTACGTTGCCCGTAATCGCAACCATAGGCACGGAGTCGAGCATAGCTGTGGCAAGGCCTGTAACGAGGTTTGTCGCTCCGGGGCCGGAAGTGGCGATGACAACGCCAACCTTGCCCGTTGCTCTCGCATAGCCGTCTGCCGCGTGCGCCGCGCCCTGCTCGTGAGCGGTGATTACGTGCTTGATTCTGTCGGATTTAAGGTAAAGAGAATCGTAAATGTTGAGAACCTGACCGCCCGGGTAGCCGAAAACAACGTCTGCGCCCTGTTCTATCAAAGTTTCAACAAGTATATCTGAACCTGTGATTTTCATAAGTCCTCCTGAGTTATACTGAGATTGGTTTAGGAAAAAATAACAAAGACCTATGGCTAAAAGCTAACCATAGGCCGAAAGATTCTAAAAATCTATATTTACGGAAAGCGTCTAACAGTGAAATTCCCACTCCGTAAAAAACAAATGTTTACTCTTTGCAAACCATAGCACAACTTTTAACGCTATTTTGAACCTTACCGATAGATAGGACAATAGCGCAAATAATTATGCAGTTGATTGCACAAGCGTAGAACATTTTATTTCTCCTGTGAAATACCTAAAAATTCAATGATTTGATTACCATTAAATATATCAAAAGTGACGCTAAAAGTCAATAGTTTTGGTGCGTTTTTTTTGTAATTTTTTCAGATTTTGCAATCTTTTTAATGGATTTCTATGAATTTTATGCCAAAAATAATCTGTGTTCATAAATTATTACATATCCGCATAATGTAAATTAACTGTTGAATAATATGCGTTTTTATGATATAATAAGTACAGATGGAAAAAACATTTGTTTTTGCGGAGTGGGGTCGTGCAGATTTCGCTCTATTTTTTTGTTCCGATTATTTTAATAAAAATTAAAGTTCTGTTTCAATATTATTTGAAACAGAACTTTGTTGTTTTCGTATGTTTTATTTTTCAAAGCCCACGAGCATACCGCCATCTTCGGCGTAGAAGCTGCAAAGCCCGCGGCAAGTGTGTATTTCCGTTTTGGCGCCGCTGAATTCGCGTTTTATGAGCGCGCAGAGCGATTTTGCCGCCGCTTCGTTGTTGCAATGGGCAATTTTAACCCCGCCGCCTTTGTAACCTTCTTTTTTCATATTTTCGAACAAAGTGGCGAGAGCCTTTTTTTCGCCGCGGCATTTGTTAAGCGGTTCGAGCGTGCCCTCTGCGCTTGCTTTGCCCACAACGCGAATGCCGAGCACGGAAGCCATTTTTGCCACAAGCGGGCTTACTCTGCCGTTGTTTGCAAGGTTTTTGAGCGATTCGAGCATAAAAACGAGCCCTGTCTTTTCCATATATGCGTTTGCGCTTTCGCAAACTTCATCGAAGCTCTTGCCTGCGAGTATTTCCGCTTCGATTTTTTCTGCGAGCAACAAAAGCTCGGGCCCCGCCGAGAGGGAGTTGAAAACCGCAACACGGCGCGCGGGGAATTTTTCTTCATATTCCTTTTTTGCTATACAAGCGGCATTGTAGCTGCCCGAAAGCGAGCCTGTGATTGTTATGCAGAAAACGTTTTCCGCTTCGCCGAATGCGGCGAGAAACTCCTGCGGGTTGGGGCAGGACGTGGAGGATTTGCCGGAATACTGCTTCATTTCGGCTATCATTTCAGCCACGTTTAAGTTTTTGTCGTCTGTATATTCTTTTTCCGCTGTGATGATTTTCAGCGGTACTGTTATTGCAGGTATTTCGCGCAGGGATGGGGCGTCTGCGGAGGAATCGAGTACGATTTTTGTGTTGAGTGCGTTCATAGGGGTGCTCCTTGAAATTTTTATTATTATACATAAATCATACCCTTGTTTTTGCGAAAAAGTCAATCTACGAAGTGCGCGTGCGGCTTTTTTGCGCTCTATCCCGCCAAAAACGCGATTCTACGGAGAGTAGAATTGGCAGTAGAGTGGTATTTTTGTGTTCAAAGCGTTGCAAAAACGTTGAAAATGTGCTACAATAGGCGCAAGAGGTGATATGAATGATAAAAATTGATAACGGCATACTTTCTCTTTCGGTAGATGAAAAGGGCGCGCAGATGCGCTCGCTTTGCGCTCTATCCTCGGGCAGGGAATACTTGTGGCAGGCAGACCCCGACGTGTGGGGCAGGACTGCGCCCATACTTTTCCCCGCCGTGGGCAAAATGCACACGGACGGCTACGTTTACGGCGGCAAGCGCTACGCAATGCCCAAACACGGCTTTGCGCGCGACGCACAGTTTACCGTGGAGAAGCTTCGCGAAGATTATTTGGTGCTTGCGTTCGCACCCGATGAAAAAATAAAAGAAAATTACCCTTTCGATTTTGAGTTCGCGGCGAAATTCGCGCTCGACGGCAGGGCACTTGTTTTTGCATACGAGGTGGAAAACAAGGGCGGGGAAACTATGTATTTTTCGCTCGGCGCACACCCCGGTTTTAACGTGAATTTCGGCGATAAAATCGTTTTCGGCAAAAAAGAAAGCATTACGGCGCTTTACTATAACGAGGCAGACAGACCCAACGCAGACGCCGCCCCCGTTGTTATGAACGGCGATGATACTCTTACGCTTACAGAGGACTTTTTCGGGCACGGCTCGCTCTGCTTCCCGCCCGTTTCTTCCGAAAGCGTGTCGCTTACAGACGCAGACGGCAATGAATACCTGCATATGCACTTCGGCAAGGTGCCTCACCTTTGGCTTTGGGCAAAAGCCGGTGCCCCCTATGTTTGCATAGAACCGTGGCACGGCGCAGACGAAACCGTTCCCGTGGAAACGCTTTGCGAAAAGAAGGGAATCGTGGCGCTCGATGCGGGCAAAAAGTTTGTTTTTGAAATAAAAATAGAAGTTTAAAAAGGAAAAGTGTGCTCTCGCACACTTTTTTCTATATAAAATCCACATATTGTTGTATTTGATGGTAGTTAAGAATATGGCTATAATTTACTAAATTGATTTAAAAAGATATTTATTGTTGACAAATATGTAAAATAAATATATAATAAATAGGAAAGTTTAAAAATAACATTTTGGAGGAAAACAATGGAATATCTATGGCTCATCTTTGGTTTCGTGCTCTTGATTGTGGGCGCGGACATATTTGTAGAAGGTAGCTCGAGCATAGCGAAGCTCTTGAAAATCCCCTCTATAATTATCGGTCTTACAATCGTTGCGTTCGGCACAAGTATGCCTGAAGCTTCTGTAAGTATCAATGCGGCGCTGCAGGGTGAAAACAGCATCGCTGTCAGCAACGTAATCGGTTCCAACATATTCAATCTGCTTGTGGTTCTCGGTGCAAGTGCACTTATTTGCCCCGTAAACTCAAACGCATCCGCTATAAAAAAGGAAATTCCTTTTTCAATTATCGTGGCGGTTGTGTTGGGCGTTTTGCTTTGCTTCGGCGTTTCGTTTGGTGAAGGCGCAGATGCAGTAAGCGGTTTTGCAAAGCTCGACAACGCTATGTTCAGCATAGGGCTTATCGGCGGTATCGTATTGCTTCTTTTCTTCGCGTTCTATATGTATTGGCAGATAAGCGGCGCTCTTAAAGCGAGAAAAGAAGGCTTGGCAGAAGAATCTTCCGATGAAAAGAAGATTTCTCCCGTAATGGCGATTGAAATGATAGTTCTCGGTCTTGTCGGCATCATTATGGGCGGCGACCTCGTTGTTGAAAACGCTTCTATAATTGCCGCAAACTTCGGTATGAGCCAGACGTTCATAGGTCTTACAATCGTTGCTATAGGCACATCTCTTCCCGAGCTTGTTACGTCTATGGTTGCGGCGAGAAAAGGCGAGAGCGACATTGCGCTCGGCAACGTAATCGGTTCCAACGTGTTCAATATCGTATTCATTCTCGGTTTCAGCGCGGTTCTTTCGCCTATGACTGTAGACGTGCTTTCGATATACGACACGATTGTGCTTGTTGCTGTGAGCATTCTCGGTTTGGTATTTGCGAAAACGCAGAAGAAGTTTTCCCGTGCCGAAGGCGCTGTGATGCTCGCGATTTACGTGGCATATTTCGTTTACATTCTCTTGAGATAAAAAATATTCCCATAGGTTTTGAAGCCTATGGGATTTTTTATAGGGGGTTACGCCTCGAGCTGCTTGCCGAGGAAAGAAGCGGCGGTTTGAATGAGTTTTGTTTCTATTTCATAGCCGAGGCGTTCGCCTTTCGCACCCTCGCCCGCGAGCGACATAACACAGCCGATAACGTCGCCCTCTGTAAATATGGGCATAGCGCAGGATACGTGGCAGCTTTCGTTATCCTCTGTGAGGTGTACTTTTTCTGCCGCTTTTTCGTCTGTGTAAAGCGAGCGCGTTTCTATAATTTTTTCGAGAGAAGCGGAATTTTTCTTTTCCAAAAATTCCTTTTTGGGCACGCCCGCGCACGCTATAATGCAGTCTTTGTCGCACACGGCTACGGGCATATTGCAGGTCTTATAGAGTGTTTCCGCATATTCCGCGGCGAAATCCATAAGTTCGCCGATGGGGGAGTATTTTTTGAAGATGACCTCGCCTTCTCTGTCTGTGTAGATTTCAAGCGGGTCGCCGCCGCTGATAACGTTGACACGGAAAACCTTATCGCGCCTTTTTTTGGCGGATTGGGCTGCCACCGCAGAGAAGTCTTCGGCGGCTTTTTCGATATTTTCCGTGCCTGCATTAAAATTTACGGCTTGCTTTTCTTTTTCGAAGTGTTCTATTTTGCCCGTGCGCAGAAGCTCGTCGACGTCTGCCTTCAGCTTTATTTCGATGACACCCTCGTAAACGAGGATTCTGTCGATGATGAGGTGAAGGTCGCGCTTGTCGAGCTTTTCCTTTTCGAGGATATCGCTGAATATGTCGATAACCGTTCTTGCCACGCGGTTCACTTTCGTGATGGTGTTCGTGGTGTCTGCCACCATAGCGAGCTGGTTTTCAAGCCCGTCTATGCGGTTGTTTGCTTCTTCTATGAGCGCGTCGTAGGTTTCTTCTATGATTCGTGCATCGCCCGAGGCGCGCGCAACGTCGCGGATTTTCTGGCGCATCATAACCTTGAGCTCGGCACGTTCTTCCTCGATTTGCTTGCGGAGCTCGTCTACGGCTTGCATTCCGCTTTCTGTCGTGCGCTTTTCGAAGTTCAGGTTCTCCTGCAAAATGCGGAGCATTTCGGAAGAGTTATCCCTTACCTTGCGGATATACTCCTTTAAGAGGTTATCGAGGAAATCCACGCGGATGTGGTGCGAGGTACACCCTGCCGTGCCCCTTACGTGGTAAGTTCCGCAGGTGTATGCGGGCGCGAGGTTTTTGCGGCTCATAGCGAACATCGGGGAGCCGCAATCGCCGCAGAAGAGAAAGCCGGAGTAGGTGTTGTCGTATTTTTTTACACCGCGGTAGTGGCTTGTGGTGCGCTGTGCGAGCTGCTCCTGCGCCGTGGCGAATACTCTGTAATCCACTATTGCTTCGTGGTGGTTTTCAAATACGATATGCTCGCTTTTGTCCAGCTCCACGTCGTTGCCGTTGATTTTTTTGCGGCGGTATTTGTGCTCGCGCAGTGTGCCTATATAGAAATCGTTGTTGATTATTTCGGAAATTGTGACGATGCTCCACTGCTCGCGAACCTTGCCCTTGTATTCGTCGCCCTGCGCCTCCTTGCGTGCGCGTTCGCACATTCTCGGCGTTGGAATGTGCTTGTCTGTGAGGTGGTTGGCGATTTTTTTGTACCCCCAGCCGTCGATATAGAGGTTGAATATCGTTCTCACCACCTCCGCGGCGGGTTCGTCCACCTCAAAGCTCATTTTTTTTGAGTTGGTCATAACGTACCCGTAGGGAACGGAGCATATCCACTCGCCCTTTGCCTGCCTGCTCGCAATCACGTCGGAAACCTTGCGGCTGGCATCGGTAACGGGCATTTCGTTTACGAAGAAGTAGAGCTTTATTTTCATCCAGTCGTCCGTGTGGTCCTGGTAATAGTCCACGCCGTCGCCTATGGCTATGATGCGTATATCGTGCTCGGCGAGGTCTTCAAATTCTGCAAGCCCTTTGCCCGTGCGCCTTGAAAAACGGCTCAGGTCCTTTACGATGAGTATATCGTATTCGCCGCGCAGAAGCTTCGGGCGGAGCTTTAAATAATAATCGGGGCGTTGCTCAAAGGTGTAGCCCGAATGGTCGCGGTCTTCGTAGTAATCCACATCGCTTGTGGGAAAATGGAGCTTACAGTAATCTCCGATAATAGCCTTCTGGTTTTCGATACTCGTGTTGTCCTTGTCGAGCTCAAGGTCAACGGAAATACGCGTATAGGCTGCTATTTTAAAACGCTCTAACAATATTGTATTCTCCTTTCTATAGAGAAAATTTATTCTTGCGGCTTTATGAATTTATATTTACCCTTGCCGTATCCGCTGACGGGTTCAATGAGTCCTGCATCTTTTAGTTTAGTAATTAGATTTCCGGCAGCTGTAAAAGAATCGTTTGTAATAGAAGCGATATCTGAACGTCCGAAAACGCTATCAAAGCCGAAGTTAGCCAATAAATTTTTAACCTTTGAGATTGTTGCTTTTGTTACGTTTAGCTTTCCAATCGCAACTTCAATCGCAACATAATCTGAGGCAATCGCAACATTTATATCCTCAAACGAAACTTTATCGGTTATTTGACCGTAATTTAAGTTATACAAAGTAACGAGGAATGAACTTGCATACCATTTGCAAAGGCACTGACGCTTTTGAGCCAACTCTTGGGCTTTTTTGTTTCCAATGCAACTTTAAAATCACATTCGGTTGCTTCTGCAATCAATTTGCCTATCATAAATTTTCGTCCTTTCTAATTGTTTGTGACAATATTGAATTAACTGTGCAATTATCTTTCAATAACATTGTACCATATAAACCGCAGAAAGTCAACGGTTTTGTGTATGGAAGAATAATTTGTAAAATTATACGCTTTCGGCTTTTGGTAATGAAAAATAGTGAAAAAATAGTGAAAATTAGTGTAAAAATAGTGAAAAAATAGTGGAATTTTTTGAAGGTATAGTGTATAATAATTATAGACAATATATTGTAAGGGAATGGTGTTATGGTAAAAGTAATATTGACAAATGAAGCGCTAAAACGGATTTCTGCCATTGAGGAAAGCCGATTTTCGCTGAAAACGATAGATTTGCCGCAAATTACAAAAAACAGACTTCGTAAAAATTCCAAAAAGAAAAGCTCGTATGCTTCCAATAAAATAGAGGGCAACCCGCTTACCGAGGCGCAGGCGAACGAAGCGATGGAAAGAGATGTCCACAAGCATTTTCTCAAACCCGAGCAAGAAGTTCGAAATTATTTTTTGGCTTTGAATTTGCTTGAAGAAAAGCTTAAAGCAAAAACACCTTTTTCGAAAGAATTACTTCTTGAGGTGCAGGCAATGGTGGAAAAAGGTGCGCCGAAGGAAAAAATCGGGCTCAGAGGCGAAATGCCGCCCGGTGTGCTGTTCGCTGTTTATGATTCGGAGAGCGGATTGCCGGAATATATCCCTCCGGAATATACGGATATTCCGCCGCTTCTTGATGAGCTTGTTGAATACGTTAATTCCACAGACGACCATCCGCTCATTGTTGCGGCTGTCGTGCATTATCAACTTGTCACAATACATCCGTTCGAAGATGGCAACGGGCGAACTGCGAGATTGATGTCGGGGTACATTTTGGATATGTACGGTTACGGATTTAACGGTATAGGCTCTTTGGAAGAATACTTTGCATATGACCCCGATGAATATTATTCTTCGCTTCAGATGGGTTTGCCCGCACTGTATTATTCAGGCAGGGATAATCCTCCGCATTTTGAAATTTGGCTGAATTATTTCTTGCGTATGATGGAATTGTATTCTAAAAAAGTATGCGAAATATCGAAAGAAGCAATCGAAGACGAGCTTGCGGGAAGTTTATCGTATTTGAATATAAAGGAAAAAGAACTGTTATCATTTCTTCTTAAACATCGCATATATGAATTTACACCTATTGAAATCAGCAAGCAGCTCGGGGTAACGAACAAGACTGTAATCAATCGGTGCGCAAAACTTACCACAAGCGGTTTTTTGGTGCCGAATATTGTAAAAGAGAGGGTGCGTTCATACTCGCTTACGGATTTTGCAAAAAGCAATGCAAAACAAATAGTTTCGTTGTATTGAAAACCTCTGTGAATCGCGCAAAATCAAATTTCTCGCAATTCAAGGGATTTTTTCGGAAAAGTCAATTTTATTCGGATTTTATTCGACAAAAATGTGATTTTATTAGAAAAATAATAAATTTATTCGACAAAAAGCGATTTTATAAGAAAATTATGAGGATTTTATAAGAAAAATTCGAATAAAATTCTTATAATTTTCGCATAAATTTCAGATAAAATACATCCTGTTAAGGAAAAAAGGCTTTGGCGTGCGCCAAAGCCTTTTCTGCTATTTACCCGTTTCAGCAAAGCTCCTGCTGCGGCTCTTTCCTTGCCATCACTTCCACGTTATGCTTCAAAAGCTCGCCCGTGAGCATCGTAAGGTCGCACGCGCCCGATTCAAACAGGACTATGCGGTACTTCTTTTGCTTGTATTCGTCGCATAATGGCTTCAACCTTTCGCGAAGTTTTGTGTCCGCCGATTCGGCTCTGGTAAGCCATACCGAAACGTATTTTTTGTCGTCGTGTACGTTTATCTCTATATAGCTCGCCCCCTTTGTTCTATCATTTTTGCCGATATTTTGACAAAATATTCAGCTTTAAGTGTGCTGTGTATTTTCATTGACAGTAAAAACACCTCCGTAATTATAAAGTTTGTTCAAATTGTTTTCGTTTTTTCTGTGTTTTGGGCATAGTGGTGCAGTCTTCCGGCACACGGTAGCTTTCTATATTTGAAAGCCCGGCGACGATGTCGAGAATATCCGTGGCAACGGTGAGCGCTACGTTCTGCGCCATTCGCGTGAGCGCTACGGCGGCGGGCTCGCTCCCCGCCTGCGCCGAGCGGTTGAGGTATTCTATAGCCTTTTCTATATCGAGCATATCCGCCTCGAAAAGATATATCTGCGCCAAGCGGTAGTCGGCATACATATTCCCGCGTGCCGAGGCAAGCTCCAGGTGCTCTATGGCTTTGGCTATATCCTTCTTTACGAGCTTGCCTTCCATATAATATTTGCCGAGGGTGTATGCGGCAAACTCGCTCCCGCCGCTCTCGGCGCGGAAAAGGTGGCGGAAGCCTTTGCCGCGGCTTTCGCCGAACAGGTCGCTTTCCACGTAGAGCTTGCCGAGCAGGGCATCGGCAGAAGTGCTTCCGTTTTGCGCGGCTGCGGAGAGCCATTTTTCTGCTTCAAATTCGTCTTCTCGGTAGACAATGCCGTAAAGAAACATCTTGCCCGTGCGGTACTGCGCCGCAGAATAGCCCTTTTTCGCGGCTTTTTCGAGGTAAATTTCGCCGAGCGCTTCGCTATAATGCCCGCTGTTTTTATCGAAATAAACGCGCGAAAGGCGGTACATAGCATATACGTTTCCGAGCCGCGCTTGCTCCTTCAGGCGATATATCGAGGTGCCGTTCTCTTGCTCGTCCCAGTCAAAAGGCATATCATCGTATAAAGTATCCTCATCGGGGAAGAAACCGCTTATTTCATCAGCAGAGAGATTAGCGCCGCCGTGAGCGCCGCCGAGCCCGCTACCGCCCCAATTATCCAGCGTTTCATCTCGGAAATCAGAGCCGAGAACGCCTCCGTATAGTTCTCTGTCGCGGCGTTCAGCTTCGAGAAAAATTGCTCGCGCTTCCTCCCATCCTGTAAAAGCGTTTCCTTGTTCTCCGTAAGCAGGTCTTGCACTTTCGGCACTATGCTGCCCGCCGAGGTTTTCACGTCGCGGCTCAGCCTGCCCGACCATTCCTCGATGATTGCCCACATCTGCGCAAGGTCCTCCTGCGTTGCCACTTTCTCCTCCAGAGCCGCGAATTTCTCGTACATATTCGGCTGGAATTCCGCCGAAGTTTTCATATATTTGAAGAAATCCTCCCAAATCTTCTCCGGAATCGCATACACTATCGGGCGGTAGGGCGTTTCCTCCACCGTCTTTATCGTCGTTTCCGTGCATTGCTTCAGCTTCGAAAGCGCTGTGTTTGCTGTGGGTTTGTTCTCTGATTGTAAATTCATATTCCATATTCTCCTTTAAAAATTTAGTTTCGTGCAGGCTCTTGTCCCGCACCTTCATTCCGTTTGGGCAGGTGTAGGTTATGTGCTTTCGGCTGTCCGTCCACGTAACGGCGTAGCCTACCGACTCCATAAGCGCGATAAAATCCCGCTTTGTGCCTGCCATTGTCATCGCTTTTTCGATGTTGTTTATACATTTGAATTTCCAGCTATCGCCCTTCAGCGCGGAGCGGTATTCTCTTGTGTTTATGGCTTTTATGCCGAAGCTCTGCTTGTATTCGGGCAGAACGGAAAGGCTGTGCGCGCGGCATATTTCGTCGCTGATTTTTCGCATCTGCTCGAGCGAGCGTGTGCCGAGCTGTAGCTTTTTACCGTTTTCGAAGCTGACGCTGTTTATGACGAAATGGTTGTGAACGCGCTCTGCGCCATCGCTCTCGGCGTCGAGATGCGTGCCCACGAGCACCTCATAGTCCGCGAACATCCGCGCGGCAAGCTCCGTGCCGATTAGGTGCGCCTCGGCGTAGGAGGTAATCTCGCCCGGGCGGAAGGATTGCTCGTAGTGGTAGAAATACGTTCCCTTGCATTTGCCGAAAAGGTTTTTCGTCGCCATAAACTCATCGAAAACCGCCTCGCCCATACAGTTCACGCTCGAGAGGTAACGCCTGCCGTTTTTATCGACCGTCTTTGCGTCCTGCGAAACGTAGCGGATTACCGCGCGCATAGAGCTTTCGTTTTGCTTTGTTTCTTTTATAAAGTTACACGTTGCCATTGCTTTCGCCGTCCGTTTCCGTGGGCATATTTCCGCTTTCAATCGCGCCGTTTGCTTCTTCAAAGAGGCAGTTTATTGCCGTATAATTTCTGCAAAGCGCCTCTTTGGCGGCGGTCAGGTTTACGGTGTCCACCTGCCCCAGGTGCGAGAGCATAGTGAGCTGATTTAAGTTCCTGCCGATGGCTTTCAGCTCGCGGAGCGTGGGCTTCAGCTCGTCTATCCGGTAAATATTTTTGCCCAGAGCCGCCGCAAGCAGGTATTCACGTTGCGTCATACCCGAGCGCGCCACGGCTTTTGAAATTTTGTTTTTCTCGGCCTCGCTTGCCCAAAAAGATATTTTCTTATCGCGCAAGCGGCCTTTTGTTTTGCTTTTTTCTGTGTTGTCTATAATGTTTCCTCGCTTTCATAAAGATAAAAATGTGTGACAATTTTTTTCGTTGAGTTTTAAGATAAAAAAGTGGATTTGCCCCTTTTGGTGAAGTTTTTTGCTTGCTTTCTTTGGGGAGAAAGTGAGTGGGGTAGGGGGCTTCTGCCCCTTTTTAAATGTGTTTGGGCGAAACGCTGCGGCGCGGTGGGAGCCCAAACACTCTGCTTGCCCCGCTTTCGCGGGAGCTTTGAGGTATAGTTTGCACCGCTCTGCCACGGCAGTGTCGGTGATAATGGTGCACGCACGGAAAAACAAAAAAAGCCGTTGCATAACGGCACGACAAAACAGAGGTAGCGGCTACCCCTTATTTCGTACTCGCTATGTAACGGCTTTTAGCCAAAAAAGTGCTTTCCTTAAAAAAACAATATTATGTTGTATATGTTTGTTCCCATTTGGAAATAATAAAAATGGGAAAATGCGCGTTTTTAGCGCTATGTATATATTACAGCGTTATTATACCATTTTTACGGCAATTTTTCAAGAGGGCTTTGAGAAAATTTCTCTTTTCTCTCTTTTTGCCAAAGGAAGCGGGGATTTGGAGCGAAATAAAAGCAAACATTTGTGCGTTTTGAACATAAATATGTTCGGAATGGCTCCGAAAAGCCTTGATTTGGGCGCAAAAAAACAGCCGAATTTGGCTGCAAAAATGTAATGAAGTATGACACTTTATTATCAATATTTTTTAATCAAAAGGCATATTACTGCCTAATTTTACTCCTATAGTATATCACAAACGGGGCTTTGTGTCAAGGTTTAGCCTCCTTTTTCCATAATCTTTCGGTCTGAGCTCACAAAACCGAACGATTTTCAAATAAACATCTCCAAAGAAACTGCGATTTATAGCTATTTATAGTCAATGACCACAGCAAAAAATGCATCTTTATATCTTGAATTTTTAATAAATCAAATATCCATTCATAGTCAAAAATTTAGTCAAAGAACGCCGAAAAGCCTTGAAAAACAAGGGTTTTAGGAGTTTTTGCTTTAAGTGTCATACTTCATTATATTTTCCGTGGAAGGAGGGCGCGTATGGCAGTTTCTTTGTTCAGACATAACAGGGAAGCGTATGATGCGGCGCTTTCTATGCTGCGGGATTGCGGCAAAGCCGCGATTGTTCACCCGACGGGTACGGGTAAATCGTTTATCGGCTTCAAGCTGTGCGAGGATTTCCCCGAAAGCGTGGTTTGCTGGCTTTCGCCTTCCGAATATATATTCAAAACGCAGATTGAAAACCTCAAGGCTGTTTCGGATGGTTACGCTCCCGAAAACGCGAAGTTTTTTACCTACGCTAAACTTATGAATATGAGTGAGGCAGAACTTGCGGAAATCGCTCCCGACTACATCGTGCTCGACGAGTTTCACCGTTGCGGCGCGGAGATGTGGGGGCAGGGTGTAGACAATTTACTGAAAATGTACCCGAATGCGCCCGTGCTCGGGCTTTCGGCGACAGCGGTGCGCTACCTTGACAATCAGCGCGATATGTCCGACGAGCTTTTCGACGGCAACGTTGCTTCGGAAATGACACTCGGCGAGGCAATAGTTCGCGGAATTTTGAACCCGCCGAAGTACGTGCTTTCGGTTTTCTCCTATCAGAACGACCTTGAAAAATACGAAAAGCGCGTGCGTTTCGCAAAAAACAAAGCCGTGCGCGATGCAGGCGAGGAATACCTCGAAGCCCTGCGCCGTGCGCTTGAAAAAGCAGACGGAATGGACGAAATTTTCGCAAAGCATATGGCGGAACGCACAGGCAAATACATCGTGTTCTGCGCGAACTACGAGCATATGCAAGAAATGCTCGACCTTGCGCCTGAATGGTTTGCAAAGGTCGACACAAAACCGCATATCTACACGGCGTATTCCGACGACCCGGAAACGAGCAAAGCATTTGCGGATTTCAAGGCTGATACGAGCGACCACCTCAAATTGCTTTACTGCATTGATATGCTCAACGAAGGAGTGCACGTTGAGGACGTAAGCGGTGTTATACTGCTTCGCCCCACGGTTTCTCCTATTATATATAAACAGCAGATAGGGCGCGCCCTTTCTGCAAGCAAAAAAACAAACGCTGTCATTTTCGATATTGTGCTCAACATCGAAAATCTTTACAGCATCGGCGCTGTTGAAGAAGAAATGCAGGTTGCGCTTTCGTACTATCGCTCGCTCGGAATGGGCGAGGAAATCGTCAACGAAACCTTTCGCGTTGTGGACGAAGTGCGCGATTGCATAGAGCTTTTCGATAAACTTAACGACACGCTCACGGCTTCGTGGGACCTGATGTTTGCCGCGGCAAAACGCTACTACGAGGAAAACGGAGAGCTTGACGTGCCGAAACGCTACGTCACGGAGCAGGGGTTTGCCCTTGGCTCGTGGCTTAACACACAAAGACTTGTGCGCTCTGGCAAAGCTATGGGCTTGCTCACGGGCGAACAAATAGAAAAACTCGATTCCATCGGTATGAGGTGGGAAAGCGTGCGCGACCTTTCGTGGGAACGAAACTTCGCCGCCGCAAAAGAGTATTACGAAGAACACGGCGACTTGCTTGTGCCCGTGGGCGACACAAAATATCACGGTGTGCCTCTCGGCAGGTGGCTCGCAAGTCTTCGTTCGTACAGAAAAAACAACGCACAGAGCGCGTACCTCACAAATGAGAGGATTGCCGCGCTCGACAGTATCGGTATGGTGTGGGACGTTCCCGATTATCTTTGGGAAAAGAATTACCACGCCGCAGTTGAATACCACAGGGAAAACGGCAACCTTAACGTGCCGACATACTACGTGACCGAAGACGGCTTGCGCCTCGGCGCTTGGCTCGCGGGGCTGCGTAAAACGAAAGCAGAGCTTTCGGCAGAGCAGATATCTCGCCTTGATGCGCTCGGCTTTTCCTGGACGGTGAAAAGCAATAACACATGGGAACAGTCTTATGCCGCCGCTTGCGAATACAAGCGAGCGCACGGCGACCTCGACGTTCCCGTAAGCTACGTGACCGAAGACGGTTGTAAGCTCGGGCGTTGGCTTCGCCGCCAGCGCGATAAGCAGAGCGAGCTTTCCGAGGCGAAGAAGCAGAAACTCGATGCCATCGGTATGGTGTGGGACAGCACCGACCCGTGGGAAGAGAAGATGCGCCTCGTGGAGGCGTACTACGCCGAGCACGGAGACGTGAACATCCCGGCAGACTACGTTGTAGGCGGCGTGTGGCTCGCACGGTGGCTCTCCGAGCAGGTGGCGAGGTTTAATGGAAAGCCCACGGGCAGAAACAAAACCATAAAACCGCTTACAAAAGAGCAGTGCGCGAGAATAGAAGCGCTCGGTATAAAGAAAAACGTTTCACGGAATGACATCGCTTGGGAGGAGCAATACCTCGAAGCTAAGGCTTATTACGATGAAAACGGCGACTTGGCGATGTCCAAACGATATGTGAGTCCGACAGGCAAAAATCTCGGCGTGTGGGTGCAAAGGCAACGCCTTCTGCGCCGCGACGGCAAGCTGAAAGCAGAGCAGATAGCAAAGCTCGACGCCATCGGCATGGTTTGGGAAACGAAAGAAAGAAAAACGGGAACACGCAAGGTTTCTGTCTATGCAATAAAAAATCCTACGGGAGGCTTGCAAACACAATGAACAATTTGCTCATACTCGGCGCAGGGCAGTTTGGACTCATGGTTAAAGAAATAGCCGAAGATATGAACTGCTTCGATAAAATAGATTTTCTCGACGATAACAACGAAATAGCAATAGGTAAACTTAACAATTACGAAAAGTTTTCGCGCGAATATCGCTATGCGGTGGTGGCAATCGGTAACCCCGAAATCCGCCTTTCGTACATTCAGAAGCTCGAAGAAGCGTGCTTCATCGTTGCGATTATCGCAAGCCCGAATGCATATATCGCTCCGTCAGCACAGATAATGAAGGGCTCTATAATCGAGCCGATGGCGGTAGTTCAGGCAAATTCCGCTGTGGCAGTGGGGTGCATAATCTCGTCCGGTGCGGTGATAAGACACAACGCCTTCGTCGGCGACGTGTGCCACGTTGACTGCAATGCCGTGGTTATGTCGGGCAGCGTGGTACTTGCGAAGACCAAGGTTGAGGCTTGTTCGGTGTATCGTAATATAATTTAAAAATAAATTTTGAGGTGTTTGATTATGTATAAGCATTTTTTTAAGAGATTTATTGACCTATTCCTCTCGTTTTTTGGCATCATTTTCCTCGCAATTCCGATGCTGATTATCGCAATAGCAATCAAATGTGACAGCAAGGGCCCTGTTTTCTTTAAACAGAAACGTGTTGGCATACATAAAAAATTATTCCCGATTCTTAAATTCCGCACAATGAGAACAGATACTCCTCACGATGCTCCCACACACGAGCTTAGTGACCCTAAAAAGTGGATTACAAAAGTTGGCGGTTTCCTCAGAAAAACAAGTTTGGATGAACTCCCGCAGATTTTTAATATCTTTGTTGGACAGATGTCCATAATTGGTCCTCGTCCCGCACTCTGGAACCAGGACGACCTTGTTGCGGAACGCGATAAATACGGCGCGAACGATATAAAACCCGGTCTTACGGGCTGGGCACAAATCAATGGCAGAGATGAACTTGAGATTCCCGTTAAGGCAAAGCTCGACGGCGAATACGTAGAGAAAATGAGCTTCGGTTTCGACTGCAAATGCTTCTTCGGCACGATTACAAGCGTGCTCAAGCACGACGGCGTTGTGGAAGGCGGCACAGGCGAAATGAAACGTGAAGCAGAAGAGAAAGAAAAAGAGGCGGCGGAAAAATGAAAAAAATCTTGATAACCGGCGCGAACAGTTACATAGGCGTTTCGTTTGAAAACTATATGAAGCAGTGGGCGGACAAATACTCCGTTGACACCGTCGATATGATAGATGGCACTTGGAGAGAGAAGGACTTTGGCGGCTATGACGCGGTTTTCCACGTAGCGGGAATAGCGCATTCCGATAATGGGAAAATCAGCGCAGAAAAAGAAAAGCTTTATTATGCAGTAAATACTGATTTGACCGTAGAAACTGCGAAAAAAGCTAAGGCTGATGGTGTAAAACAATTCATTTTTATGAGTTCTGCCATCGTTTACGGAGAAAGTGCGCCCATCGGAAAAACGAAAAATATAACGAAAGATACACCCACATCTCCTGCAAATTGCTATGGCGACAGCAAGGTTCAGGCTGAAAACGGAATACTTCCGTTGAATGATGAAACGTTCAAAGTGGTCGTTCTTCGTCCACCTATGATATATGGAAAGGGAAGCAAGGGTAACTATCCTACGCTCGCAAAAATGGCATTAAAAATGCCCGTTTTTCCTTATGTGAAAAATGAGCGTTCGATGCTTTATATAGGCAATCTTTGTGAGTTTATTCGCTTGATGATAGTTAACGGAGAGCAGGGCATATTCTGGCCGCAGAACGGCGAGTACAGCAACACTGCTGAACTCGTGAAAATGATTGCGGCGGCTCACGGTAAAAAAGTAAGCCTTGTAAAGGGCTTCGGTTGGGCGCTCAAGGTTATGAGTCCGTTCACGGGACTTGTGAACAAGGCGTTCGGTAGCTTGAGCTACGATATGAGCTTGAGTGAGTATAAGGAAAATTACAGAGTTGCGACTTTGGAAGAGTCGATAAAAATGACGGAGATAAATTAAGTAATAAAAAATGATATTGAAACAGGAGAGAAACTTATGGCAGATGTAACAGCAATTATTATAACAAAAAATGAAGAACGAAATATCGGGGATTGTTTAGACTCTATAAAAATATTTGCCGATAGAATATTAGTTATTGATAGTGGTAGTGAGGATAAGACCCAGGAAATTGCAAGATCGTATGGCGCAGAGGTTTATTATCATGAGTTTGAAACTCATGCACGCCAACGTAATTGGGCAATTGACAATTTGAATATTAGTACAAAATGGATACTGCGATTAGATGCTGATGAGAGGTTGACCCCCGAATTGTGCGATGAGTTGGAACAACTTATGAAAGAGCATGTCAAGCGTACGCTCACTCCCGGTGCAATCGGAGAAGTAGGCGGTTTCGGAGGACTTTTCCTTCCTGATATCTCAGGTATGAAGGAACCTGTACTCGTAAGCGGTA
>JAFTOK010000209.1 GCA_017463815.1 Clostridia bacterium | reverse complement strand
TAGACCGTGCTTACAAGGCTTTGCGAAAATGGAATATTCGTAAACAACGAGGGAACTGTGACTTCGCTTATTTCCAAAAACGAATTTTATTCTATGCAGAGCGAACGCTTCGTAGAGGAAACATTCGAGGGCTCGCTGCCCGCGTTCCTCGCCGCTTTTACGCGCAGAAAAAGCCTTACCGCCGAGGAAGTGGAGTCTATACGCCGACTTATAGCGGAGCACAAGGAGGATTGAAATGGAAAAAATGTTTTTGGATTTTGTGAACGTGAGCGTAAGCTCGGTTTGGCTTGTGCTGGCTGTGCTTCTTTTACGTCTGATTTTGAAAAAAGCGCCGAAATCGATTATCTGTGCGCTTTGGGCTGTGGTGGGCTTGCGCCTTATTCTGCCGTTTAACATAGAAAGCCCTATTTCGCTCGTGCCGAGCGCGGAAGTTTTCCCCGAAGAATTTTTATACGCGGCAGAGCCGAAAATCGACACGGGTTTTGAAGCGCTGGACAATGTCTTAAATCCCGTGATTGCAGAAACGCTTGCCCCATCGCCCGGCGTAAGTGCCAACCCTACGCAGTTAAATGCGATTATTTTCCCTATAATATGGGCGGTAGGCGTAGGTTTGATACTCATCTATATGCTCATAAGTTTCTTGCGTGTGAAATACAAGGTGCGCGAAGCGGCGCTGTTTTACGAAAACATTTGGATGTGCGATAATATAGATACCCCGTTTATTCTCGGCATTATCCGCCCGAAAATCTACGTTCCGTCCTCTATGACTGCCGAAAACGGTATTTACGTTATTGCGCACGAAAAAGCGCACATAAAACGCCTTGACTACGTTTGGAAACCGCTCGGTTTTCTTGTGCTTGCCCTGCATTGGTTTAACCCCGCGATGTGGGTGGCATACGTTATGTTTTGCAGAGATATAGAGTTTGCGTGCGATGAAAAGGTAATTCGCCTTATAGGTGCAGAGAAGAAGCAGGAATATTCTACGGCACTTCTCAACCTGAGTGCGCCAAAGCACATTATTTCTGCGTGCCCGCTCGCTTTTGGCGAAAACGGTGTGAAGGCGAGAATAAAAGGTGTGCTGAACTACAAAAAGCCCGCGTTCTGGGTGATTTTGGTGGCTGTGGTGCTTGCTGTTGCGGCTGTGGTGGCGTTTTTCGCGGGGCCGGCTTCAAATGCACCTATTGATAAGAGTCAATACAGCGAACAGTTCATAGAATGTGTAGATGAAAGCATAAAAGATGAATATGACATACGCTGCGGGTTTGATTGGGAAATAATAGGCGCGAAAAAAATCGGAACAAAAACGATTATATA
Organism: Clostridia bacterium; assembly: GCA_017463815.1. Lineage (GTDB taxonomy): Bacteria > Bacillota > Clostridia > Oscillospirales > CAG-272 > UMGS731. The sequence goes on along the minus strand of JAFTOK010000209.1, from coordinate 213 downwards.
TGCGTGGGTTATGTGCGAAGAATACTCTTTAGTGCACGTCAGTTATGACGAACGAGGATATTCCTCGACCCGCATTGACCATTCTCCAACCATAATAATTGTAGATGAGTTTTTTGGAAAATATACAGTAGTGAAATATTGGAGAGCAAGCGAGAGCGAAAATTATGAAAACGATATTAAAGCGAAATTTCCGAAAGAATTGTGGGAAGATGC
>JAFTOK010000208.1 GCA_017463815.1 Clostridia bacterium | reverse complement strand
GCAGACGAAATAACGGGCGGTTTGCCTTTGTATTGATAAAAAATAACCACCATAATGGTGGTTATTTTTCTACTACATCAAATTCAAGGCAGCGGAGAAAGTTGCTTGCGCCAAATACCTTATATTCCCAAACAGATGCTCCGGAGGAAATAGTCGTCATACGTCCGTTTTCTTCTATGTACATTCGTATCGGCAGAGGAGAACAAATCAGGAGCTTTTGCTCATTTTCTTCCGCTTCAAAGCCGTATTCGAAATAAGTGCGTATGTTTAAAAGCGGGGCGCCGCCTACCTTTTGTGCACCGCGCACTTTTAATACGTAGTTGAAATTTCCTTCGCCATCTCTGAGAAAAATTATCGGAACACCGAAAATTTTGCTCGCTATAAATTTGCAATTGTAAATTTTGCCGTGTGCGTGTACTTTGAAGTTTGCATCGTGATTTCTGCCGAAAATAAAGCTGTATTTGCTCTTTATTTCCGAAAGCTCAAAACCTTTTTCGCGGCAAAGTGTGCGTAGCTTTTTGATAAAGTTTAAGCGTTTTTGTATTGCTCGCACATATACTACCAGAAAGAAAATGAACAAAACCGAAAGTATTAACTTTGCAAAAAATTCATATTCTACGATAAACAGCCAAAAAAATGGCATAGCTATAGGCAAAAAGAATATCAAAATAAAAATTTGGAAGAAGAGCACGCCAAATTCGCGCAAAATAGTGCGAACTGTGCTACCGGCGCTCGGTTTTTTACGCCTAACATACCATTTTCTGTGCACGGCGGATTTGCGTATGGCACAAACTGCCGTAAGTAAGGCAAAGTGAATTACGCCGAAGCGCGGTGAAAGCAAGCATACCGCTGCAAAAGCAACGGTTTCCGCAAGAAATTCGGGGTTTATAACTACGTGTGGAATTTCGCTCCAAACTTTAACCTCGTGCGTGTGTGTTTGCAAAAAATATTCTTTTTCAAATTTGTTATGAGAGCGAAAAATTGAAAAAACAGCATCAAATGAAAAGAAAAGGAATGCTAAAAGGAAGATTTCGGGTGTTATAACCTCTAAATAATATACAAATTGCCCCTCGCGTAAACTTTCTACCGTGGAATCACAGAGCGACGTAGATATCGGAATAGACACCGCGAGCGAAGCGCACGTAAGAAATATATTGAATAAAATAATTTTAATTTTTTGTTTCATAATACTTTTTGTATCGTTCGGCAGTTTCCGAAAGACGCTCGCACCATTCTTTGAAATACTTGGATTTTGCCATATTCTTAAGTAGCTCCATAAAGAATTTATCTGTACCCTTGGGGTCAGGCAGTTCGCTTTCGGAGATTTTGTAAAGTGTCAATTCTTCTTTTTTTGCACTCATACGACGTTCTACAAGCGCAAATATGCGTTCCATATATTCTGTTGTTTCTTCCTGCCTGCCGAGAGTTGTAAGTGATACCACGATGTTTTTATACGCTAAAATAAGCTCCGCATCCAGTGCTCCGCCGTATTTTCCCTCGGTTATCATTTCGAATATTTCGGCGGATTTTATTTGAAAATAGAGCTTTTCTTCTGCGGGTATATCCATTTGTGCAAGCATTGAGCAGCCCTGATGGGCAAAGGAAAGGAGAATGAGAATATTGTTGCAAAGCTGAGTGTGCAGCTCCTCTGCATACAGTGCGAAATTTGCGCGTACCTCGCGGCAATACTGCAGGCGAGGAAGCTTTTCATAGAAGGCCTTGGCAAGCTTTTTCTGCTCTTCATTCTCTGCGTTGTGGCAAATCATAAGCGCACCTATTATAAGCTCGTATAAAAGGTTTTTTTCCAGGCAATATTTTTCGGCATATGATACGGTTTGCAAAACGCGGGCAACGTGGGCTCTGTCGAACATTTTATTCTTATATACCACCGATATTAACTTGGGATAAAACGCGAAATTATCGGGGTTCAGCTCTATCTCCTCTATACACGCGAGGTAAACTTCTTCGAATTTGCCTTCGATACGCAGTTTTTCGAGTTTTTCCAAAAGTTCTTTTTCGTGTTCTTCGTTCCAATAAGATTGCATATTGAAAAGGGAATCTATAGAGCAACGGAACATCTTGGCAATCTTAGGCAAAAGGGAAATATCCGGCGATGAAATGCCTCTCTCCCATTTTGAAACGGTCTGTGCCGAGAAGCCGAGTATTTCGCCCACTTCTTCCTGAGTCATATTATGTTGTACACGCAGCTTTTTGAGTTTGTCTTTAAGTTCCATTGGGCTTTGTTCCTAAAATTTCTTTTGTTTCTTTTGATTGTCTGTGTTTGGCAATAGCAAATGCGGTGAATACCGTTGCTATTCGGAATATATCTGTAATTAAAGTTATTATTATATAATAGTATGCGGGCAATGAATTTGGTGTATGCGGCATATTACCCGTGAATTTGGTATATAAAAATTGGCTGATACACGTGACACTCATTCCTGCCGTATAGGGGTAAAAATAATTTATTCTTGCTATTATAAATTGCAAAATAAGAGCCGCACCGAAAGACAGCGAAATAGATTTCAGCTCGCTTTTTTTATTATTGTAAAATTCAGGGAAAAATATGATAAAAAGAAGAACAAGTTCTATAATTCCTCCTCATATACCGTTTGCAAGGTTTGTATAAACCGTATCTTGAATTTGAGGCAAAAAAAGAAGAACCGCGAGTGAAAGAGGAGCAGACACATATGGGTGAAAGAACAAAACAAGTTCAATTTTCAGAAGATAAAAAAGAGCTGTTTTTAAAAGTTCAAATTTATTTTTAACCATATGTTCCCCCTTTATTTCGTTATATATATTGTACCATACGGTAAGGTTTTTGTAAACAGACAAAAAAGCGAGAAAAAATGTCCATTTTATATCAGTGCGTATAATGGGAAAATGAAAAATATATAAAAAACCGCTCTCATTTGAGAGCGGTTAAAATTTTTAATTATTTGCTGTGTTTCTTTGCATACAATCTCTGGAAGCATTTTACGATTTCTACAATCGGAATTACGCAAATGCCGAGAGCGGCTGCAATGCCGAATTCTACGATGCCAACGGGTGTGAAGCCGAATGCACCTGCAAGGAAGGGAACTTCGCAAACGAGAACCGTTGCTGCGAGAGCGCCGATGCCCGCAATCCAAAGAGCCTTGTTGTTGTGACCGAGCGTGAAGATGCTCTTTCTCTGGGAGCGCATATTGAAGCTGTGGAATATTTCTGCCATAGACATTGTGAGGAACGCCATTGTCATACCGTGGTCTGCACCATCCATAGAAGCACCTATGAAATAGGAAGCAAGAACGAGAACGGAAACCATAAGACCCTGATATGCAACGTCTAAACCAAGACCGCCGGAGAACACGCCTGCTTTAGCGGAACGGGGTTTGCGTTCCATAATGCCGGGTTCTGCCTTTTCTACACCGAGAGCAAGAGCGGGGAAGGAGTCTGTTACAAGGTTTATCCAAAGAAGATGAACGGGAGCGAGGATTTCAAAGCCGAGGAGAGTTGCAACGAAGATACTGATAACTTCGGAAATGTTAGAGCCGAGAAGGAACTGGATTGCTTTTCTGATGTTGTCGTAGATACGTCTGCCTTCTTCAACAGCGCCTACGATTGTGGCGAAGTTGTCGTCTGCGAGAACCATATCCGCAACGTTTTTCGTAACGTCTGTACCTGTGATACCCATACCAACACCGATGTCTGCGGCTTTGATAGAGGGCGCGTCGTTAACACCGTCGCCTGTCATAGCTGTGATGTAGCCTGCATTTTTCCAAGCTGTTACGATTCTTGTTTTGTGTTCGGGCTGAACGCGAGCGTAAACGGAGATGTTCTGGAATTCTTTTGCAAATTCTTCATCGCTCATTTCGTTGAGTTGAGCGCCCGTAATCGCTTTTGCATTGCCTTCGAGAATACCGAGTTCTTTTGCGATGGCAACGGCTGTGTCAACGTGGTCGCCCGTAATCATAATGGGGCGGATGCCGGCGCTGCGGCATTTTTCAATAGCAACTTTAACTTCGGGGCGAACGGGGTCTATCATAGCGGAAAGACCGATGAAGCAGAGGTCGTGTTCGAGTGCTTCGGGTTCGTAGGAAGTGGGTTCGGCGCTGTATGTGCGCGTACCGCAAGCAAGAACGCGGAGCGCTCTGTCTGCAAAGCCTTTGTTAGCCGCGAGGATTTCTGTCTTGTATTCCTCTGTCATAGGAACGGGTTTGCCGTCTTTAAGGTAATGTGTGCAGAGGTTTATAACAACGTCGGGAGCACCTTTTGTATACTGGATATATTCGCCGCCTGCAGGGTGTACGGAAGACATCATTTTTCTGCCGGAATCGAAAGGAGCTTCGCCGCATCTGGGCATTTTTTCTTTAAGTTCGATTTTGGAAATACCGAGTTTCTTTGCCCATTCAACGAGAGCGGCTTCTGTGGGTTCGCCTTCTACCTTGCCGTCGGAGTTGAGCTCTGCATCGGAGCAGAGGGACATAGCAGAAGCGAGGAGTTCTGCGTTTTCTCCGAAGGAGTCAACGACAGTCATTTTGTTCTGTGTAAGTGTACCTGTTTTATCGGAGCAGATAATCTGAGCGCAACCGAGTGTTTCAACGGCTGTGAGTTTACGGATAATCGCGTTCTTTTTGGACATATTGGAAACGCCCATAGAGAGAACGACCGTTACAACCGCAACAAGACCTTCGGGAATAGCGGCAACCGCAAGGGAAACGGCAACCATAAAGG
>JAFTOK010000207.1 GCA_017463815.1 Clostridia bacterium | reverse complement strand
TTATCTTAATTTATCTTTGCCGAGTGCGTTCAGATGTGCGAACCACTCCATTTCCTCCGACTGCCTTGTAATAATACGGGAGGCAATATAGAGGTTTCTTTTCTGCGCTTCTTCCACGCCCGCGTCCATTGCCGCGGCAACTTCGGAAGCGCCGCCTTCGAACTTCACCACCATAACGAGGGGAACTTCTACTTTGTCGGCATTTGCCGGCTTATTTTTATCAATAGCCACAATTTTGACATCGGCGCTTTTGGCAACCTTATCTGCTACGACTATTGACGTGGCAAATCCGTATACTTCTATCATACCGAGTGCCATAAGTAATTACTCCTTATTCGGCAACGTAACAAATCTTGATGCCCGCCTGAGCCACGTTTGTTTCCATTGCCTCGTTCATTTTGTCGAGAGGGAATGTGTGCGTAATAAGCTCTTTTATCGGAATGTTCATCTCGCGAGCCTGGCGAAGGAACGCCATTGTCGTGGGGTAGTCGTCTGCGCTGTAGTCCCAAGAACCAACGAGGTTGATTTCTTTGTTGCACATTGTGAAGTGGGGGTTAATCTGGTATTCGCCGTTGTTAACGAAGAAGCCCATTTCGCACATACCGCCGCCGCGACGAATGTAAGAATAGATGTCTGCTGCCGCAGAGGGAGCGCCCGTGCACTGGAATGCGAAGTCGGCAAGGTTGCCGCCGCAAGCTTCTTTAACAAGAGCAACTCTTTCATCGAGAGTTTTAGCTTCTCTGAAGTTGATTACCGTCTTAACGCCGATTTTCTTCGCCATTTCAAGACGCATAGGTGTGCCGTCAATCGCGATGATGTGGTTTACGCCCGCTGCGCGGAGTACGCAAGCCATAACAAGACCAACGGGGCCGAGACCCTGGATAACAACCTTTGTATTGAAGTTCATAAGGCCTGTGCCGTTTGCACGTTTGAGAGCGTGTACGCAAACGCAAGCAAGTTCGAGAATCATTCTTTCATAGAGGTCGAGGTCGTTTACTACGAAGTATGTAGCGCCCTTATCTCTGATGAGGAGGTGTGTTGCGAACCAACCGTTGAGGGGGTTATCGTCGTTGTGACCGATGAGGCCGAACACGCCCTGCTTATCGCAAAGGTTTGTGTTTGCGGGGTGGTTGCGGCAGATATTGCATTCGCCGCAGGAAATAACGGATGTAACGATTTTGTCGCCAACCTTGATGGGGTTGCCGGCTGTATCGAATTTTACGTTTTTACCGAGAGCGATGATTTCGCCCGTGCCTTCGTGGCCGAGAACTACGGGTGTAAGGCCGAACGGGTCTGCTCTCCATTCGTGAACGTCTGTACCGCAAACGCCCGCGCCTTCAACTTTAACGAGAATATCGTCGTCCTGAAGTTCGGGAACTGCGAATTCCTTGAGTTCGATTTTCTTTTCTGCCGTAAGCATTGCTACCGTTGCCGTTTTGGGGAGTGCGCCGCCGTGCTTGCCGCACTTGCAGTCAGCACCGTGGCCGCCGCAGCATTCGTGCTTTTCGCCTGCGTTCATTTCGCTGACGATTTTGCGAACAATGCTTTCGATATCGGAAGGATTGAGTGCCATTGTCTTTTTCTTCCTTTCTGTAATTAGATTATGCGGAAGTTATCCGCCATTACGCAGCGACGGAGGCGTGTAAAGCTCTTTGCAGAGGTAATACCCTCGCCCGTAGGTCCTGCGATTGTAAATGTTGTATGTCCTTCCCCGCCGAAGCCGATGCCCGCGTAGGAGGGAGCGTTTTTAACGAAGATTGTCGTTTCGACAGCTCTCGCAAAGCGTGTGAGGTTGTCGATGTTCTTGGAGTGCATATGAGCCGTGTGTCTGTTTCCGTGTTCTGCGGCAACAGCTTTTTCTATAGCTTCGTCGATGTTCTTAACACGAACGATGGGAAGAATAGGCATCATAAGCTCTTCCTGAACGAAGAGGTGCTCGAAATTCGTTTCGCAAATGATGCAACGAACCTCGTCGCCCACGTTCACGCCGATTTTTGCGAGCAGGACTTTTGCATCTCTGCCTACGCAATCGCGGCTGACCGTTTTCTTAACGATACCCGTTTTGGGGTTCTTTGTGTCAACAAGAACTATTTTAGAAAGTTCTTCTGCCTGAGCGGCATTTATCATATAAGCGCCGTTTTTAAGCATACCGGCGATGAGCTCGTCCGCGATATTGTCGAATGCAAAAACTTCCTTTTCTGCGATGCAGGGGAGGTTGTTGTCGAACGTGCAACCGTCGATAATATCTTTTGCGGCTTTCTGAATGTCTGCCGTATCGTCTACGATAACAGGGGGGTTGCCCGCGCCCGCGCCAATCGCTTTTTTACCCGAAGCGAGAACGGCTCTTACAACGCCGGGGCCGCCCGTGCAAACGAGAAGTCTTATAAGCGGGCTCTTATACATAATGTTCGCCGTATCGAGCGTGGGTTTCTTAACGGAAGCCACGAGGATTTTCGGGCCGCCCGCCGCGAAGCACGCGCGGTTTATAAGGTCAACGGCGTAGTTGGATGTTGCTATTGCATTGGGGTGGGGGTTAAACACGATACCGTTGCCCGCCGCAATCATACTCATACTGTTGCAGATTACGGTTTCAGAGGGGTTGGTGCTGGGTGTTATACTGCCCACAACGCCGAAAGGCGCCATTTCCGTAAGCGTAAGACCGCAATCGCCCGTTTTTACCTGAGAAACGAGGTCTTCCGTGCCGGGTGTTTTGTCCGCCACGAGGCGATGTTTTGCGATTTTGTGTTCTACTCTGCCCATTTTCGTTTCCGCAACGCCGATTGTAGCCATAATTTCGGCTTCTTCACGCGTGAGCTTACGAATTTCGGCAATGAGTTTTTCTCTTTCTTCAACGCGCATAGAGCGAATCGCTTTGTAGCCCGCGTTTGCGGCTTCAATCGCGTCGTTCATATCCTCGAAGATACCAATAAACTTTCTGCCGTTATAACTTTCGGAGTTATATGCGGGAGCTTCTTTCTTCGTTTCCGCACCGCCGATTTCGGCAACGACTTTCTTTATGATTTCTTCTATTTGCGCGTCTGTCCAGTTAATTGCCATTTCAAATCTCTCCTTTCAAAAATATTTCCGTACAAGGAATTATTTTCCGAGAGCTGCGAGAACTTTCTTTGTGATTTCGGCAACGAGAGCGTCATCTGCGCCTGCGCTTGTTACGATGCCGCTGGGAGTAACCGCGTTCTGTTTGCATTTGCAGTTAGCTGTGCCGAGGTTAGCGCAAGTTTTGCAGCCGGGATGTTTGCCGGGGATACGCATTTTCTTGCGGAGTTCCATAAGTTTTTCGAGCTGGTCGCAGGGGATTTCTTCAACCTTGCCGAGTTCCATAGCGTATTTGCAGATTTTAGCGTTGAATTCAACTTCTTCCATTGTGAAGAACGCTTTTTTAAGTGTGTTACCTACTGTAAGAGCACCGTGGTTCTTAAGAAGGAATGCATCGTGGTTCTGGATGTAAGGCATAAGGGAATCGGGAATTTCCATTGTGGAAGGTGTGCCGTATTCGCAAGTGGGCACAAAACCGATTGTAAGAACAGCTTCGGGAAGGATGTATTTGTCAAGCGGTACGCCTGCAACCGTGAAAGCTGTAGCTACGGGAGGGTGAGCGTGTACAACTGCGTTTACGTCGGGGCGTTCCTGGTATACGCGGAGGTGCATTTTGATTTCGGAGGAGGGGTTGAGTCTGCCTTCGATTTTGTTACCCTTGCCGTCGATACGGATAATCATATCGGGTGTGAGGTCGCCTTTGGATACGCCTGTAGGTGTGCAGTAGTATTCGTTTTCGCTTACTTTAACGGAGATGTTACCGTCGTTTGCAGCTACGAAGCCTTCAGCATAAATTTTGTGGCCTACTTCGCATATCTCTTTTTTAATTTCGAAAGATGAAGTCATTGTTTTTATTTCCTTTCATTTAATTATTTACAAGATTTCAAGGGGGCTTTTGCTTTGTATATTTCTCGCCTGCCTTCGTCTTTTCGGGAATGCGGGCGGTAATACCGAATTTTTCGGCAAACTATTCGTTTGCATCGTTTACACGCTTGGATTTAAGACTGTTTTGGTTCTCGTTTTCAAAGTCACCTCTGTTTGCTTCGTTTCTGTAAACAAGGTAATAACAAAGGGAGTCTATAACAACAAGGCGAGAAAGATGGGAGCTTAAGGCAAGGGAGCTGTGTTTTGTTTCTTCCGTGTCTGTAAGCAGCACAATGTCGCTTTGCTTCATAATAGGCGAACGGTCCGTCCCCGTTATACATATGGTGGAAATACCGCGGCTTTTGGCAAACCTCATAGCCTCTACGATGTCCTTGGATGCACCCGATTGGGAAACCCCCACAAGCACGTCACCCTCTTTCATACGGGAGGTGGCTATCATCTGCATATGCGTATCTCCATAGGAGTACGCCTCGTACCCCGCGCGAAGAAATTTGTTTGCCGCGTCCTGCGCCACAGAGGCGGAAGAGCCGAGGCCTATTAGCACCGTTTTGCGCGCGCCCGCGATAAGGTTTGCGGCGGCGGCAATATTTTCGGGCGCTATGGTACGCTTCGTTCGCTCGAAGGAAAGGTAGGCGTCGTTGCAGATTTTGCCGAGTATTTCAAAGCAAGAGTCGTTTTCGTCGATGGTGGGAAGCACCACCTTCTTTTCCTGCTCGCCCGCGACGGAAATTTTCAGTTCAGCGTAACCGGAAAAGCCGAGCCTGCGCGCAAAGCGCACTATTGTGGATTCAGAGCTTTCGCAAAGCTCCGCAAGCTCGGAAATGGACATAGGCAAATTGTCGCCGGGGTGAGAAATAAGCCAATCGGCAACCTTCTTCTCGGATTTACCCATATCGCCGTACAAAAGCTGGGCTTTTAGAATGATTTTGTTCATTTCGTCCTCGCTTTCGCGGTTTTTGAAAATTTACTTCACAGCGCAAAACCGCGCCGTGTTTCATAATGAAAAATATTTTCATTTTTCTTCATTTTACTATATAAATAAACGTTTGTCAATAAAAATTTTTGTTTTTTGCCTCTCAGCGTAAAAACAAGTTAAATTCGCGTATTTTTCTTGGGCGAAATAGCAAAATCGAGCGTATCTTTTTTGTATATTTTCACATTTACATAAAATTCGGGTGGTAAATGAAATTTTTATGGTTATTTTTATAAAATATTTTTCTATTCTATTGACAAATCGCGATAAAAATGTATAATTGTATACAATTACACAATTTCCCCTTGGAGGTTTCAAATGCTATCAAGAAGCGATGCAAGCAATTTGCTTGAATTTTCTCAATATAAATATTCACTGCAGGATGTGGAAGAACCCAACCTGTACCGCGATATATACCCCTATACAGACGTACCGAAAATCCCCTTCAACCACCGCCGCGTACCTATCGCTATGCCGAAAGACATATGGATAACGGACACGACCTTCCGCGACGGCCAGCAATCCCGCGCCCCCTACACAACGGAACAGATTGTTGACCTTTACAAATTGCTCGCAAAGTTGGGCGGCGAAAACGGCATCATCCGCCAGAGCGAATTTTTTGTTTACAGCAAAAAAGACCGCGAAGCTGTGGAAAGATGTATGGACCTCGGCTATAAATTCCCCGAAATCACAACTTGGATTCGCGCCACGAAAGAGGACTTCAACCTCGTGCGCGACATCGGCATAAAAGAAACGGGCATTCTCGTTTCCTGCTCCGACTACCATATATTCAAAAAGCTCGGTATGACGCGTTCGCAGGCGATGGAACATTACCTTTCCGTCGTGCGCGACGCTTTCGACGCAGGCTTGCGCCCCCGTTGCCACCTGGAAGATATAACGCGTGCCGATTTCTACGGTTTCGTAGTTCCTTTTGTAAACGCGCTCACAGAGCTTTCCGAGGAGGCAGGCATTCCCGTTAAAATCCGTATGTGCGACACAATGGGCTACGGCATACCCTACAGTGAAGTTGCCCTGCCCCGAAGCGTGCCCGGCATAGTTTACGGTCTGCACCACTATGCAAACGTGCCCAGCGAAATGCTCGAATGGCACGGACACAACGACTTTTACAAAGCGGTTACCAACGCCACCACGGCTTGGCTCTTCGGCGCTTCAGCCGTTAACTGCTCCCTGCTCGGCATAGGCGAGCGCACCGGTAACGTGCCGCTGGAGGCAATGGTTATCGAATACGCCTCTATACGCGGCTCGTTCGACGGTATGCGTCCCGAGGTTATCACGGAAATCGCTCAGTATTATAAAGAAAAGCTCGGCTACAACATCCCCCCTATGACACCTTTTATAGGCGAAAACTTCAACGTGACGCGCGCGGGCATACACGCAGACGGTATGCTTAAAGATGCGGAAATTTACAATATTTTCGATACGGAAGCCGTACTCGGCGTTCCCGCCTCCGTTTCCGTTTCCAAAACTTCCGGTCTTGCGGGCATCGCCTACTGGCTCAACAAGCACTATAAGTTCACGGGCGACGAAGTTGTAACCAAGCGCGACGAAATCGTCGTAAAAATGAAGGAAGCCATCGACAAGCTCTACGCGGAAGGCAGAATTACTCTTATGACAGACCCCGAGCTGGAAGAAATGTTCGTTTCCCTTTCGGCAGAAATAAAAAAAGCTTCCGAAAATAAATAATTCTCAGGAGTAATTAAATATGTTTCAGCCTGATGGGGCTTCCAGCCTCGAAGAAAAAGTTTATCTCGCTTTGGAAGAGCAAATCCTTTCCCGCAAGCTTCGCGCAGGCGAAGCCATTACGGAAATGAAGCTTTCCCGCGCTCTCGGCGTGAGCCGAACGCCCGTGCGCGAAGCGCTCCAACGCCTCGACAGAGAGGGCCTTATAAAGCTAGTGCCGAACAAAGGCGCCGTCGTGCTCGGCATTTCGGAGAAAGACCTTATAGACATTTACAAAATCCGTATGCGCCTCGAAGGGCTCGCCGCACGCATAGCCGCAGAAAACACGGACGAAGCGCTCTGCCAGAAGCTCTGCGACAACGTAGACCTCACCGCCTTCTATATGGCAAAAGGCAATATAGAAAAAGTAAAAGACCTCGATTCCTCTTTTCACGATATAATCTATCGCTCCTGCGAGAGCAGAATGCTCGGCAAAACTCTTTCGGAGCTGCATAGGTACATCGCCAGCTACCGCAAGCTTTCGCTCGCCGTAGAAGGCAGAATAGAAAAATCGCTCGAGGAGCACCGCGAAATTTACGAAGCGATTACAAAAGGCGACGCCGACGGCGCAGACGCGCTTATGTCCGCCCACGTGGAACGCGCACTTACAAATTTGCTAACAATAATCAATCAAGAACGAAAGGATACATAAAAATGGGACTTACCATAGCGCAGAAAATAATCAAAAATCACCTTGTTTCCGGCGAAATGACACCCGGCGCGGAAATCGGTCTTCGCATAGACCAAACGCTCACTCAGGACGCCACCGGCACAATGGCTTACCTCCAATTTGAAGCGATGGGCACGGAAAGAGTTAAAACAGAGCTTTCCGTCGCATACATCGACCACAACACGCTCCAGGCAGGCTTTGAAAACGCAGACGACCACAGATATATCCAGACAGTAACGAAGAAGCACGGCATTCGCTTCTCCCGCCCCGGCAACGGCATTTGCCACCAGGTTCACCTCGAACGCTTCGGCATTCCCGGCAAAACACTCATCGGCTCCGACAGCCATACCCCCACGGCGGGCGGCCTCGGTATGCTTGCGATGGGCGCAGGCGGTCTCGACGTAGCCGTAGCGATGGGCGGCGGCGCATATTACATCAATATGCCTAAAATCATCGGCGTAGAGCTCACAGGCAAGCTCCCCGACTTCGTCGGCGCGAAGGACGTGATTCTCTACGTTCTTTCCAAGCTCGGCGTAAAAGGCGGCGTGGGCAAGGTTGTAGAATACTACGGCGAAGGCGTAAAGACGCTTTCCGTTCCCGAACGCGCCACGATTACCAATATGGGTGCAGAACTCGGCGCTACAAGCTCCGTCTTCCCCTCCGACGAAATAACGCGCGCTTTCCTGCGCTCCCAGCAGAGAGAGTGCGACTACGTTCCCCTCGGCCCCGACGACGACGTGGTTTACGACGAACACCTCACGGTAAACCTTTCCGAGCTCGTTCCTTTGGCGGCTTGCCCCCACAGCCCCGATAACGTTCGCCCCGTTTCCGAGCTCGCAGGTATGAAGCTCGACCAGGTTTGCGTAGGCTCCTGCACAAACTCCTCTATGCTCGATATGCTCACGGTTTCTTCCATTCTCAAAGACAAAACAGTTCACGCCGACGTGGAAATGTCCGTTTCCCCCGGCTCTAAAGAAGTTCTCTCTATGCTCGCAGATTGCGGTGCGCTCACAGATATGGTCAGCGCGGGCGCGAGAATACTCGAATGCGCTTGCGGCCCTTGCATCGGTATGGGCTTCTCCCCGAAATCCGCCGGTGTGAGCCTGCGTACGTTCAACCGCAACTTTGAGGCAAGAAGCGGCACGGCAGACGCTAAAGTTTACCTCGTTTCCCCGCAGACGGCGGCGGCTTCCGCAATAACAGGCGTATTCACAGACCCGCGCACGCTCGGTAAAGCGCCCGAAATCGCTCTCCCCGAAGTTATGAAGATTAACGATAACCTCATCGAAATGCCCGCAAGCCCCGAAGATGCGGCAAGCGTGGACGTTGAGCGCGGCCCGAACATCAAACCCATCCCCAAAGGCGTGCGCCCCGCACAAGACCTCGCTTGCAAAACGGCGCTCAAGGTCGGCGATAACATCACTACAGACCACATTATGCCCGCGGGCACAAAAATCCTCCCCTACCGCTCCAACGTGCCGAAGCTTTCCGAATTCTGCTTCACCGTTTGCGATAAAGAGTTCCCCGAAAGAGCAAAGGCTCTGGGCGGCGGCATAATCGTGGGCGGCGCAAACTACGGCCAGGGCTCCTCGCGTGAGCACGCGGCGCTCGTTCCGCTCTACCTCGGCATAAAAGCCGTTGTGGCAAAGAGCTTTGCACGTATTCATATGGCAAACCTTATAAACTTCGGCATTATTCCCCTCACGTTCAAAAACCCCGACGATTTTGAAAAAATCGCACAGGGCGACGATATAGAAATTGCGGGCTTTGCAGACGGCATCGCCGCAAAAGACGAACTCGTTCTTGAAAACAAGACGAACGGCGAAAAAATAACGCTCGTTCTCGCCGCAACGGCACGCCAGCGCGAAATCTTGCTCGCGGGCGGCCTCCTCAACTACACGAAAGATAAGGAGAACTAAAAAAATGGCAGACGTAACAGTAAACGCACAGCTCGACGCGGATTGCGAAAAATTCAGAAAAATCCTCGAAAAACAGCTCGTTCGAGTTGAAGATATGAAATCCCAGGGCGATTTTGTAGATTACAACGCGCTCGATAAAATCCGCATCGGCGTATGCGGCGGCGACGGTATCGGCCCCACAATTACGGCAGAGGCAAGACGCGTGCTCGAATTTATGCTCGCGGATATGGTGGAATCGGGCAAGGTTGAATTTGTAAACATCGACGGCCTTACAATCGAAAACCGTATCGATTGCGGCAAGGCTATTCCCGACGACGTTATGGCACAGCTCAAATCCTGCGAAATCATCCTCAAAGGCCCCACGACCACGCCCCAGAAGGGCGACGGTATGCCCAACATCGAAAGCGCAAACGTGGCTATGAGAAAAGCGCTCGACCTTTTCGCAAACATCCGCCCCGTTAAAGTTCCCGCAGAGGGCATCGACTGGGTAATCTTCCGTGAGAACACAGAGGGCGGCTACGCTGTGGGCAAAGAAGGCTTCAACGTTACCGACGACCTCGCAGTTGACTTCGTTATCACAACAAAACAGGGCTCCGACAGAATCGCACGCCTTGCATACGACTACGCACGCAAGAACGGCTACGGCAGAGTTTCCCTTATTTCCAAGGCAAACGTAATTAAGACAACAGACGGCAACTTCCTCGAAGATTGCCACAAGGTTGCGGCAGAATACCCCGAAATCGTAACGGACGAATGGTATGCGGACATCATCACGGCGAAGCTCGTAGACCCGAAACGCCGCCGTGACTTCAAGGTGCTCGTTGCTCCCAACCTCTACGGCGACATCATCTCCGATGAAGCGGCAGAGTTCCAGGGCGGCGTTGGCACGGCAGGCTGCGCGAACATCGGCAAAAAATACGCTATGTTCGAGGCAATTCACGGCTCCGCGCCCAGAATGGTAAAGGAAGGCCGCGCACAGTATGCAGACCCCTGCTCTATGCTCCGCGGTTGCGTAATGCTCCTTTCCCACATCGGCTTGCAGGAAAAATCCGATAAGCTCGCAAAAGCTCTCGATATCTGCTGCTTCGAAGAAAAGAAGCTCACCATCACGGGCAGAGATACGGGTGCAACCTGCGCAGAATTCGGCGATTACGTTATGGAAACGCTCAAAGCGCTTTGATTTAATAGAAAAAGGGACTTGTACAAGTCCCTTTTTCTTATGTTTTTTAAAGCCTCCCTCTCGAGGGAGGTGGCGCGAGGAACGAGCGCCGGAAGGAGTGCACGAAAAATTTTCAGACTAAACAAAAATAAATTTGCTTGTCCCAAAATAACTCCTTCCACCACTCCGTGGTCCCCCTCCCTCAAGAGTGAGGCTTCAAACATTAAACGTACTACAAATATAACCGTAAATTTCAAAGAGTTTAATATCCCAACGCCATACGCATTGCGCCAAACAAAAGAAAAAGGATAAATGCACCCAGCGGTACGGCAAGAACAATCAATATAATCTTAAAAACCTTTCTCGCCTTTGCATATTTCTTTCTTTTTTCCGCTTTTATTTGTTTCTTTTGCTTTTTCGCTTCTGATTTACTCTTTCTAATCTCTTCTCCCTCTTTTTCATATTCCGCTTGCGTAACCAGAAATTTACGCTTATGCTTCAAAGGAAGAACAAAAGACAGCCACCACCCGCGAGGGCAAGTGCGCCTATGACCATATAGAAATACCCCACAACGGCGGAACGCGGCGAAGCTATGACCTCGGGGTTTTGCGGGTCATAAAAAATTTCCACCTTATCGCCAACCGAATAATGAGCACCCGTACCCGCCGCAAACGATACGCTTGTATCGGTCCCGAGCTGCCTTTCATATAAGGTTCCGTCAACCTCATAGGCAATATAAATTTTCTGCTCGTTCGGGCCGCGTATATGCATATCCAAATCAATATCAATAATCGTAGCTTCCAGACGCTCCATATTCGACACAACGGCAT
>JAFTOK010000206.1 GCA_017463815.1 Clostridia bacterium | reverse complement strand
GCGATTATCGAAAGGGCAAAGCATCCGCTTTTCGGCTATTTTGCCACGAGAGATGAATATTACGATGCCATTATAGATTGGCAGAAAAGGCGCAACGGCGTGAAGGCCTTTTGCCGGAGCACATAGGCTACGAAAACGGCGTGCTGGGTGGGCTTATGTCGGCGCTGGGCACGTTCTGCTCCCGCGGGGAAAGCGTGCTCGTGCATTCGCCCACGTATATGGGCTTTACGGGCTCGCTGAAAAACGCGGGGTATAACATCGTGCCAAGCCCGCTTGCCCGCGACGAAAACGGCGTGTGGCGTATGGATTTTGCGGATATGGAGGCAAAAATCGCGCAGAACAACATTCACGCGGCTATTTTCTGCTCCCCGCACAACCCCACGGGCCGTGTTTGGGAAAGATGGGAAATAGAAAAAGCGATGGAGCTTTACAAAAAGTACGACGTTTACGTGGTGGCAGATGAGATATGGTCGGATATTATCCTTTTCGGCGGCAATCACATTCCCACGCAGTCGGTAAGCGAGGACGCAAAACAGCGCACGGTTGCGCTCTACGCCCCCTCCAAAACCTTTAACCTCGCGGGGCTTATCGGCTCATACCACATAATATACAACAAACGCCTGCGCGACAGGGTGAAAAAAGAATCGTCGCTTTGCCACTATAACTCTATGAACGTGCTTTCTATGCACGCGCTCATCGGTGCTTACAAAGACGAGGGGCACGAGTGGGTAGACGAGCTTTGCGACGTGCTCTCCTGCAACGTGGAGTATGCGTGCGAATATATAAGCGAGCATTTTGCGGGGGTAAGCGCGGCAAAACCGCAGGGCACCTATATGGTGTTTATGGACTGCGAAGAATGGCTCAAAGCACACGGCAAAACGCTCGACGAGCTGCTGAAAATGGGTTGGGACGTAGGTGTTGCTTGGCAGGACGGCAGACAGCACGGCGGCAGCACGCACATTCGCCTTAATTTGGCTTTACCTCTTTCGCGCGTGAAAGAAGCGTTCCGCCGAATGGATAAATACGTTTTCAACAAGGAGTGAAAGCGTATGACTCGTGAAGACGCTTATTTTGAAAGATTATTGCTTCTTGCGGGCTTTTGGAACGGATATGACGAGTGGCTTGACGGTTATTTGAAGCGGGAAGAGCCGCTTTCGGACATTGTGCTTGAACTTGTCGATTGCGGCGGCGATATGAAAGAAGTGGAATACCGCCTGAACCTCTATTGTCTTGAAAAGCCGTTCGACGAAGAAAGCGTGCACGAAAGGCTGCGTCTTTTCCTGTGGGACGGCTACAAAAGCGGAAAAATGAGTAAAGATGAAGTTCTGGCGGCGATGGGCAAATTTTCGCGCATTTTGCCCGATGGCGGCGCTTTCGGGCGAGATTTCGAGATATTGTATTACGATTACGACCTTGTGGAAGGCGGAGTTATAAGCGAAGAACAGTTCGACGGCGAATTTTTGGCTTTCCTCGAAAGCGGCAAGAGCGTAGATTGGGAAAAGGTATACAGAAAATGAAGAAATACGTACTTATAACGGGCGCGTACGGCGGTATGGGGCGCAAAACCGTGGAAGCGCTTAAAAAACAGGGGTTTTTCGTTTTCGCTATGGACAAAAAGGTGGAAGAAGCCGAAGAAAACGTGCTCCCGCTTGAGGCTGACGTTACAAACGCGGAAAGTGTTTGCGCGGCGTTTGAAAAGGTGCGGGAAACCACGGGCGAGCTCTACGCCATAGTGCATTTTGCGGGCATATACCTGCTCGATTCGCTCGTGGAAATAGAAAACGAACGCTTCGAGCGCGCGTTTGAGGTAAACCTTTTCGGCGCGTTCAACGTGAACAAGGTCTTTCTCCCGCTTTTGAAAAAGGGGAGCAGGATTATTATTACCACAAGCGAGCTTGCGCCGCTTGCTCCTCTGCCTTTCACGGGGATTTACGCCGTAACGAAAGGCGCGCTCGATAAATACGCGTACTCCTTGCGAATGGAGCTGCAACTGCTCGGCATTTCCGTTTCCGTGCTCCGCGCGGGCGCGGTGGCGACGGATATGCTCGGCGTTTCCACAGACGCGCTCGACAAGTTTTGCCGCAAAACGAAGCTTTACTCCTGCAACGCGGAACGGTTTAAAAAGATTGTGGAAAGCGTGGAGGCACGATGTGTACCGCCCGAAAAAATCGCCGCGAAGACGCAAAAAATCCTCGGCGCAAAAAGGCCGAAATTTGCATACAGTATAAACCGAAACCCGCTTTTACTGCTGCTGAACGTGCTTCCGAAGCGCACACAACTATGGGTTATAAAGCAGATTTTAAAATGATGAGGTCGTAATATATGAAATTCTATAAAAATAATGTTATTGACATTATTGACAGAATATGATATAATTCAATGAGTTAGCGGAAACTAACCTGTTTTGTTACTGACAAATATTTTATAAGATGAACTGAGGTAAGTGATGGAAAACTATATTATCATCGGTGTAATTGCAGTTATAATTCTCATAGGAGTTATTTATACCGTAAAGCATTTCAAGGGCGAAAGTGGATGCTGTGGCGGTGGCGGCTATAAGCCTAAAAAGAAAAAGCTTGCAAATGTGAAGTATCAAAAGGTATTTAAGGTTGAAGGTATGCATTGCGAGCGTTGCAAAAACCGTGTAGAAGAAGTTATAAACGATATTAAGGGCGCTGCAGGCAAGGTTGACCTTAAAAAAGGCGAACTGACCGTATCCTATGCAGAGGATATTGGCGACGAGGTTATAAAAGCGAAAATAGAAAGAGCCGGGTATACTCTCGGTGAAAACTAATACAGCACACAAAAGGGCTGACCGTATAGAGTGATGTCCTTAGTGGATAATTTGCAAAAAAATTATTATTTACTTGTGTATGACTTGAAAAAAATAAAAAATATGATAAAATTATTGTGTATATTATAATCAATAGTTGGAGGGGCTTATGAATTGCGATTTTGAACTATTTGTGAAAAATATAAATGATTTATCTAAAAACAATACTTTTTCCGTCGCAACCAATCTGTTGACAGAGCAGGTTAGCAAATTAACAAAGCAAAGTTTAATAAATATTGTTCGAGAAATCGGAACTATTCCAGAGTCAATTGAGGCAAGCTCAACAGAAGAAAAACTATACTCTAAAGCATCTGATGTGATTTTAGCGAGATGTTTTGTTGAATTAGGACTAAAGTCTAAAGCGGTATCCGAAAGAGGTAACAGTGCCGATATAATTGCAGAAAGCATACACGGATACACCTTGGTAGCCGATGCAAAAACTTTTAGAATGAGCCGTACGGCTAAAAATCAAAAGGATTTCAAAATATCCACTTTAAGTAATTGGCGTGGAATGGAACACGATTTTGCTTTGTTGGTATCCCCGTACTTTCAATATCCGAGCATTAATAGTCAAATTTATTCGTCAAGTTTGGATAACAGTGTATGCTTGTTGTCTTGGGAACATATTCTTTTTCTCTTAGTAAATGATATTGTTGAAAACGATTCTCTTAGTTTGGAGCAGATATGGAATGCTCCCAAAAGAATAGAAAGAGATAGCAAAATCGCGTATGCTGATAGACAGAATTGTTTATTCCCATATATCAACAAGTTCGTTTGTGATAGAATTTCAAAGAAGGTACAAGATTTTGAAAATTTATTGCAATCTTGCAAAATAGCTATTGCTAAACGTGGTAATTGTGAAATTCAGCATATTGATGCGGAAATAAACATCATAAAAGGATTTTCAAGAGAAAAGGCGGTTTCGGAACTAATAAAATCAAGAAAATTAGAAGAACGCATTTCATCAATTAAATCATTTGTTAAATCGTTGGAGTGAGGTGCGAAATGAATAAAATAATATGTGGAGATTCTCGTCAAGAATTAAAACACATCGATAGTAATTCAATTCATTTAATTGTGTCGGATATTCCGTATGGCATATCCTATGACGAATGGGATGTTATTCATAGTAATACAAATTCAGCACTATTGGGAAAAAGTCCCGCCCAAGAACAATCTTCGGTATTTAGTAAACGAGGAAAGCCCCTTAATGGTTGGTCTGAAGCGGATAAAAAAATCCCATTGGAATATTATCAATGGTGTTTATCTTGGACACCTGAATGTTTTAGGATTTTAAAACCCGGGGCAAGCTGTTTTATTTTCGCTGGAAGAAGATATGCCCACCGTTGTATTTCTGCATTTGAGGATGCGGGTTTTATCTTCAAGGATATGATTTCTTGGCAAAAAGATTCAGCAGCACATAGAGCGCAGAATGTATCTGTCGTTTTTGATAAACGTGGGGATACGTACAATGCAAAGATTTGGAGTGGTTGGAAACTTGGAAATCTACGTCCGTTGTTTGAGCCAATTTTGTGGTTTATGAAGCCTTACGAAATAGGTACAACATTGACGGATAACATAAAAGAGCATAATGTTGGTGCCTATAATGAGCAGTATATCAAAGATAATCATTTGAACAATACGGGTATTGAAGTTTGTTCAAACATCATTAAATGTAAAGCTGAAAGAACAGATAGGGGCTTACACCCAACCCAAAAACCCGTAGCATTGATGGAGTATTTAATTGGTATATCTACTATTGAAGGTCAAATTGTATTAGATCCTTTTTGTGGATGTGGAACTACGTTAGTTGCGGCTAAAAACTTAGGTAGAAATTATATCGGCATAGAGAAAGAAAGGGAATATTACGATATAATTACGCAAAGGCTTCTATAAAATATTTTAGCTACACTCTAAAAAGAATGAAGTGCGAGCATCGCATTTGACTAGTCAAATGCAAAATGGGCATAGCCCAGACTCAAATAACAAAAGACAGGCAGTTTCAACTGTCTGTCTTTTGTTATTTTCCGTTAAGGACATCACGCTATTGGTCAGCCCTTTTTGTTGTGCCGTATTAAGCAAAGAATCTATTTTAGCGGTTTTCGGAACGGCTTAGTTCGCGATAGGTTTTTGCAATTATTATAGAAGCGATAACAACGGTAAGAATATCTGCCACGGGGAAAGAATAGAGAATACCGTCAAGCCCCCAAACAATAGGCATAAGTATGGGGAGAAAAACGCCGAACAAGATTTCGCGCGCCATAGAAACGATGCTGGAAAGCACGGGTTTGCCGAGTGCTTGCAAATAGATAAACGTACCTTTGTTGAGCATAGCCAGCGGCATCATACAGAGATAGATGCGGAAGCTCTTTACGGCAAAATCGGTATAATAGGAGCTTTCGTTGCTTGCGCCGAATATGCTGATGAGCTGGTGCGGCATTAGTTCTACAATCAACAAGGCAACCGCGCCGATAGCGAGCTCTGCCACAAGCAGATACGTGAATAACTTTTTCGCTCTATCCTTGCGCCCCGCGCCGATGTTGTAGCCTACAATAGGAATACACCCTGCGGCAAGGCCGATTGCTATGGAGATGGCGATTTGGAAAAACTTCATAACAATACCAAGCACGGCAAGCGGAATTTGAGCGTATTCCGCAAGCCCGAAAATTGCATCCATAGCGCCGTATTTTGTGCACATATTCTGCACCGCCGCCATAGAGATAACGAGCGATATCTGTGCGAGAAAACTCGTTGCGCCGAGGGAAAGGAACTTCTTCATCAAACCGCCGAAGAATCCGAAGCTACCGCGTTCGAGCTTTACGGATTTCATATGGAAGAGATACCAAACCGAAAGCGCGGCTGTTACGACTTGCCCTATTACCGTGGCAATAGCTGCGCCTGCCATACCCATTTTCAGAGGATAAATGAAGATGGGGTCAAGCACGATGTTTGTAACCGCACCTGCGAGAACGGCAAACATAGCGAAGCGGGGGCTGCCGTCCGAACGGATGATGGGGTTTATTGCCTGCCCGAACATATAAAACGGAATGCCGAGCGCAAGCCAAAATAAATATTCTTTTGAAAACTCAAATGTTTCGGCGTTGACTTTTCCGCCGAAAGCTGTGAGTATCGGTTCCATAAAAAGAAGATAAACAGCGGTCAAAGCGATACTGCTGATGACACATAGCAAAATGGCGTTGCCTATGCTTTTGTGTGCGTCATCTTTTCTGTTCGCGCCGAGGGATTGGCTTACGAAAGCGCAGCAACCGTCGCCAATCATCACGGCGATGCCGAGCGCGATGACTGTAAGAGGGAATACAACGGTATTTGCGGCGTTGCCGTATGACCCGAGGTATTCGGCGTTTGCGATAAATATCTGGTCAACGATATTATACAGAGCGCCGACCAAAAGCGAAATGATGCAGGGAACGGCGTATTTTCCCATAAGCTTGCCTACCTTTTCGGTAACAAGAAATGATTGATTGTCTTTTTCCATTTTCTAAAAACCTCCAAATAAACGCAGAAAAGGCGTAAGTCCGATGAGCTGGACTTACGCCTTTTGGCTACGCACTAAAATTATTATACCACGATTTTAAAAAGTTGTAAAGGGACTTTTTGACGATTATATCCGCAAAAAAACCTTGTTTTTTGTAAACAATATGGCAAATGCGTCGTTTTGACGTTTAAACCAACGGTTTAAAAAAACTTTTATACCTTAGGTTGACAAATAAGAGCGAAAATGATATACTGTAAGTGCATAGAAATGCAAATACAGCCAAAGGAGGCGATTATTATGATTACAACTTATATTTATCGGATGTCATATTTGTCGCCTGCGGAGGTATAAGCGCCGCAAGGTTTTTATAGATTTTTTGTGCACATCCGATGCTCGGGTGTGTTTTTTTGAGGGCAAAGCCGCTTTTTGCCTTCGCATATACTTTTGCGCTACAGCACCCGAAAGGGTGCTTTTTGTTTTTCGTGGGAAGCCCCCGTGGAATATAGGTCGTAACGGAAAATACGAACTGACCGAAAGGAGATTTTTATTATGAGTTATATTTACACGTTTTTAAAAAAGAAAGAGGGGATGCCCAATGAAGAGATTAAAGAACAAATTATTATCAATGGAACCAGGCACAACAACATACAAGGAAATGTACGAGGGGTATATGCTCGTCTACGACCCCGCCTCCGCATCTGAGCGGGACCCGATTGAGGAGTACAATGCCACTTATTACAACGAGCGCGTGGGCTTTCAGATTACGGGCACGCACAAGCTCGCGCAGGATAAGCCGACCGTTACCATAAGCATACCTTGCGATATGCTCGGCATAAGCACGGACGGTGCGGAGCTCACACCCGCGGCGGCAGACTTTTGCCTGAGAGCCTTCGGCAAATATATAGACGAGCTCAACGCCGAGCTATACAACCGCAGCCGCCCCGACAACGAAAACGGCAAATATTACCTTTGCCACCCCGGCGGCGAGGTGCTGGCGCGCAACACGGCGCACTTTGCCCTCTGCCCGCAGAAAGATTACAGATACTGGAAAGGCTCGGACGTCGTTCTGCTTAACGACGGCAAATCGCGCCCGCCGCTTATGTGCCTTTCCATAAGAATGCTGGTGCAGCTGCCGTTCAAGAAGTTGCGCAAAACCGTGCAGATGCTCTGCCGCGACCTGCCCGACGCGGTGGACCGCTTTATAGCGGATTTCGATATTTCGGGCCTTGCAAGGGCAAAAGCGCTTGCCGAAAAACAGAGCGCCATACGCACGTGGCTCAAAGCGAGCGAATATTGCGCTTTTGTAGCCAACGGAAGCATACTTCCGCGTGCAAAAGGCACAGACCTGCCTATGCAGGAAGCAATTCCGTTCAAATCCACGGCAGATGATGAAATAGAAGTCTGCGGTGTGCGCGGTATGGGCATAAAAAAGGGCGTGACCGTTATAACGGGCGGCGGCTATTCGGGCAAATCCACGCTTCTCGATGCGATTTCCGCAGGGATTTACGACCACGTAGAGGGCGACGGGCGCGAGCTTTGCATTACAGACGGAAGCGCCGTGACCATATCTGCGGAGGACGGCAGAAGCGTAAAACATGTAAACATTTCGCCGTTTATCAAATGGTTGCCGGGCGGCGACACGGGAGATTTTTCCACAGACCACGCCTCCGGCTCTACCTCGCAGGCGGCGAACATTATGGAGGCGGTGGACACGGGCGCCAAACTGCTTCTCATAGACGAGGACAGAAGCGCCACGAACTTTATGATACGCGACCGTATGATGAAGGAGCTCATCGAGAAAGAGCCGATTACGCCGTTTACGGACAGAGTAAACGAGCTTCACAAAACGCGCGGCGTTTCCACCATCCTCGTCATCGGCGGCAGCGGCGAATACCTTTCCGTCGCCGATAAAATCTATATGATGGAAGATTATCTTATACACGACGTGACGGAGAAATCGAAGGGCATATGCGCCTCCTTCGGAGTTGAATCGGAGATGCCGCCGTGCGCGAAATGGGCGCAGGGCAGGGTGCTCTATGCGGAAGGGTTCAGCTCCTACCCCGAAAGAAGCGGCACGGAGCGCCTTGAGGTTTCCGATATGGGATTTATCCTCATCGGCGACGAACGAATAGACGTGCGCGGCCTGCACGACATTATTACACCGCGCCAGCTCGACACGCTCGGTTTTATGCTTCGTTACCTCGAAACCACGAACAGGGATAACAAAGTCGACCTCGCTTGCAAGGTGGACGCTATGTACGAGAGAATAGAAAAGGAAGGCATAGATTTCCTTTATTCCGCATTCTTCACGACCTGCGAAAGGTTTCTGGACCTGCCGCGCAAGCAAGAGCTTTTTGCGCTGATTAACCGTATGAGAAAGGTTAAGTTTGCAAAGGCGGGTGATGCAGAATGATGAAACAGTATAACATTACAATTTCCCAAAAAATTAAAGATTACAGAAAAGAAAACGATTTATCCCTTAACGATTTCGGCAGGCTTATAGGCGTTTCCGCGCAAGCGGTCTATAAATGGGAGCAGGAAAAATGCTACCCCGACATAATATTTCTGCCGCACCTTGCCGAAATTCTGGGGTGCAAAACCGACGATTTTTTCGCACCGTCGGAAGTGAAAAAAGGGGGTGAGGCCTGTGAATAAAATAAAATTTACCGCAAAATCCATAGCATACTCCTGGAAGCTGGTTTTTGAATCCAGCAAGTTTATGATTTTTCTGTATTTTGCGCTCGTTATGCTTACGGAAAACTTCCCGTTGCTCACCGCGTTTTTGCTGCAATACGTTTTGAATATGCTTGCCTCGGGTACGCCCGAAACGGAAAAAATACTCGCCGTGATTGCGTTGTACGGTGCGGCGCTCGTAATAAATCAGGGGCTTTTCTCGGCACAGACGCTCGCAAGGCACACGATTGACAAAAAGTTTCGGCATTTTTACGAACGCCGCCTGGCGGAAAGGCTCGCCGTGCTGCCTCTGGAGTTCATAGACTCCTCGCAGGGCAAGGATACCGTTACGGAAGTGCGTTATGCCGAATCATACGCGATTGACAACGTATTTTATCTCGTGGATTTTATATCGTGCATATATACCTTTACGGTGGCGTTTTCCACACTCGCCGTTTTTTCGCTCGGTTTTTCGCTTGTGTTTTTGGCTCTAACCGTGCCGAGCGTCATTTTTAAAGAGTATTATGAACGAAAAAAACGCGAATTTCAAAGAAAGACGGCGCCCGATTTACGCAAAGTAAACTATTACCGTTGGATGCTTACCGATGCGTGGCCCGCAAAGGACGTAAGAATGTACGACCTTACCGATGCCATAAAAGCAAGATACGGCGAAGAAAAGCGTATTTACCTGCGCGAAAACAAAAAGCTCGGCAAAAAAATGCTCCGCGGTTCGCTTTTTATAGAGCTTTTCCGCAGGGCTGGCGAAATAGCCTTTACCGCTTACGTTGTGTACAAGGCGGCAAACGGCAATATAGGCATAGGCGACGTGGCGCTTTACATCGGCTTTGCAAACAAGGCTTCAGATTCGTTTTTCGGCATCATTTGGCAAGCGGCCTCTATATTGATAGATACCGCGTATTTTATGAAAAAGCTGTTCGCCTTTTTGGAAATGCCCACAGAGCAAACACACGGCACGCGAAAGCCGGATGGCTTTGAAAGCCTTACTTTCGACAACGTATATTTCAAATATCCCCATACGGAAAAATACGTGCTTTCGGGTGTTTCGTTCACGATGAACAAGGGCGATAAGCTTTCCATTGTGGGTATAAACGGCTCGGGAAAATCCACGATTATAAAGCTTATGCTGGGGCTTTACAGAATCGAATCGGGGCAAATTTTAATAAACGGCTACCCGATGAGCGATTATGATATACGCGACGTGCGCAAGCTCTTTTCGGCGCTTTTCCAAAATTTCGTGAAGTATCCGCTCACCCTGCGCGAAAACATAGCTCTTTCCGCGCTGGACAGGTTCGAAAACGACGGGGAAATAGAAGCCGTGCTTGCGCAGAGCGGAATATATGAGGACCTGAAGCCGAAGCTCGAAAACGGGCTCGATTCCTTTATGACACGCCAATTTGACGATAAAGGCACGGCGCTTTCGGGCGGTCAGTGGCAAAAAATCGCGCTTTCGCGCGCGTATTTCAAAAATGCACCCGTCATCATTTTCGACGAGCCTTCTGCCGCGCTCGACGCGGAGGCGGAGGACAGAATTTTTCAAAATTTTGCTTCCATTTCAGAGGGGAAAACGGGCATTATGATTTCGCACAGAATTTCGAGCGCGCGTATGTCGAACAAAGTAATCGTGCTCGACGGCGGAAAAATAACAGAGCAAGGCTCGCACGAAGAGCTTTTGGCGCTCGGCGGCCTCTACGCCAAGCTCTACAACCTGCAAAAAGAAAAATATACGGCAAAGGAGGCGGTGTGATATGAATAGAATAAGAAAATTTTTCTCGGGAATTTTAAAAAACATATGGTTCAGCTTGAAAACCTGCTTTCTCGCATCTAAATTTTATTTTTCGATGAAAATTATAGTGCTTCTTTCCACCACGGCCATACCGCTTATAAACATATGGCTTTGGAAAGAGGTGCTCAACAGCATTGCCGACGTCGGCGCAAACGGGAAAAAGCTGACATTTTGCCTTACTTTGTACCTTCTGCTGTTTCTTGCGACGTATCTGCTGGATAAATTCAACCTTTACGTGGAAGAGCGCTACGGCGACGAATTGATGTTCTATATAGAAACGGTTATGATGGAAAAGACGGCGCGTATGGACCTCGCGTTTTTCGATTCTGCCAAAATGGGCGATAAGGTGAAGCACGTCAGAGGCAATTTTATAACGATGATGAATATGTCCTGGCAAGTGTTTAACATTGTTTCAGCGTTCATAAACGTCGTGGCAACGCTTATAATCGTATGCGCGTATAAATGGTGGCTGGGGCTTGTAACGCTTGCGTTGTTGGTTCCGTTCCTGCTCTACAACAAAAAGCGCGCAGAGCACAAGCTGGAAATGGAAAAAGAACAGCTGCGCGACAACCGCAAAAAGGACTATTGCCGCGACGTGTTCTTTAACAACAATATTCAGTTTGAAATAAAGTTAAACGATATAGGTGATTATTTTATCGGCAAATACAAAGAAATGTGGCAAAAACTTTACCGTATCAACAAAAACGAGGAAGTAAAGCACAATATAAAAAACACTTTTATTATGGTTATAAACGTGGCGAGCGAATTTTTGGTGCTTACGCTTTCTGTTTTCGACGTGCTGAACAGCCGTATCGGCATAGGCGATTTGCAATATAACCTGAGTATGGTGTCGCGTTTGCGCAGTCAATCGCAAATGCTGATTAGCAGGGTAAACCGTTTTCTCAACGATAATGCGCGGCTCATAGAGCTGCAGGAATTTATGGATATCGAGCCCGAGGTGGAAAAAAGCGGCACGCTGAAGCCCTCGAACAACCCGAAAATAGAATTTTGCAACGTATCTTTCAGATACCCGAATGCGGAGGAGTACGTGCTGAAAAATTGCTCGTTCACCATAGAACCGCACGAAAAAATCGGGCTTATCGGGCTTAACGGCGCGGGTAAATCCACCATTATAAAGCTGATGTTCCGTTTCTATGACCCCGAGGAGGGCTCTGTAAAGCTCGACGGTGTGGATTTGAAGGAATACGATATTTACGCCGTGCGCAAAGTGTTCGGCGTGCTGTTCCAGGATTACGTCACGTACTGTTTGCCGCTTCGCGAGATTATCGCGCTTTCCGATTTCGGCGAGCGCAACAACGATGAAAGGCTGAAAAAAGCCTGCGACATAAGCGGCGCAAGCGAAATTATAAAGGATTGGGAAAACGGTTTCGACAGCGTGCTGGGGCGGTACTATGCCGATAACGGCAAAGACCTTTCCGGCGGTCAATGGCAGCTTGTGGGCCTTGCCCGCGCATACTTCAAAGAGAGCGAGTATATGATACTCGACGAACCCTCTGCCGCGCTCGACCCCATTTCGGAAGACAGGATTTTCAAACAGCTCTATCACCTTAGCGAGGGCAAGAGCTCCGTTACAATATCGCACAGGCTTTCAAACACGACTTTGGCAGATAAAATTCTTGTAATAGGCGACGGACATATTATCGAACAGGGCTCGCATTTTGAACTTTTGAAGCAAAACGGAAAGTATGCGGAGCTCTTCCGCCTGCAAGCGAGCAAATATATTTGATTTTCCCGCATAATCAAGTTTTTTGCATAAACCTGCAAAAAGGTATAAAAATACTGTTGACATAGTTTTTATTTTATGTTAAAATTCAATTGAACTCAATTAAATTGAGCTATAATAATGTTGGAGGTGCGCTATGAACGCATACGATTTCAAAGTAAAAGCAATGGACGGCAGCGAAGTATCTCTTGAGGGTTATAAAGGAAAGGTTTTGCTTGTGGTAAACACTGCGACGGGCTGCGGATTTACGCCGCAATACGACGAGCTTCAGGATTTGTATGAGGAATTTTCCGCGCAGGGTTTTGAAATTCTGGATTTTCCTTGCAATCAGTTTGGAGGGCAAGCGCCGGGCAGCGACGAAGATATACATTCCTTCTGCACGGGGCGCTACGGCATCACGTTTCCGCAGTTTGCAAAGGTTGACGTAAACGGCGAGAATGCCATTCCTCTTTATAAATGGCTTACCGAAAACACAAAATTCGGCGGTTTCGGCAAATCTCCTATGGCGTTGATGCTTTCGGGCGTTGTGAAAAAGAACGACAAGGATTATAAAAACAACGGAAACATCAAATGGAATTTTACAAAGTTTCTTATCGACAGAAACGGCGAAATAGTTGCTCGCTTCGAACCCACCGATATGAAAAAGCTGAAAGAAGCTATAAAGGAGTGCCTTTGATGAGATACGAATATAAAACCAAAGACACTTGTGCACAGGTTATTTCATTTGATATAGATGGCAATGTTATTACGAATATCGAATTTTACGGCGGTTGCAACGGCAATCTGAAAGCGATTTCCAAATTGCTTGAAGGCGCGACGGTTGAGGAAATAGAGGGAAAGCTGCTCGGCAACACTTGCGGCAGACGCCCCACGTCCTGCACAGACCAGCTTGCAAAAGCTGTAAGAAAAGCGTATGACGAAACAAAAAATAATTGATGGGAGATTTTTATGAAAACAGCAGTTCGTTATTATACCCGTTCGGGAAACACACAGAAACTTGCCGAGGCTGTGGCTGCGGCACTTTCTGTGGAAGCACTTGACGTAAATATTCCCTTGTCCGAAAAGGTGGACGTTTTGTTTTTGGGTTGTTCTTATTATGCCTTCGACGTGGATGAAGCGGTGAAGAATTTTATTCTTGAAAATAAAGATAAAATCGGGAAAATCGTTTGCTTTGGCACGTCTGCTATGATGAAGTCTATGAAAAAGCCTGTGGGAAAAGTGGCTCAGAGCGTGGGAGTGGAGCTTGCCGCCGAGGAATTTCATTGCAGAGGGAAATTCGGCGCTCTCCATAAAAGCAGACCGGATGCAAACGATTTGAAATCGGCGGCTCAGTTTGCCAAAACGCTTGTTTCGCAATAAATATTTATTGATATCCCAATTAAATTGTGCTATAATATAAGCAATTATTCATCTTCTTCGGGAGGTAGCTTATGAGCAACTCAAAATACGATGTCTTAAAGCTGGAAAATCAACTTTGTTTTCCGCTGTATGCCGCCGCGCGCGAGGTGGTGAAAAGATACCGCCCTCATCTCGACGCGCTCGGCCTCACCTATACGCAGTATATCACGATGATGGTGATGTGGGAACAAAAAGAGATTACGGTAAAGGCGCTCGGCGAAAAACTGTTCCTCGATTCGGGAACTATGACCCCCGTGCTCAAAAGTCTTGAAGCAAAGGGATACGTCACACGAAAAAGGAGCACGGCAGACGAACGTTCCGTGAGCGTAATGCTCACAGAAAGCGGAGAAAGCCTGAAGGAAAGCGCCGTTAAGATACCCGAAAAGGTTGCCGGCTGTGTAGGGCTCGATGGCGACGAAGCGATGCAGCTTTACGGCTTGCTCTATAAAATATTAAATTCCAACAGCTGAATTCCATACCGACATCGTTTGCGTAGCATAAAAGAGAAACAAGGATGCTGTTGCCTTAAAAAAGCGTTTCTGACGTGGGAATTTAAAGCAACAGCGAGTTGCTTGTCACCATCAACCACCTGTGGTATAATAAGCACATAAAGACTTACTATGTAAGCCTTTGGGCTTCGCCCTATGCGTGCTCTGCACGCCTGTGCTATTGACGGCTTCGCGGCGAGCCAGTGCGAGCACAGCTCGCTCGCTTTATGGTATAATAAAAGCGTAAATTTGCAAGGTGGTGAATTTTATGGAAACGAAAGATGTAATCTATGAATTAAGAACGAGGAAAGGGCTTTCTCAGGATGAGCTTGCGGAAAAGCTCTTCGTAACAAGACAAGCGGTTTCCCGTTGGGAAACGGGAGAAACGACACCGAACACAGAAACGCTGAAGCTTCTTTCAAAGCTGTTCGACGTTTCGATAAACACGCTTCTCGGTTCGCCGAGAAATCTTGTTTGTCAATGCTGCGGTATGCCCCTCGAGGACGGTAATATAAGCAAAGAAAAAGACGGGTTTTTCAACGAAGAATATTGCAAGTGGTGCTATGCCGATGGCAATTTTTGCTATACGAGCCTCGAGGAATTAACCGATTTTCTGGTGGAGCATATGTCGAATGAAAATTGGCCCGCAGAGAAAGCGCGAGCTTATTTTGAAGAACAGCTTCCGAAGCTCAATTATTGGAAACGCTACGCCGAGGTTGGCGGTGATGAGAAATTTAAGGAATTCAAACAGCAGCTTATCCGTGAATTCAACGACTTACATATCGAGGGAATGCCCGAGGTAAAGACGCTGAATTTCCTTGTAGGTGGGTATATCAATATGGAATATTCGCTCCCGAACGGGCAGAAGGTGAAATTTCTTGACGATAATGCCACCTACCTCGCGAATCAGCTTGAATGCGAATTCGGCGGCAACCGTTGTTTCGGTATTGCCGCAAATATGGATTTCCTTCTCGTTTGCACATACGAGGAAAACGGCGAGGCTCCCGAACTTGTTATTTACAAAAAAAGATAAAAACAAAGGGCTGACCAATCGGTCAGCCCTTTGCTTCGGCGGGCATTGCCCGCTTATTTACATTCGGTGCAGATATATTCGGGCACCGTTTTTTCGTGTATAACCGACTCATAGAGCCTCCATCCGCCCGCGAGATTATAGCATTCAAACCCGTTGCCTGCAAGGATGAGGCAAGCTATATAGGAGCGCAAACCGCTGTGGCAATGCACATACACGGGCTTGCCTTTAGGAAGTTCGCCGCTCCGCTCGCGCAGAGAGTCAAGCGGAATGTGCATAAAGCCTTGGATTCCTCCTCGAGCCACTTCGGTATTGGTGCGGGTATCTAGCAGGGTTACGCTTCCGTCGCGTGGCAGGGACTCTACATCGTGCCAGAAGAACTGGCCGATTTTGCCTGTAATGACGTTCTCGGCAACGAACCCAACCATATTCACGGGGTCTTTGGCAGAACCGAACGGCGGTGCGTAGCAAAGCTCCAGCTCCGCAAGCTCTGTTACCTTTGCGCCAAGTCGCATAGCGGTGGCAATCACGTCCATACGCTTATCCACGCCGTCAAATCCAACGATTTGGGCACCGAGAATTTTGAGCGTAGCTTTATCCCAAAGTACCTTGACCGACATCATAGAAGCGTCGGGGTAATATGATGCGTGGGAAGCGGAATAGGTGTAGGTTTTATCATAATCGTAGCCTGCGGCAGAAGCACTCTTTTCGTTCAGCCCCGTGGTGGCAACCGTCATATCAAAGAGCTTTAACACAGACGAACCTTGTGTACCTTTGTATTCCGAGGGAATACCGCAAATATTGTCTGCCGCAATGCGACCTTGCTTGTTGGCAGGGCCCGCAAGCGGAATGAAGGAAGACGCCCCCGTTACGAAGTTTTTTACTGTTACGGCGTCACCCACCGCGTAAACATCGGGAATACTCGTCTGCATTCTCTCGTTTACTAGTATGCTGCCGCGCCCGTCGGTCGCAATGCCCGAGGATTTTAAAAATGCGGTATCGGGGCGAACGCCGACAGACAAGAGCGCCATATCCGTTTCCAACGAGCCTTTTCTCAATACAATAGTCAATCCCTTGCCGTTCTCTTTGATGGCAGTAACGCCGTTGCCGGGTGCGAGCTTGATACCTTGAGCTTTGACGTACCTGTGAACATCCGCCGCCATATCGAAATCAAGGGGCGCAATTAAGTGGTCGGAAAGCTCGACGATAGTGACGTCAAGCCCTGCTTTGGCTAGATTTTCCGCCATTTCCACGCCGATATAACCTCCGCCGACTACCACTGCAGAGCGAGGGTGGCTTTCATCAATGTACTGCTTGAGCTTCATCGTGTCGGGAATATTGCGCAGGGTAAAAACTTTTTTATTGTCGCTGCCTTCAATGTTCGGGAGGATGGGGGACGCGCCGGGGGAGAGCACCAAGAAATCATAGCTCTCGGCATATTCTTTGCCCGTTTTCAGATTTCTGACCGTGACGGTCTTGCTTTGTGTGTCGATGGCAGTTGCCTCACTGAACGTGCGAACGTCAATATTGAAACGAGCCTTGAAGCTCTCGGGGGTTTGCAAAGTCAAGTCGGTTCTATCGGTGATTTCTCCGCCGATATAATAAGGAAGCCCACAGTTTGCGAATGAAATAAACTCTCCGCGCTCTAAAATTACGATTTCGGCTTTTTCGTCAAGCCGCCGGAGTCTTGCCGCACAGGTTGCACCGCCCGCAACGCCTCCTATAATCAATGTTTTCATAAGCTTACCTCCGTTTTGCTTTTTGTGAGCATATTTGAGCGTGTTTTTGGATTTTACAGTTCAAGAATATTATATCATATTTTGTGCCACATATCAACATATAAGTGGAAAGCAGAGCGGAAATCAAAAAATCTTACGCTTGTTGTTGGGGGGAGATATTTACAGAATAATGTTGAAAGAGAGGTGAGTTTATGGTAGAATAGATTCAGAAATCTTTGCGAGCAAATATTGTTGTTTTATAGCATAGAAAAGGTATCTCAATAATGATGATAAATAAGAATTTGCAGGTATAAAAGAAAATATGAAGAAAATTATGGTGATTGGCTGCCCGGGGAGCGGAAAAAGCACGTTTTCCAAAAAATTAAATAAAAGGACAGGCATTCCGCTTTATCATTTGGATATGATGTATTGGAACCCTGACCGAACAACTGTAGATAAAGTCGTTTTTCGTGAAAGATTATTAAATACAATGCAAAAGGAAGAATGGATAATCGATGGCAATTACGGTTCCACGATAGAGTTAAGATTACAGGTATGTGACACGGTTGTTTTCTTGGATTATCCGTTAGATGTCTGTCTTAATGGTATCAAGGAAAGAAGAGGAAAGGCCCGAACAGATATGCCGTGGATAGAAAATGAGGAAGATGCCGAGTTCATAGAGTTCGTAGAAAACTATAATTCACAAAGCCGACCTGAAATAATGGAGCTGTTGGGTAAATATTCTCATAAAGATATTTATATTTTTAAAAACAGAATTGAAGCAAATGAGTTTCTAAATCAAATATAACTTAAGAAAAAAGAAATCCCATTGACTTAATAATTAAGCCAACGGGATTTTTTTTGTTATATCTATTTTGAACTCTTCACTTCGTAGAATTAAATCAGCAGAAAAACATAAAGAATTTTTAATCTCAACCCGATAATTTACTTGCGTTTTTTCTGACGTTGATAATGAAGTCGCTTTCGTCACCTTCAAACAGTATATCCAATATTTTTAAGATTTTTTCCTTATGTTTGGTCGTGTTTTCCGTTTCGGAAAGTGCCGTCAGATGATAAGAGAGCAGCCAAGCCAAAGGCTCAATAGCTGACTTTGCGACTCTGTTTTTATCTGCCGAGTCTTTCAAGATACGCACCAAAGCCGTTTCTCTTGTTTTATACAAATTCGGCAGTTTTTCAGCATATTCTACCGCTTTCGCATAATCTCCGTATCTGTAATAGGCATCGGCAATATTGAAAAGCGTGGCTCCGCGTACTTCCGAGTCGCTGCAGTATTTCAAAATTTGCTCTTGAATCACAATAGACTCTTTCAAAAACGTTTGTTTTTCTTTTTCACTGCCGTCAAGGCGTTCGAGAGAAGCAGAAAGCTGAATTAACAATAGCGCGTTGTTCGGGTATGTTTTCAGCGCATTTTGCATAAGTTCCACATTTTCTTTGTGCTTACCGAGCGTTCTGTTTTCTTGCCATTTCAGGTTTATCTCGTCGAACTTCTTGGCAGAAGATATTTCTTCCATACCGATAAGCTCATCAACAGACACACCGAAATAATTTGCGAGTATCGGAAGCATAGTTATGTCCGGGTAACCGTCACCTCGCTCCCATTTGCTGATTGCCTGATAGGAAATACCGAGGTGAGTTGCCACCTCTTCTTGCGTTAAGTCTTTGTTACGGCGCAGTTTCTTTAATTTATTACCAATCATCAATTCCATAATATTATCCTCCGTAAAATATATTGTTCCGACGCGTCCGGGTATATTATAGAACATTTTTGATTGTTAAGCAATAACCGCTACATAGACCGAGTTCTACGAATCGTAGTATTTTTCGCAAATAAAGAATCGTGTATTTTGCGCTGTGGCTTTTGTGCGACAAAGCGGCGAATACAAAATGCGCTCGTATATGCCGAAATATGAGGTAGAGGCTATTGTTCGCGCTTTTTATCCTGCCACAGCCGCGTTTTTTCAAAAACTACAACCCACGGTTTCAAAAGCTGAAACTTTGCCTCCATTGTGGGTTTATACGAGGAATGTTATACTTATAGTAGAGAAAAACATTTATTTTTGAAAAGAAAGGTTGAATTTTATGAAGAACAAATCATTTACAAAAGCATTATTTTTGGCGCTTACTGTCGGCACACTATTTCTTGCCTCGTGCGACAGCGGGGGCATACAGACAAAGCCGCCTGCACCAAAAACAGACTATGACGCCGTGGTGGCGGGCTGGGATGTGCAGAATGCGGCGAACCTTACACAGGTGCTAGGGGGCGGCGATGCGGAATATGAAAATTATTTTGCCGAAAGTTTCTATGAATTGCGCGACGTGAGCGTTTCGTACGACAGCAAAGGGCAGAAATACTTGCTTTGCAAATACCCGAGCGGCGATGGCGTGGCGTTTTCCCTTTATAAAATGGAGAACGGCAACTTTACAAAGCTCGGCTCCGGTGAGCTTGGCTTTTACGGCGGAAATATGCTATACTACGACCCACGAAAAACAGAGCTTGTAAACGGCGTGGTGAAAGTACATTTTGAAGAGCTTGACGTCTACTACCGTTCCGAGATGGCGCTTATTTTCGGAGAAGACGATATCCCATACGTTGTCGGGTATCTCGATGGAAAAATGGTGGCGTATCGCGTATCGGGCGTCATATCCACGCTTTGCGCGAGCGTCGAACTGCCGCTTGAAATCGGTATGGACAGCAGATGTGAAGCGGACGTAAGCGCAGACGGAACGAAGGCGTTTTTTGTGCTTGGAAGCGAGGTTTCGAAATATACCGATGCGAACGACGAATTTGGCAGGCTTATTTACCCCGACAACCCTGTTATGTGCGTAACGGCGTTTGACGCAAAAAGCGAAAAATTCGTTATGCTGACAAAAACTGATTTTACGGAATATGCCGCAATGAGTTATATGGTC
The DNA here is from genome assembly GCA_017463815.1 of Clostridia bacterium. GTDB lineage: Bacteria > Bacillota > Clostridia > Oscillospirales > CAG-272 > UMGS731. The sequence goes on along the minus strand of JAFTOK010000206.1, from coordinate 6,553 downwards.
TCATACGATGACAAAAACGATACTTTATATATTCTTTGCAACGAGAATAATATCAACGTGGAAAACGCCGAGGAAGGCGTGAGCAAGCTGACGCTTTTCAAGGCGGAGGATATATTTTTCGGCGGCGCGGAAATACAATATGAAGCCGATATAGAAGAAATACACGATTCGTTTGACGATGGAAAAAGTCAAAGCGTTGCTTTAAGCAGGGATAATGGGTATTCAAACGGCATATGGGCGGAAAACGGCAAGGTTTATGTGGTATATAAAGTAATCGGGCTTGGCGGAAATACGGGAGACGCTTCGGGAGATGCCTTTTTAGCGACGTATGAGAACGGAAACGTGAGCAAAAAGAGCGTGAGCTTTGCAGACGATTTTTCGCCGTATGCAAAGCCTGCGTTTGACGATTTCTTTTTCCTCGGCAGTGAGGTATATTACATAGAAGGATATAATTGCGGCGCAAACATTTCGGCACGTTGCGAATTTGTAAACGTTTGCAAGCTAAATGTGGAAACGGGCGAAACCTACGTTGTGAAAAAGGTGGAAACGCCCGAAACAGGCGCACCTTACTGTATGGAAATAACTCCGAACGGCAAAAACGGATTGTGCATTGTATATCTTACCGAAAACAAAGAAGCTTTTTGCTGTTTTGAACTTGGATAAGGAGGGTATATGTTCTATTTAAACTACAAAACTACGCTTAAAAACATCGTGCGCTCGCCTGCGGCGGTGCTGGGGCTTGTGGGCGGTATAATATTTATGCTCGTAAACGGCATAAGCAGCGTTGGCTCCATAGATATGCTCACTTCGGAATCAATGCGGTTTGCGGCTTATGCGCAAGCAATATCGGGCAACATAGAGCGGGCAACCACCACGTTTTTGCCCGCGTTTATAGGCATAATAATCGCCTGCGATATGTATGAGGAGAAGAAAAACGGCGTTTGCGACCTGCTTTTCGGCGGCAGAATGGGTTTTTGCACGTTCTACGTTTCCAAAATACTCGCCTATGCCACGGTGGCGCTGCTTGGCTGCGCGATGTTCACGGGCTGTGCCACGGTTTCGCTCGCTTCGCTCGGCGACCTCGAGCTGGGTGTGAGCGCGTGGCATATTGTGAAAATGTATGCCGTGCGGATATTCTACTGTTACACGGGTGGGATAATTTCGTACCTTGCCGTGGCTGTGTTTTTCGCCGCAGTATTTGGCAAGGGCGCGTTTGCGGCGGTTTTTTGCATACTGTACGAACGCATATATTATGTGGCGATGAGCTTTTTTATGGCGGGAGGCTTTACGGGAGGCACGACTCTCGGTTCTATTTTACAGGACTACGTTCTGCACGAGCCGTATAAAATCAGTTTTTACGTTTGTTTTTGGGGCACGGAGCAAACGACAGCGATGAGCAACCGAACGGAAGCTCTTATCGCTCTGGGTGCGCAGGTTGCTGTGGGGTTGGCGCTGCTTATCGCGGCGGGATTTATACTTAAGAAAAGATTTAAGAAATGAGGAGAATATTTATGTTCATAAAAATAGACAGCGTTTCAAAACAATACAGCAGAAAGGCGAAATTTGCGCTCGAAAACGCAAGCTTTGAAATCCCGAAAGGCGTATATGGCTTGCTCGGGCGCAACGGCGCGGGCAAGACCACGCTTTTGCGCATTATGGCGTCGGTGCTGCCGCAGACCTCTGGCGAAATACTAATAGACGGCGAGCCTATTTCCAAAAACCTCGCCGCATACCGCGCAAAGCTCGGCTACTTGCCGCAGAATACGAAGCTTATGCCGCAGCTCAACATCGTGGAGTTTCTCGAATATATGTGCTTACTAAAGGGAATTACGAAAAAGGAGGCTATCAACGCCGAAATAGAGCGCACGCTTGCCATTTCGGGCTTGGGCAGCGAGCGAAAAAAGAAGCTCGGCGCGTATTCGGGCGGTATGCTTCGCCGTGCTGGCATAGCGCAGGCGTTGCTCGGCGACCCCGAAATACTTATAGTGGACGAGCCGACAACGGGGCTTGACCCCGAGGAAAGGCTCTATTTCCTCAACCTTATTTCCCGCATAGGCGCGGAAAAGCACGTAATACTTTCCACGCATATCATACACGATATAGAAAACATATGTCCGAACGTATGTATTCTTGAAAGGGGAAAGGTTATGTACGCGGGGGATACAAAAGCCGTGGTGGAACGCGTGCGCGATATGACGTGGGAGGTGGAAACCGAAGCGGGGCAGGAGCAGGAACTTAAAAAGATTACGTCTGTAACGAACGTGACGTATATAGGCGGTAAGCCTACCGTGCGTTATATCTCTGAAAAGAGTGTTGTTCACGGTTCGCGCAAGGCGGAAGCCACGCTCGAGGACGCTTACATCTACACCGTCGGCGGTGTGAGCAGATGAGGGGGCACGTATGGCATTTTTGAAGCTTACTTTAAAAGAAATAAAGCAAAAAATTTGGCTGGCTATTGGCTTTTACGTAATTTTTGCGGTATTCCATAAGACGAGCAACGGCGGGATTTATATGAACGAAATAATGTTCTTTTGCCACACGATGATAACCTCCGCTCTGCTTTGGAGCGGCGAAGACGAAAAAGATTTTATACTCATAAGCAAAATGAGCCTTAAAAACGTGTTTTTGGTGCGCTTTTTCGTGCTCTATCTTGCGCTTACGCTTCTGCCCGCGCTCCACGTTATTATTTTCGGCGGGCTGATACTCCCCCTGCGCGACTCTTTGCTCATAAACCTCGTAAGCTCGCTTTTGATGTGCTCGCTCGGCGCGCTTGTACGCACTCTTACGAAAAATAACGTGTCTGCGCTTATTTTCGGCGCGGCGGTGGATAGCGTGCTTCTTTCGCCGCAAGTGTTTTTGAAGCTTTTCGGGTTTAGTTCGGAGCGGGCGAATGCTATTATGGACGTTATACAATCCGAAAACTTGCCGCTCTGGCCGCTTTGGAGCGTGGGTTACGAGGGAGAAGCCCTGCTTATAAACCGCCTTTGCACGTTCGGTTACAGCGCGGTGGTGCTGATTATTACATATTTGCTTCTCCTAAGGCAGGAAAAAGTTAAAAAATTAAATAAAAAGGAGAAATAATGATGAAAAAATTCATAGCAATACTTTTAACTATCTGCACGCTCGCGCTTGCCACAGCTTGCGAACACGCAAACACCACAATAAACAACAATACGACCCCGAACGTACATACACAAAGCACTCCTACCGACAATACGAGTACAAATTCAATTGATGATGACATACTTGAATGGGATGTAAATGAATTTACCATTGTCGGTGAAGATGGCGATAATATACCTAAAATGCAATATAACGATATGAAGATGGATTCGCAAGGAAACGTATATATTGCATATATTACAAGCGAAGAAACCTTCTCTCTTGCAAAAAAAGGCGAGAACGGGTTTTCGGTTTTGGCAAGCGGAGCCGTAAGTGAACGCACACTGGATATTGGACTTATAACGGAAACAGAAGAAGAAAAAGATAAGCTATATCTTCCCGAGCCGGTAAATATAATGTTTGACTCACACGATGTACCGTACGTTATGGGATATCTGAATGAATGTATGGTTGTGTATAAATATGATGAGAACGCAAAAGCTCTTGTGCAAGTATCAAAGCACGAATTATCATATAAAGAAGGGGAAGAAGTTTATTCACACAAAAATTTACAAGAAAACTTTACTGTTGATGAACATTTCAATGCGTATTTTACTGTTTTACACGCACCATTGATAAAGACAGAAATTTACATACAGCCTGATTACTCACGGTATGTTTTGGAAGTAATCAAGTATGACGTTGAGAATAATCAATTTACAAGCTGTTTTTTTGATGATGTGAAGAATTATTGTAAACTTATTTGCACTTCTGAGGACGGAATTGTATATATATGTGGAAGCAAAATATTTCCAAATGGTTCAGTAGAAAGCGCGATGGAATTGCACACTTTTGAATTTTTAGACAACGGTTCTGTTATTCATAAAAATGTGCAGACTCTTGCATATTCTGATGTAAGCGATATAAGTGCCGGTGCCATCAATATGTGGTTGGATGAAAATAACAATATCTATGTCTATTATAATTATAATGAGAATTTTGGAATGAAAACATCAAAATATATAGCAATAATATCGAACGGAGAAATAATAGATACGAAACCCATCAATAAATATTTGGTAGACAGCAAAAAGCGCCCTATAGCTCGTCCCAGTAGAGACTGGTTTTACAGTGAAGACGGACAGTTATACTTTTTTGAAATATGCAACGATAAAAGAAATGATATTTACATCGGGAAAAGGGATTTTTCTACCGGAGAGATTACAAAACTTCGCGAAATATTACTACCTGAAAAATATATGCCATATGTATTCGATATTATTTCTGATGGAAATGGTGGATATCACATTGCATATTTGCTCGAATCGTATAAAGGTATATGCTATTTCCATCTGAATTAAATAAACGGAGAACACACGAAAGGAGAAATAGTGATGAAAAAACTTATAGCGATAATTTTAACTGTTTGCACTCTCGTGCTTGCTGTAGCTTGCACGGATGTTGATGACACGCCTACTGATATACATACGCAAAGTACACATCCCGATGCTATGGAGGAACTTCCCATAGATTCCTCCATAGACGAGGATATAAAAAAGCTTTCCATAACGGAAAAACAGGAAATAGACAGCCTTGTTGCCGGAAGCGGCGAAATCGTGAAATATGATATGGCGGTGGATTCAAACGGCAACTTCTATATGGTACTTTCCACAGATAAAGACCTGTTCAAGCTTGTACGGAAAACGGGCGATGGATTTGAGGTTTTGGGCGAAGGGGCGGTGAGTGAGTACCCGAGGTTCAAAGTAGACGAGTATTTTGAATTTGGCTATAACCCCAACGCCATCCATCTTTTCTTCGGAGAGGGAGAAGCTCCTTATGTGGGCGCTTCGCTTGACGGCAACATTGTAATCTACCGTTATGACGAAACCGCAAAGAAATTGGAAATGGTGGCAAACCATAAACTCTATTATGGCGAGGAATATCATTCGGCGATGAAAAGAGCGGTTTTTGATGATTCAGGCAGGGCGTATTTTGAAATTAGTCACATTCCGGAAACTGAATATTATACAAAAAAAGAAGGGGAAACTAATGTATTTCCCGACGGGGAAACTATTGTATTTCCCGACACGGAAAAAGAAGTTATAGAAATAGCAATCTTCGATACGAAAACTCACACTTTTATAAGCGAAGTTCTTGAAAATATGAAAGTTTACGCGGTTTCTTTCGGGTATTCAAGTGCAGAGGATACCGTATATATGGGTGGTGAAAAAATCGCAGTGGAAACCGAAACAACTTCGGATTACGACTCTGTTATAGAGCTTTACAAGCTTAAACTTTCAGGTGAAACGATAACGGCGGAAAAGGTTATGACCATAGCCGAAAATTTAAAGAACAGTGAAGATTTTGTGCCGCATTTATATTACAGTTTTTCGGGATTCAAATTTGATAATGAGGGCAGAATGTATATTTCTTATAGTGCAAAAAATTTGTATAATATCGGCGGACGGTCAACAATATACCTTATGACGCTTAAAAACGGAGAAGTAATAAAAGAAATAGAGCAAGAGCCTTATTTTTACGATAAAACGCGCTATTCCGGTACGGTAAAGGTGGCAGAGCAATGGTTTTACGGCAACCAATATTATTTTATAATTTCGTATAACGATATACGCGATTATATGACTTTTGGCAAGCTCAACCTTGTAACGGGCGAGGTTTCGTATGTTTGCGATTTGGATATGCCCGAACACGGCGATGATTACTTTACCGCCGTGTCCGACGGCACGGGCGGCTTCCATTGCCTCACCACGCTTGCAGAGGGTGGATATATGTATTTTCGTATAAGCTGAACTATAATATTGCGTGGCGTTCGACATTGTGATATAATATTTTTGATATAACGTGAAAGCAGGATAATATTATGGAAAATATGGGCAGAATAATCCAGAAATTGAGGCTTGACAGGGGTGTTTCGCAGGCGGAGCTCGGCAAATTCGTGGGAGTTTCGTCGCAAGCCGTTTCAAAATGGGAAGCGGGAAGTTTTCCCGATGCTCCGCTCATACCGAAAATTGCGGAATTTTTCGGTGTTACCACGGATTATCTTTTCGGTATAGTGCCGCGCGAAGCCGAAGAAAAAATAGAAGCGTCTTTGCGTAATGACCTTGTACGCAGGGAAAAGGCGGAGGTTCTGAGCGCGGCTATGTCGTATTGCCGCGAAATAAGCGCAGGTGTTATCTCTGCGGGAATATACAAAAAGCTTGAAAAGCCCGAAAAAGGCGAGGGGCTTGCGCTCTGCGTTCAACCCGAAGGGATTAGTATGCTCCGTTCATCACGAAAAAGAGATTATTTCTTCCTGCTTGATGAAAAGACGGATTTTTCAGAGCTTCTCGAAGAAAAAGAAAATCAAATTACAACTCTTATGTCTTTTCTTGGAAATAAAGATAATTTTAAGGTTTTTAAATATATTCACACGAGGGGCGGGCATCCGTTC
>JAFTOK010000205.1 GCA_017463815.1 Clostridia bacterium | reverse complement strand
TATATCACACTTTTTTTAATTTTGCAATACCTTTTTTCAAAAAAGTTTAAATATTTTTTCTTGTGCCGCGCTCTCGAAAAAAGAGCGCGGCATTTTTGCGCTATGCAATAAATATTGCTGTGATTAGCAAGGTATCGGGGCAGGGGCTTTCAGCACGAATTTTGCCGCCGTGTGCGTTGACGATAGCTTGCGCTATGGAAAGCCCTATGCCGTGCCCGCCTGTTGCCGAATTATGCGAGGAATCGGCGCGGTAGAAACGCTCGAAAAGCAAATCCATTTGTTCGCGTGGCAGCGGGGTAAGGGTGTCATTTTGTACGGCAAGGCAGATGTTTTTGCCTTGCTTACCTAAGGTAAGGCGGATTTTGCCCCCGCGAGGCGAGTATTTAAGCGCGTTATCCATAAGTATTGTTACAAGCTGTTCTATGGCGCTTTCGTTGCCTTTCATAGAAAGCATAGGCGCTATTTCGAGCGCAACTTCCTTTTCCATAGTTTGTGCCAGCGTTTTAAAGGACGAAGCGGTATCGCGCACGAGCTCTGAAACGGGAATTTCTGTTATTGTGAGGGTATTTTCCGCCTCCTCCATTCGCGCAAGGTATATGAGGTTGTTCGTGAGTTTGGCAAGGCGCGCCGTTTGCTGTTTTATATCGGAAATACATTCGTTTTCTCCCGTTTCCATTTCCAAAACGTCGGCGTTGGCGTTTATTATTGTCAGCGGGGTTTTTATTTCGTGGCCTGCATCGGTTATAAAGCGTTTTTGCTTTTTATAACTTTCCGCCATAGGACGAATTATTTTTCCCGCAAAGAAAAATATTACAAGAAACGCTATAGCAAGCCCCGCAAGCGACATAACTATGCTGGCGAAAAGAAAATCGCGGAATGCGGCGAGCTTTCTGCCGCAATCGAGAAAGGTTATGCGTGTGCCGCCGTTTTCGCTTGTGACATTAAACCTGAAATCTTCTATAAATCCCGTGTCTTTCTGTGAAACAATGGCGGAAAGCGCGTATGATTTTGCCATATCGGCGCTTACTACGGATATGCGGCTTATATCGACAAATATGACCTTGGCGTTTTCATCAAGTAATACTGAAAAATAGCGCGATTCATAGGGGAGCTCAGGCGACATATGCGGCGGGAATTTATCGAATTTTCCGCCGCCAAAATCGGGGAACATACCCTTGTTGTTGGAAAGCAGAGAAAGAATTTCATCTGCTTCGTCTACCACCGAATGGTAGTTTATTATATTCATACCGGAAACGATTACCAAAAGCAAAACCAACAAAGAAACCATTGTGAGAATGACAAATTTTGTTTTCAGCCGTTTAATCATTCCATTTCCTCCAGGGAATATCCTGCGTTCCGCGCGGCTTTTATTTCTACGTTCGCTTCAAGAGATGAAAGCTTTTTGCGTATATACGAAATATATACCCACACAACGTTTATTTCCGTTTCGCTTTCATAGCCCCATATTTTATCCATAAGTTTCTCTGCGGAAATAATGTGGTGAGGGTGCGACATAAACAGCTCCATAAGCTGAAATTCCTTGTTGGCACGGCGCAGGCTTCCCTTGGGGGAAGAAAGCTCGAACGTAGCGCGGTCGAGCGTTATGTTGCCCACGGTAAGTTTGGAGGTTGTGCTTGCGCCGCCGCGCGTAATCGCGCGTATTCTGGCCAGAAGCTCTTTTGTGTCGAAGGGTTTGGTAAGGTAATCATTCGCGCCGCTGTCGAGCCCTAAAACTTTATCGTCGATTTCCGATTTTGCCGTGAGCATAAGCACGGGTATATTGTTGCCGTCCGCGCGAAGCTCTCGCAGAACGGAAATACCGTCTTTCATAGGCATCATTATATCGAGCACAGCCACGTCATAGTTTCCCGTGGAGAGGTATTCCAGCGCATCTTTGCCGTTATGCACGGCATCTGCGGAATAATTGTTCTTTTCAAATATTTTAACGAGCGCTCTTGCGAGCGAAATTTCATCTTCTGCAAGTAAAATTCTCATAGGAAAATCCTTTCTTTGCTTAATATATTCATTGTACCATAAATCCGAGCAAAAAAATACAATAAACTTCTATAAATTTTATAATAACACGCAAACATTAAACGAAATTAAAACGATATGAGGGTAAAACTTGCGCAAAAAGAATTTTGATGGTAAAATGAAATAAATCGTATTTTTTCAATTTGAATTAAGTTTTGGGTTGTATACTGTTTAACGGAAAAAGAGAGGTGGTGGCGAAATGGCGTATACGTCTGTTTTTAAGCGATATGAGTTTAAATATATGCTTACAAAAGAGCAAAAAGAGCGTATGATTGCGGCAATGCAAGAGCATATGCGGTTGGACAAGTACGGCAGAAAAACCATTCGGAATATATATTTCGACACAGAAAATTACCGTTTGATTCGCCGTTCCATAGAGAAGCCCGTGTACAAAGAAAAACTGCGCGTGCGTTGCTATGACAAAGCGAACAGCGAAAGTGCGGTTTTTGTGGAGCTTAAGAAAAAATACAAATCGGTAGTATATAAACGGCGCATTTCTATGTCGGAGGAGGATGCGATGCGTTGGCTTTGCGAGGGGACGCTCGGTTTGCCGTCCACGCAAATCACAAACGAGATAGATTATTTTATGGAATATTACGAAAAGCCCGTGCCTGCGGTTTTTCTCTCTTATGAAAGGGAGGCGTACTATGCGCTTGACGGTAGCGACCTGCGCATAACTTTCGATGAAAACGTGCTTTTCCGCACGGAGGCTCTTTCGCTTTGTGCAGAGGTTTGGGGCACCCCGATTTTGGAGGAGGGAACCGTGCTTATGGAAATAAAAACCTCCGGCGGCTTTCCTATGTGGCTTGCGAGTTTCCTTTCGCGGGAAAAGCTTTATAAAACTTCGTTTTCCAAATACGGTACTGCGTACCAAAAATATATTTTACCGAGTTTAAAGGAGAATTTGAATTATGTCGGAACTTTTTAAAGGACTTTTTGATATGGAGGGCGCATACGTTATCAGCGTTACGGATTTTTTGCTTTGCCTTGCTTGTGCGCTCGTTCTGGGGCTTATTATGGCGGCGGCGTATATGTTTAAAACAAGATATACCAAGAGCTTTGTGGTGACGCTTGCGGTGCTTCCCGCCGTGGTCTGCGTGGTTATTATGATGGTGAACGGCAATATTGGCACAGGCGTTGCCGTAGCAGGCGCTTTCAGCCTCGTGCGTTTCCGCTCCGCCCCCGGCACGGCGAAAGAGATTTGTATGCTCTTCCTCGCTATGGGCGCGGGACTTATAGCCGGTATGGGTTACCTCGGCTTTGCGGTGATGTTTACGGTTATTATGTGTACGCTTACAATGCTTTACAACTTTTTGGATTTCGGCGCGAAGAAAAACGCCGCCGCATATAAGACGTTTAAAATCACCATTCCCGAGGACCTCGATTATACAGACGTTTTCGAGCCTCTTTTTGCTGAATATGCGGATTCCTGCGAGCTTGTGCGCGTAATAACGACGAATATGGGTAGTATGTTCCGCCTTACATACGATGTGGTGCTCAAAGATGCGGCGAAAGAGAAGGAGCTTATAGACAAGTTGCGCACGCGCAACGGCAACCTCGAAATCACAGTTTCCAAGCAGGAAACAAAAGAAAATTCTCTTTGATAAAAAGTGTGCTTCACGCACACTTTTTTGTTTGCTCAAAAATATTCATAATTTGCCGCGTGTTTTTGTTGCAAAACACGCCGAAATATGGTAATATATAATGTAATGTAGAATTAAGGGGTTGATTTTAAAATGTTCAAGAACATAATTTTCGATTGCGGTAAGGTTATTATGCAATATGACGAACGATATATTTGCTCGTTTGTGGCAGAGGATAAAGACGATATAGAACTGCTCGCCACCGTCGCTATGGCGAGAAAATACTGGAACGCTTTCGACGAGGGAACGCTCACTGAGGAAGTTTACCTCCGCGAGGTAAAAAAAGAACTGCCCGCGCACTTACACGGTGCCGTAGAAAAGCTCTGCGCGGAGTGGACAAGCCATATGCCGCCCGTACCCGGTATGGAAGCAGTTGTGCGCGAGCTTCACGAAAACGGCAAAAAGCTCTATTTGCTTTCTAACTTCAACCAGCGCTTGCGCGGCGAGCTGCATCTTGCGCCTGCGCTTAAGATGTTCGACGGGCTTGTTATTTCCGGCGAGATTGGTATGGTGAAACCTAACGCGGATATTTACGAATATCTGCTTGACACATACAAGCTTGACCCCGCAGAGTGCATTTTTGTGGACGACAGAGAAGACAACATCGAAGCGGGCGAAAAAGTGGGCATAAAAGGCTACCTTTTCGACGGTGATGCCGAAAAATTACGCACATACTTTAAGGAAACGGGCATTTTATAATTTGAAAAATATAACGAGAGGGTTTTATTATGATAAAAACGATACTTTTTGATTTGGACGGAACACTTCTTCCTATGGAGCAGGAGAATTTTATAAAAGCATATTTCGGCACGCTCGCAAAAAGGCTTATGCCGCTCGGATTTGAGCCCGAAAAGCTCTATGCGGGCATTTGGGCGGGCGTTAAAGCGGCTATAATGAACACGAGCGACAAAACCAACGAGGAAGTTTGGTGGGAAACGTTCATCGGTTGCTTCGGCAAAATCGCGGAAGATGCAAAAGACGTTCTCGACGATTATTATGCAAACGATTTTAAATACGTGCAAAGCTCCTGCGGCTACACACCCAAAGCCAAGGAAACAATAGATGCGCTCAAAGCCAAGGGATACCGCTTGATTTTGGCGACAAACCCTGTTTTCCCCGCAACCGCGACAAGGCAGAGAATAGGCTGGGCAGGGCTTGAACCCTCTGATTTTGAGCTCGTAACGTCTTACGAAAATTGCCGCCGTTGCAAGCCCAACGTGGAATATTACTCAGACATTCTCGCAGAAATCGGCGCGAAAGCGGAAGAATGTATGATGGTGGGCAACGATGTGACGGAAGATATGGTGGCGGAAACGCTCGGTATGAAAGTTTTCTTGCTTACAGACTATTTGCTCAACAAAAAAGAACTCGACATTTCCGCATACAGAAAGGGAAGTTTTGAGGAGCTTATGGCTTACGTGGCTGAACTGGAGAATGCATAAAAAGGAGACGTGACGTTGAAAAAAACAATTACATTTTTAGTATGCCTATTTCTTTTGTTCTCCGTTTTCGGCGTTACGGCTTTTGCTTCTGCGGTTGATACGAATTTTGAAACGCTTGAAGTCTCGCAAGGCGATATGTATAGGGCGTGGGACAATATTGATTTCAGAAAAGCAGGAATTTTAAATGATTCGGCTTCAAAAGGTGCTATCAGAACTTTTGACGTTTCCGAAAGCGGAAAAATAATATTATGTCTTGACGATAACCGTATTGCTATTTTAGATGAAAACGGAAATGTTTTGCGCTATTTTATGTATGATTCTTCAGGTTCGTCTATGGCTTGCTGGAAAGAAGAAAATATACTTCTGTATTTGGTAAGAAGTGATTTGCTCGTGGAGATAACGATAGATGGTGAACTCGTAGGTATGGAAGAGGTTGATATCCACAATGTGGAGAACAACGAACTTCTGCGCGATTGGGAAGGCACTCGAAAAATAGAGGCGAACGGGTATACATATAAAATAGGAAACGATATCTTAATTTTAAAAATATTTTCATTTGAGTCATATTCAAAACTTGTGAGAGTGGACGCTGATGGAAATATAAAAACGATTTATGACGCGCCCAACACGGAGATTTTTAAGATTTTAATATTGATATTGGTTGCACTGGCGTTCTTTTTGATTAATTTGTTTATGGTAATTGTCGTTGTAAAAGGCTTTATAAAGGCACAAAATGAAGAAAAAAACAAACGGAACCAACTTAAATAGAAAGACCAAAAAAACAAACCCCGACGAATTTAAAATTCATCGGGGTTTTATATTGACATATCCCACCGAAATAAGTTATAATAAACTGAATAATTATCTTTAAAGGGATTTATATATGGAAGAAAAAATGAACGTTTCCTATTATATGGAAGCACTTAAAAATATGAATGCGGGCAAGGGATATTCCGCTTGCGTTGTAACATACGGTTGCCAACAGAACGAGGCAGACTCCGAAAGAGTGGCCGGTATGCTCCACCAAAGCGGATATGATATTGTGAAAGAGCCCGCGCTTGCCGACGTTATAATAGTCAATACCTGCGCCGTGCGCGAACACGCAGAAGAACGCGCGCTATCCATAACGGGCGGGTACAAGCACTTGAAAGCCGCGCGCCCGCACCTCAAAATAGGCGTTTGCGGTTGTATGGTTTCAAAAGACGATATGTCCGAGAAAATAAAGAAAAGCTACCCCTACATAGATTTTGTTTTCGGCACGGAAAAGCTTTCGCATTTGCCCGAAATACTCTACCGTTCCTACGAAAAGAAAAAGAGGATTTTTGTGCCCAACGACGGCGAGCTCGCTATACCCGAGGGTTTGCCCGTAGTGCGCGAGAGCGATTTTCGCGCGTGGGTGAGCATAATGTACGGTTGCAACAACTTCTGCACGTATTGCATAGTGCCGTACGTTCGCGGCAGGGAGAGAAGCCGTCGCCCTGAAATGATTCTCGCGGAAGTGCGCGAGCTTGTTGCAAGCGGTGTTAAGGAAATAACGCTTCTTGGGCAGAACGTAAACTCCTATGGCAAGGAGTTCGGCGGCGAATGTAATTTTGCAACGCTCCTTTCCCGCATTTGCGAAATAGAGGGCGATTTTACCGTGCGCTTTATGACGAGCCACCCGAAAGACGCTTCTCGCGAGCTTATAGACGTTATGGCGGCAAATCCGAAAATCGCGCGCCATTTCCACCTCCCCGTGCAATCGGGCAGCGACAGAATGCTTAAGGCGATGAACCGCCACTACGATAGGGAACAATACCTTGCGCTTGTGGACTATATGCGCGAAAAAATGCCCGATATTGCCATTACCACGGACATTATCGTGGGCTTCCCGAGCGAAACGGAGGAAGATTTTGCGGATACGCTCGAACTTATGAAGCGTGTGAAATACGATATGATTTTCTCGTTCATCTATTCGCCCCGCACGGGTACACCCGCGGCGAAGATGGAGCAGTTGCCCGAAAGCGTAAAGACGGAGCGTATGAACCGCTTGCTCGCTTTGCAGAATGAGCTCCTTGCGGAGAAGAACGAGGCTTACGTGGGCAAAACCCTGCGCGTGCTTGTGGAGGGCACGAGCAAAACGAACGAAAAGAAAATGTCTGCCCGCACAGAGGGCAACAGAATCGTGCTTTTAGACGGCGACGAGAGCCTCACGGGCAAATTTGTGAACGTGAAAATAACGAAATCCTCCCCCTTCGCGCTTTTGGGCGAGATGGAAGATTAACAATATATTCAGCCTCCTCAATAAGGAGCCTTTTAAGAAATAATATACAATAATCAAAAATTTTGACCGAAAGGGAGAAAAATCATAATGACACCGATGATGCAGCAATATCTGGAAATCAAAGATAAGTACAAGGAATACATCCTTATGTACCGCATCGGGGATTTTTACGAAATGTTTTTTGAAGACGCGAAAACGGCTTCTTCTGTGCTCGACCTCGTGCTCACGGGGCGCGACTGCGGCGAGGAGGAGCGCGCGCCTATGAGTGGCATACAGTACCACGCTGTGGAGGGGTATATCGGCAGGCTTGTGGGCAAAGGCTATAAGGTTGCCATTTGCGAACAGCTTGAAGACCCCGCCACGGCAAAAGGGCTTGTAAAGCGCGACGTTATAAGAATGATAACGCCCGGCACACTTATAGAATCTACTTTGCTCGACGAAAAGAAAAACAACTATATCTGCGGCATATACTACACGGAAACGGAAATAGGCGTTTCCTTTGCCGATATTTCCACGGGACAGATTTCCGTTACGTCTTTTGAAGGTGAAGAACGCCTCGAAAAAGCAATGTGCGAAATCGGCGTTTACGCCCCGCGCGAGGTTGTGCTGAACGTAGAAGCGGGAGAAATAGACGGTATGGAACGCTTCCTGCGCGAACGCTTGCAGGCGGTTATAAACGATAAGAGTCCCGAGCGTTTCGACGCAGCGCACGCTATAAGAAGTGTGACGGGAAGATTTGATTCTTTGCCGGAGGAGTTTGAAAACCCCGATGCGGTAACCTTGCGCGCCGTGGGCGGTTTGCTTTACTATGTTGCCGAAACACAGAAAAATAACCTTGAGGGCTTGAAGACTCTTAATTTCTACCAGAACGGCGAATACCTTGAAATAGACGCAAACACGCGCCGCAACCTTGAGCTTTGCGAAACTATGCGCGCCAAAGAAAAAAAAGGCACGCTCCTTTGGGTGCTCGATAAGACCCGCACGGCGGCTGGCGCGCGTCTGCTCAAGCAATACATAGATTTTCCGCTTAAAAATCCGCATTACATAAACAAACGCCAGGCAGCCGTTGCCGAACTTTATGACAGGGTAATAGAACGCGGCGAGCTTTTCGAGGCTTTGCGCGGCGTGCTCGATTTAGAGCGCCTTATAACGCGTATAGTATACGGCTCTGCCAACTGCCGCGACCTTGTGGCGGTGAAGCAGACGGCGGAAAAACTGCCCGAGATAAAACACATAATTTCCTCTTTTGAAAGCGAGGAAATCGCCGCGATTTACGACGAAATGGACACTCTCGACGATATTTACGGGCTTATTGCCGCGTCTATTGTGGACGAGCCGCCTTTTTCCGTTCGCGAAGCGGGCTTTATACGCGAGGGCTACAACGCAGACGTAGACCACCTGCGCTCCATTAAGGAAGACAGTACGGGCTGGATTTCCCGCATAGAAGAAGCAGAGCGCACGGCAACGGGTATAAAGAACCTCAAAGTAGGCTACAACCGCGTTTTCGGCTATTACATAGAGGTTTCCAAATCCAACGTAGGGCTTGTGCCCGAAAGGTATATAAGAAAACAGACGCTCACAAACGGCGAAAGATACATCACGGAAGAGCTCAAGCAAATGGAAACACAGGTTTTGGGTGCAACCGAGCGCTTGGCAGCGCTGGAATACAACCTTTTCTGCGAAATCCGCGCAAAGGTTGCCGAAAACGTGCACAAAATCCAAAAAACGGCGTTTTTGCTTGCAAAACTCGATGTTTACGCCACGCTTGCGGAGGTGGCGAGTCGTAACTCCTACGTGCGCCCCGAGGTTGGCTACGGAGACGTGGTTTCCATCAAAGACGGCAGACACCCCGTTGTGGAGCAGTATGCAAAAGACGCATATTTTGTGCCGAACGACACACAGCTCGATTGCGGCGCAAACAAATTTATGCTTATAACAGGCCCTAATATGGCGGGTAAATCCACGTATATGCGCCAGGTTGCGCTCATATGCGTTATGGCGCAAATCGGCTCCTTTGTACCTGCGAAAGAGGCGAGAATTTGCGTGGTTGACAAGATTTTCACGCGCGTGGGCGCTTCCGACGACCTTGCTATGGGGCAATCCACGTTTATGCTTGAAATGAGCGAGGTGGCACACATTCTTCACAATGCCACACGCCAGAGCCTTATTATATATGATGAAATCGGCAGGGGAACGAGCACGTTCGACGGGCTTGCTATAGCGAGAGCCGTGGCGGAATACACGCTAAAAAAAGTAGGCGCGAAAACGCTCTTTGCCACGCACTATCACGAGCTCACTTCGCTTGAAGAGGAAGAAAAAGGCGTGGTAAACTACAACATTGCGGCGAAAAAGAGAAGCGACGATATAATATTCCTGCGCAAAATCGTGCGCGGCGCGGCGGACGACAGCTACGGTATAGAGGTAGCGAAGCTCGCGGGCGTGCCGAACGAAGTGGTGAAAAACGCGAAAAAGGTGCTTGCCGAGCTTGTAAGCGGCGCACCGACGGCGGCAAAAGAGAAAAAGCAAGAGGTTGACACGGGCTTTGTAACGCTCGATAATATGAGCGAAAAAGCCGTGTGCGACAAGCTTCGCGCAGTGGATATAAACACGCTCACCCCGCTTGAAGCAATAAATTTGATTTTTGAACTAAAAAAAGATTTGAGATAATATGGGCTTCCCCTTGAGGGGAAGCTCCCGATGAAGTCGGGTGATTAGGTGTCTTTTATACTTATGAAAGGGAATTTTTATGCTTAAATCCGGAGATTGGGTTAAACAATACAGTGCAGGATATTGGCAAATAGTCGATATCAAGCCGAAATATGCTGAAGAAGACGGTGAAAACACGAAAAAAGGCGACTTGATTGGCAGTTGGGCATTGCTCAAAAAAGGTTTTACACCAAAAATGAAATTCAGACTCGATTTTGAATGTGTAGATATATATTGGTGCAAACCGATAAGTGAAAGCGAACTTTGCGAAATCAGCGAATATTTTGAAGCGCACGAAAAGGAAAGCAAAAAATTTTCTTCTGCTGTTTTTGCGGACAGACCGGCAATTGTTACGTATTGGCTGGAACTTCCGGAAGAGCAAAAAGAGGCGTTTCGTGAGGTTGTTTCGTCGCTCCCTGCACGTTTTACGGAAAATATACTGCGCTCAATCCTTACCGAAAAGGGAATGTGGCAGTATGTTTGCAAGCCGTCTGCGGAATCAAATGCAACGCTCAAAATGAAACATTCTCTCTGGGAACTTGACGAAAATTTCGATATTATATTAAAAGAACCTATACTTGAATACAGTGAGAAATAAATATGGGAATAATAAATGTTCTTGAACAGTCCGTGGCGAACCTTATTGCCGCGGGCGAGGTCGTGGAGCGCCCCGCCTCCGCTATAAAGGAGATGGTGGAGAACTCCATAGATGCGGGCGCGACGGAGGTCACCGCCGAAATAAAAAACGGCGGCATATCGTTCCTGCGCGTTACCGACAACGGCTCGGGTATGACGCGCGAGGACGCTATGCTTTGCCTGCGCCGCCACGCCACAAGCAAAATTAAAAATGCGAGCGACCTTTACGCCGTAATGACGCTTGGGTTCCGCGGCGAAGCGCTCGCCGCCATAGCCTCCGTTACGGAAATGCGAATTATGACGGCGCGCGCGGATGAGCCTATGGGCACGCTTGTCACCGCGAGCTACGGCGCTCTGCGCGACGTGGCAGACAGCGGTTGCCCCGTGGGTACGACGATTATATGCGAATCTATGTTTGCACAAACGCCCGCGCGGCTAAAATTTATGAAATCCAACGCCAGTGAAACGGCGTACGTCGCCTCTGTTATGGAAAAATTGGCAATTTCCCATCCCGAGGTGGCTGTGAAATTTATAGCCGACGGCAAGCTCCGTTTTGCCACAAAGGGCGACGGAAACCTTAAAAACGCGATTTATTCCGTTTTCGGCGCGTTTGCCACGAAGCTTGCGGAGGTCAAATATTCGTATAACGGGCTTAAGGTGCGAGGTTTTATCTCCACGCCCGATAACGTGCGCGGCAACCGCGCGATGCAACACTTTTTTATAAACGAGCGTTCCGTGAAGAACAAAACGCTCACAGCGGCGTTGGAGCAGGCGTACCGCTCGTATATACCGCACGATAAATTCCCCTCTTGCGTGCTGAACATTTCGCTCAACCACTCGCTTGTAGACGTGAACATTCACCCCTCAAAGCTGGAAGTGAAGTTCAGCGACGAACGCGCGGTATTTGACGTTGTGTACTACGCCGTGCGCGGCGCTTTGGAAAACACGCTCGCGCGACCCACGCTCGAAGCGCTGAAAAAAGAAACTTCGCGCCTTACAGAAGAAAAGCTGAAGGTGGTTTCCGCTTTCGTGCCGAAAGACGAACCGAAATACGATAAAGTAAAAATTTTCGACACGGCAAAACCCGCAGAGGAAAAGGCAGAGGAAAAGACAAAATCCGCGCCGTCCTTCCAAAAGCCGCCTGAATTTGCCGTGCCCGAGGTCCCGAGATACAAAATAGATGTTGACGCGGAAGAGTTTTCCACAATGCCCGTGGAAAAGGGTGTAGAAAAACCTGTGGAAAATTTGTTGAAACGTCCAGGGAAAGCTGAGGAGCCTAACGCAGCGTATTACGAAGTGCGCAAAGAGAACGTCGTGCGCGCCACTCCCACGCTTTTGAGCGAGGAAGAGGCAAGTGCATTTCTTTCGCAAATACCGCCCGCAGAAGAAGCGCCCGAGCCCGTACCGCCGCCGATGGAAGAAGCGCCTCCGCCTGCATATGCGGAGGCAGAGGTTATGCCGAGCATACCCACGCGCGACGCGCAAATCCCCGGCAAAACGGCGCGAGAAATACCAGAATATACGATTATCGGCGAGCTCTACACAAGCTATGTTATAATGCAGCTTGAAGACAAAGTGCTAATCGTGGACAAGCACGCGGCGCACGAACGCATAAACTTTGAAATATTGCGCGCGGGAATGGCGAGCCTCGAGCCCGACAGCCAACTGCTGATTATTCCCGAAAGTGTTATGCTTTCGGGCGAAGAAGCTGTGTGCGCCACGGAATTTGCCGAGGAAATAACGGCTTGCGGCTTTGTTTTTGAAATAAAAGACGGCAAAAACGCGATTATTTCGGGCGTTCCCTCCGGTTTTGAGGTGGCGCAGGCAAAGGATATGTTTTCCTCGCTTACGAGTGCGCTTTACGAGCATGGCGGCAACGTGGAATTCCGCAGAAAATCCATTTTTGAGGCGGCGCTTTATCAAACGGCGTGCAAAGCCTCTATTAAAGCGGGCAGAGTGTACGACGAAGCTATGCTTCGCTACGTTTGTGACAACCTGCTCCGCTACGACTGCATAAAATACTGCCCGCACGGCAGACCTGTGGCTTTCGAACTTACCAAAAGAGAGCTCGACAGGCGCTTCGGCAGGATAAAATAAATAAAATTTCCCCGTGAGGGAACAATTGTTAAATCGTAATTTAAGTGTTTACTAACTCCAAGGCTCCCTCCGGGAGGGAGCTGGATTCGCCTTAAAGGCGAAGACTGAAGGTGTGGGCGTGCACTTTAAATTTTGCAAAAATAAATTTTTTTTTCTTGGGAAACTCCTTCCAACGCATATCGTGAACCCAAAAAGATGCTTCGCATCATTTGAGAACCACGTGAGGTCCCCC
>JAFTOK010000204.1 GCA_017463815.1 Clostridia bacterium | reverse complement strand
GGCAATATCTATCGTTACAACACTGTCTCCGTTAAACGAAAATAATTCATGCCAAAGAATTTTTTCGCCAGATTTAATTATTACCTTATGTTTCCCGTTCGTAATATAAAATTCATACGTTGAGTTATCATAATTTATGACCGCCTTGTTTTCTTCTCCGTCTACGCAGAGCGTGCCCATATAGGACGTACCGCTCGGTGCGCCGCCGTCCACATAAATAACACCCCAAGCAAAGCAAGAGTTCATTTTTCTGTTAAGCTCGTCTATTCTGCTGTTGAGCAAGCGGTCTTTGGCATCGTATTCCTTCATTTTCGAAAGCGCCGCTTGGTATTCGGGCGTTTTTTTCACTTTTTCAAATTTTTTTAGAATCGAAGCGGCTTTAATATCGTGTATTATGCAAACAATTATAACAATAATGGGCAAAACGAGCATACTGAGCCATATAAGCCCGAAAATAGTATCTTTTTGTTCCTGCGGCATAGTGTCGTAATTGGGGTAGACACTATCGAGCACAGCGGCAAGAATAAGCGAGAGCACAACATTCACCGCAAGCGCTATGAGCGCGGCAATAATCGCCGCACCTATGCCCCAACTGTTATCATACGGAGGAGTGAATTTTTCGAGGTCCTTCGGCTTGTTCAGAATATGCGATTTCCGCTCTTTCAGAAGCGCTGAGCGTTCCGCGTTAAACGGGGCCTGATATTCACTGAATTTAACAAAAGCCATATTTCGTACCACCTTAACTATTTTTGTATCGTTTACATAAACAGTCTAACACAAATATTTACTAAAGTCAATAGTAAATTTATTTACTTGGTATAATATATAAAATACATTTTTTGGGAGGAGGGTTTGCCATAACATATATAAAACGCATACGCGACCTGCGCGAAGATAACGACAAAACGCAAAAAGAAATAGCAGACCTTCTTCGCACATCGCAAACGATGTACGCGCGCTATGAACGCGGTGCAAACGAGCTCCCCATACACCACTTGCTTAAACTTTGCGATTATTACGGCGTTTCCGCCGATTACATCTTAGGTAGAACAGACAAAAAATAAGGTTTTGATTCTCCCGTACAAAATTCAAAACGTTAAACGCACCGCAAAATCACTTATGCGGTGCGTTTCTTTTTGTAGGTTTTGTTAAGACTCTATTTTCATATAGCCGTCCTTCACCCAGCCAAGCTTTCTGAGTATCTCGTTGAAAACGAAAGAGAGAACGGCGGGAAGAACAAAGCATACGAGCACGAGACCTACCCAGTGAAGCGCAGTAACCTCGCCCGGGTAACCGTTTTCGGGGGAAAGCCAGCCGAGCACCATTCCTATGGGGCCGAGAAGTCCGCAGGTGCCCATACCGGAGTTGATTGCCGCGCCGTACATTCTGAGGTCAAAAACGCAGACTGCGAGCGGGCCTGTGATGGCCGATGCAAGCGTGGGGGCTATCCATATCTGGGGGTGACGTATTATGTTGGGCATCTGGAGCATACTTGTGCCTATTCCCTGGGAAAGTACGCCGCCCCAACGGTTTTCGCGGAAGCTGATAACAGCAAAGCCGACCATCTGCGCGCAACAGCCCGCAACAGCCGCCGCACCCGCGATTGCAAGGCCTTCGGAGCTGCCGATTGCCGCCGCACTTCCCGTAAGCACCAGCCCCGCGCAGATAGCCGCGCTGGATATGGGGAGTGTGAGGCATATGCCTATTACGACAGACACGAGGATTCCCGTTACGAGAGGAGCCTGCAGCGCCGCCCAACCGATGAACTTGCTTATGTAACCCACAAGCGTTCCGATTTTGGGCGCAAGCAGGATAGAGAGCAAACCGCCGACAAGGATAGTAACAAAAGGCGTTACGATTATGTCTACTTTAGTTTTCTTCGACACAAGCATACCGAGCTCTACAGCGATTATGGCAATAAAGAACACTGCAAGAGGGCCACCAGCGCCGCCAAGCGAGTTTGCCGCGTATCCTACCGATGCCGCAGAGAAGATTACCAGCGGGTGTGCCTTCAGCGAGAACGCAATCGCCGCCGCCATCGCAGGGCCTGCCATTGCCTGAGCGTATTTACCTATTGTCGCCATAATCTCCAAATGAGGAATCATTCCGATTGCATTGAAGATGGTTCCAATCAGCAAAGAAGCAAACAAACCAAGCGCCATAGCGCCCATAGCGTCAATAAAATAACGTTTCAGATATTTTTTTACAGTTTCCATATTTTACTCCTTGTTAATTTATCTTAAACATAGTATATCACAAACAAAAGCACAGTTCAACCCAAATTTTTTACATAATTTTCACTAAATTTTTTGAACATTTAAAACAAATTGACAAAAAATCTTTCTCACCCAAAATAATCCTCGTAAAATGCCCACGTATTCCCGGCAATTTTTCGCCGTTCAGTTTTTCTGGATATTTTGTGAGATTCGGAAAATTTTTATTTAAAAAACTTTTGTATTAAAGTTTAAAATCCGCCCGAAAAGGCGGATTTTTTATTTTTAAAACTCCGTAATAATCACTTTTTTTCGTATGTCGTCCACGTCTTCTTTTTTCGGCGGATTTGTGCCTGCCGTAAGGCAAGCCGCGCTGCCGTAGGAAACCGCTTCTTTTAGGCATTCGCCGCGTTCTTTTCCCGCCGCAAAAGCCGCGCAGAAACCTGCCACGCTGCTGTCGCCCGCGCCGATGGTGGAAATTACGTCTATTTTCGGCACCTGCGCCTCAAAACGCCCAGCCGAACACACGAGCACGGCGCCCTTGCCGCCCATACTCACCATAACGTTTTCTATGCCTTTGGCGTGCAGCGTTTGAGCCGCCTCCATAGCCTCTGCCGCTGTGGTAATTTCCTTGCCTACGCAACGGGAAATTTCCTCTTGGTTCGGCTTTATGAGCCAGGGCTTCACGTCTATGAAATCTTCCATAGTGAACGTGCCCGAATCCACGGCGAGGTGCGCCCCCGTCGCCTTAACTTTTTCAAGGTACGGCGCTATTTCCGCGACAGAAAGCCCCGCAGGCATTCTGCCGTTGAACGTGAACACGGTGTTTTCGTCGCAAAGAGGCAAAATCATATCGAAAATTTCGCCCGCCGTTTCCGCAGAAACGTGGCACCCCTCGAAGCTTATGCGCGTTTCGGGCGCTTCTTCGGGATGTATGGTTATGTTTTCGCGTATTCTGCCGCGAACGTACACGGGAACGTATTTGATTCCGCACGCGGAAAGCTCCGCTTCAAAATCGGCGGAGTTTTGCTTGCCGAGCACAACAAAAGCCGTGCTTTCCACGCCGTTTTCGTGGAGCGCGCGCGAAACGTTCACCCCTTTTCCGCCTATATGGCGGCGGTAGCTTCGCATATAATTTTCGCGTTCGGGCATAAAACTCTTTACACCGCAATGTATATCGAACGCAGGGTTGAGTGTAAGTGTCAGAATTTTCATAATTTTATAAAGCAGACCCCGTTTAAAAATTTAATTCAAAAACTTCTGTACATATTTCAAAACGATTATTACCTGAACGGGTACGCCCGCAACGTAAAACATCCAAAGCCCATACTCCATAAATTGCAGTACGATACTCGTTATAAGCGTCCACAAAAGTACGGTTTGAATTATCATAATCGCAGTGCGCGGCAGCCACTCCTTGCCGAGGCGCAGAACCACGGCGCAGGAAACGGGTATCGCCCAGATGAACGCCACCCAAAAATTCGCCCCGCGCATAGTGTTTCCGTAAACAAAAATGGTCGTGGCAACGAGCCAAACCACCGCGACGGAAAGAGCGCATACGAGGATGTTGTTGATTAAAAGTTTTTTGCTCTTTATGCGCTCCTTTATTTGCCCATCTCCTTTCTGGACAAGAAAATCGAGTGTTACCCCGTAGAAGTCACACAGTTCGCAAAGTACGTTGATATCGGGAAGCGTATCCCCGTGTTCCCAGCGGGAAATCGCTTTGTCGGAATAATCCAGCACTTCTGCCAGTTCCGCTTGTGTTATTCCTTTTTTCTTGCGGAGCATCGTAAGATTCTCCGCGATTATCGGTTTTACGTCTTTAGTTATCATAATATAGTAATTATAGCGCATTTTGTTTCCAAAATCAACATATTTCTCACAAATTCTTGAACTCTACAATTTGTAGAGTCGTTTTCTCACCCTTGTGGGGGTGTAGAATTGCCCCTCTTTCATCTTTAGAATCGCCCCCTCGCCACTTTAGAGGTCGTTTCCTGCCAAAAGTCCTTGGCTTCTTCCCCGCCCCGTGATAATATAATCAAAAACAAACTCAAAAATAAAAAGGAGTTTTTGCGCTTTGGAAAAAAAGACGATTTATTACAGCGACGAACTTCACGACGATTTCGCAGGAGTGGGCGAGCGCCCGCAAATCGAAATCGGCGAAGATTACAAGTATATAAACAAAAATATATTATGGCGTATAGCGCGCTTTATAGTTTACCGCGTTTTCGTAACTCCGTTTGCTTTTCTCTTTTGCAGGCTGAAATTCGGGATGAAAACAGTAGGCAAGGAAAAAATCAAGCCTTTCAAAAAAAGTGGGCTTTACCTCTACGGTAACCACACGCAAATACCTGCCGACGGATTTATCCCGAACATAATCACCTTCCCGCAGGACGCGCACATCGTCGTAAACCCCGATAACGTGGCTCTGCGAGGCACGAGAAACCTTATGATGATGCTCGGCGCTGTGCCCACTCCGACAAACCTGCGCGGTTTTAGCGCTTTCCACAAGGCGCTGGCAGAAAGAATAGCGCAAAAACGCGCCGTCGTCATATATCCCGAAGCGCACATCTGGCCATATTACACGGGCATACGCCCCTTCCCCTCCACATCATTCCGCTACCCCGCAAAGGACGGCGCGCCCGTTTTTGCATTTACCGTAACGTACAGAAAAAGCAAGCGCGGAAAGCCGCGTATCGTAACGTATGTTGACGGCCCCTTTTTCAGCGAAAACGAAAACGTGCGTATGCGTGAAAAAGAGCTGCGTGACACGGTCTACAAAGCTATGTGTGCCCGCGCTTATACAGACGAAAATTACTCATTCACAGAATATATAAAAAAAGACACCGAGAAAGAGGAAAAACAATGATTTCACTTTTATATTGCGGCAACGAAAAAGTTTTCAAAGGCTTGCTCATTTCCGCGCTTTCCATAGCTGAAAACACAGAGGAAGCGCTCGACGTTCACGTGCTCACAATGGACCTGCGCGAAGAAAACCCCGCGTTCCGCCCCATAAACACGGCGCAGGCGAAGTTTATAGAAGCAGCCCTGCAAAAAGAAAACTCAGAAAGCCGCGTTGTTCTGCACGATGCCACAGAGCTTTTCAGAAAAATGATGGCAGATTCACCAAATATGGAAAATTTCTATACCCCGTACGCTTTCCTGCGCCTTTTTGCAGATGAAATAGAGGGTATGCCCGAAAGAATAATTTACCTCGACACAGACACGGTGGCGCGCGGCGATATTTCCCCGCTTTTCGCCTTTGACCTATGCGGGTGCGATTATGCAGGCGCGAAAGATTTCCTCGGTAAGTTCTTCATAAACCCGCGCTACATAAACTCCGGCGTGCTGCTGCTTAACATAAAGCAAATCCGCAAAAGCGGGCTTTTCCGCAAGGCGCGTATGTTCTGCGCCACGAAAAAGACGGCGTTTCCCGACCAGGACGCAATAAACCGCCTCGTGAGCAGAAAATGCTTCTTTCCCTCCCGCTTCAACGAACAATATGCCGTGCGCAAAGACACGGTCGTGCGCCACTTTTCCAAAACACTGCGTCTTTTCCCGTTTTTCCACACAATAAACGTAAAGCCCTGGGATATAGACGGCATACACAAAAAGTTCAAAACCCACGAATTCGACGAAATCATTTATAAATGCCTCGCCCTGGCAGAGGAATTTGAAAAACAACATTACGAAGAAAGGCAAACGATATGACACGACGCGAAGTTATAGCGGCTATGGAAGCCTGCGAAAAAGAGGGCAAATTCGATACCCACGTAGACCCTATTCCCGAAGAGCTAATTATACCCGTAACGGAAGATTACCACTACCCCAACAAGCGCACCGCAGGCGAAAAAATAAAGTTCGCCCTGCAGAAATTTTTCATAGTAAAGCCTTTTACCCTGTACCAGAACAAATGCGTGCTGAAAACCCGCGTAATAGGCAGAGAGAACCTCAAGGGGCTTTCCGCCGCCGTGCTCACCTGCAACCACGTGGCAAAATTCGATTGCCTCGCCGTAAAATACGGCGCGCGCGGGCACAGAACTTTTGTTGTCGCCGCGCCGTTCAACAATATGAAAGGCTTTCTGGGCGAAATGATGCGCGCAGGCGATATGCTGCCTATGAACACCACTATGCACGGCACCGCCGCCTTCAACAAAATGGTGGAAGAAGTGCTGACGGTGCGCAAGGATTTCCTGCTTATTTACCCCGAAGCCTCTATGTGGTGGAATTACAAAAAACCGCGCCCGTATAAAGACGGCGGCTTCTATATAGCGGCAAAATACGGCGTGCCTGTGGTGCCGCAGTTTATAACCTACCGCGACAGCGGCAAAAAAGACGCGGAGGGTTTGCCCATTTACTATTTTACACTTCACATAATGCCGCCCGTTTACCCCAAAGAAGGGCTTTCCAAGCTCGAAAACATAGCCTACCTTCGCGAAAGCGCATACAATGCCTGCCGCGAGGTTTACGAAAAATCATACGGCGAAAAACTCACCTACGCCTGTGAAAAAGAAGGAGCAAAACAATGAACAAAATTTCTGTTATAGTGCCATTTTACAACGCAGACAGCACGCTTGACCGCTGCATAAAAAGCATACTGCGCCAGACATACAAAGATTTCGAGCTTTTGCTCATAGACGACGGCTCGTGCGACGATTCGCGCGAGGTGGCGGAAAAATATACGTACATCGACCGCCGCGTGAAATATTTCCTAAAGGAAAACGGCGGTGTTTCCTCCGCGCGCAACTACGGTATGGAGCGCGCCGCAGGCGAATTTATACAGTTTATCGACGCAGACGACTACATAGAGCCCGAAATGCTCGAAACGCTCCACACGCTCATCACCTCGGAGAACGCAGACGTGGCTATTTGCAACCACACGCACCCGTGCATAGCAAACTACATCGGCACACGCACCATAGACACCACCACGAAAGAGGGCTTGCTCGCGTTCTACCAGAACACGTTTGCAGCTCTCCTCCCCTGGAACAAAATGTGGAAAAGAAGCGTAATTTGCGAAAAATTCGACGAAAGCACGGGCTTTTGCGAAGACGACCTTTTCTGCCTTTCCAATATGAGCGGCGTGCGCAAAATCGCGACGACGGAGAAGGTGCTTTATAACTACTACGTTGCGCCGTATACCTCGCTCGACGAAGCCTCCTGCATCATAAAAATGGCGAAAGCGCCCGATTTCTGGCAGACGAAAAACACGTTCTGGTATATGCGCCGCAAGCTGCTGGAGGCGAGCAAAAAGTGCCTGGCAAAGCACCGCCCCGCAGATGAAATAGACGATTTTGCATACATTCGCATTTTCGATTTCGTGCCCGTGGAAATCGTCCTGCTCGGCGCGTGGGACGTGGACGAATACGGCCTTACACGCGAAATGCAAAACATCTTTGCCGAGGAAGATTTCCACAAGAGCCTGCAAATTAAAGAAAAATACGGTGTGCACTTCACGGCGTACGAGCCGGACGGCAGAGATGAAAAAGTGGCAGAATTTGTTCACCTTTCCCTGCGTGCCGTGCGCGACATACGTGATAACGGCAAGGCGCTGAAACCTTTCTTTGTGGTGCTCAATCTTTTCGCCGCTATGTTCACGAAAGCGTCAGAAGCGCCCGATACGCTCGATTTCCTCGCCAAAGCCGCGCTGGATATGCGCACGCTTTCCACGGCAGAGGCAAAATATGCGGCAGAGCTTTTGTGCTGCACCGCAAAACTCGCCGCATAAACAAAAAAACAGAGGTTCTAAACTCAATCTCATTAAGTTAAGAAAGTCAAGAAAATTTGCGCCTCCCACTTGGGGGAGGTGGCGCCGCAGGCGACGGAGAGGGCGCGCGGCTTTTCACCCTCTCACCGCTTCGCGGAGCTCTCCCAAGGGAGAGCCTGAAGTGCGGGTTTGACAAAAGCAAAAAACAGAGGTTTTCACCTCTGTTTTTTTCTGTTTACAGGTGGCAAAATAGCCAAAAACGTGCTATTATATTTGTGAATTTCGCAGAAAACAAAATTTTCGCCAAAAAATTTTCAAAAAAATGTAGTTTTTGGGGGTCGAATGGTGTGGTATATAGTGAAGGGGGTGATTTCGTGAACGATGAAGCGATAATAGAATTGCTTTTTGCACGGCAAGAAGACGTTATATCCGCAATAGATACAAAATACGGTTCGAGATGCAGAAAAATCTCTATGGGGATTTTGGGCAACGAACACGACGTGGAAGAATGTATCAACGATGCGTATATGAACATATGGGAAACCGTGCCGCCCGAAAAGCCCAACCCGCTTTCGTCTTATATCTATAAAACAATACGAAATATCTCGATTAACAAAAAGCGCAACAACAACACGCTAAAGCGAAGCTGTGTTTTGGAAGAAGCGCTGGAAGAAATGGAAAACAGCCTTATATTCGATTCCGAAATAAGCGCCGCTTTGGAATGGAGCGAGCTTATGAAGCTGATAGAAGAATTTCTCCGTGGAGAATCCAAAGAAAACAGAATTGCTTTTATTCGCAGATATTGGTTTATGGAAAGCTACGACGAAATAGCAAAAAAATTGGGCGTGAGCAAAACAAACGTATCCGTTCGCTTAACGCGCACGAGAGAAAAACTCAAAAAATTTCTTAAAGAAAGGTGGTTTTGTTATGAGTAACAAAAACAGAGAAAACAGCGAAAGATTTTTAGAAGAACTCGGCAACATCGACAATAAATTTTTGGAGGAAGCTATGAATTACAAGAAAAAGAAAATAAGCGTAACAAAAATAGTGGCAGCGGCGGCTTGCGCGGCGCTCGTAATAGGCACGTTCCCGCTTATAAACCATTTTACAAGCACACCCGCAGGCACAGGCACAACGGGCGGCATTATAGATGCAGGCACGACAAGCGGCACAGAAGACACTCTGCCCACGGTAATCAAGCTCGGCGAAAGCGGCGAGTTTACAGCGAATTATATAGGTGGGCACGCTAGTGATTCAAATCTTAATGCAGAGCATAGCGTGGAATTTAGCGTTGGTAATTTTAATAACTTTGTTGATGAAAGCAAAGCAAACGAAAGAAAAATTATAGAGATTAACGGCAGAACTTGGGCGGGCAGATACAGCTTCAGCGTAGACAGCCCGTATTACGGCTGTGACTTGGACTATTATGCCGGTGTCAACCCGCTTACTTGGGAAAAAATTTTCCATATAGCGTATAATCGTGAAACCGGTGAAATGGTAGGATTCTCCGCAGTACCTGAATGTTTTCCGAACATTCCCGAAACCCCAATCACACGTGATGAAGCTTACGAGAAAGCTATAGAATTTTTAAACAATACAATATCCGATATGGAAGATTATGAACTGTATTATGAAGGTGAAGATGAGTTTGTAAACGGTTATGATTTTGATTTTTATAAGACCATAAACGGAATAAAAACTATGGAAATAATTTCAATCGAAATAACCGGTGCGGGCGATGTATCCAGATATTCGTTAAGAGGATATGGCGCTACCAAAAATGTGGATTTGTCTGCACTTGATATGGTTGCACTTAACAAAGTGATAGAAGCCAAAGTTAATGCTATTTACAAAAACAATTTTGATATAAACAGCACCTTTGAACTGAGATTGGATAGACTTGAAGACGGCACTTATTATTTCTACTGCACATCGCGCGTGACCGGCAGAACAACAGAAGATGGGGAGCTTCTGAAAGACACTTCATTTTTCGCTATTACATTACAATAAACTAAAAAATAAGGGAGAGTTTAAATTATGTCACACAAAAAATTCAGAACTTTAGCCACCTTGTTGCTAACCGCAAGCGACGGATTGGAAACTGTGTGACATCTATTTCCTTTTGCCTCCCTCTCGAGGGAGGGGGACCACGCAGTGGTGGAAGGAGTTTCTAAATATAAGTTAGTTTATGCTCTGTAAACTCCTTCAGTCACGCTT
>JAFTOK010000203.1 GCA_017463815.1 Clostridia bacterium | reverse complement strand
TCGGGGGTTAGAGTGAAATCTCCGCCTCTTCCCTCTTTGTGCAGCGCCATAAGAATAGCTTCAATAGCGGCGTGCCCCGCCTGCGCGGCGATTTTGCCCTTGCGCATCTTGAGGTCGCGGCGCATAACTATCATCATTTTAGATTTATACATCTTCATTTACCCAGGCTTTCGTTTATCTCTTCAGCGTATCGCACTGTTTCCATAGCGTCTGCCGCATATTTGTCCGCCCCTATTGCATCGGCATATTCGCGGTTGAGAACCGCGCCACCTACCACTATTTTACACCACGGCGCCTCTTTTCTAAGCAAAACGATTGTTTCCTCCATAGCGGGTACGGTTGTTGTCATAAGAGCGCTCAAGCCGACAAGTGGTGCGCGCAAACGCACTGCTTCTGCCGCCACGGCTTCAGGGGCAACGTCGCGCCCCAAATCCGTGACTGCAAAACCATAGTTTTCAAGCAACAGCTTCACAATATTTTTTCCTATATCGTGTATGTCCCCTTTAACGGTGGCTATTACAAACGCACACTTATTTGTGCTTTTTTCGCCCGACATATTTGCTTTTATAACCTCGAAAGCAGCTTTTGCCGCTTCTGCGCTCATAAGTAGCTGGGGCAAGTATACAGTTTTGTTTTCAAAGCCTACGCCCACTGTGTTAAGAGCAGGAATAATTTCACACTGAACAATATCGAGCGGCGCGTTTTCCGCCAGCATAGAAAGAGTGAGCTTTGCCGCTTGCTCTTTCAGCCCCTTTACAACAGCGCGCTGAAGTTCCGAGGCAAATTCTTCTTTTTGTGAGGTTTGTGTCCGCGTTTCCGCCGCAACGCTTACCTGCTTTGGCATAGATGAGGCAAACTCAATATATTCCGCGCAATTATCGTCAAAACCGGCAAGCGCGCGATAGGTACGGTATGTTTTCATCATTTCAGCGGAATATGGGTTCATAATCGCCGCGGAAAGCCCGCCCGAGAGCGCGAGCGCAAAGAATGTGCCGTTAACCATATCTCTTTCGGGGAGGCCGAAAGAAACGTTGGAAACGCCGAGAGAGGTGTGGCAACCGAGCTCCGTTCTTATAAGCCGTACTGCGCGCAAAGTTTCTCTTGCGGCTTTATTATCCGCGCTTATAGTAAGCGCAAGCGGGTCGAAAATTATGTCTTCTTTCTCTATGCCGTATTTTTCCGCCTCAGCAAGAATTTTCTTCGCTATTTCAAGCCTTCCCTCCGCGCTTGCGGGAATGCCGCTTTCATCAAGCGTGAGAGCAACCACAAGCCCGCCATACTTTTTAGCGAGCGGTAAAACCGCCTCCATACTTTCTTTTTTGCCGTTTATGGAGTTAATCATCGCCTTGCCGTTGTATCGGCGCAAAGCCGCCTCCATAGCTTTCGGGTCTGACGTATCTATCTGCAACGGCAGGTTAGTTATCGCCTGGAGCTCGCAAACAGCGGTTTTAATCATTTCCACTTCATCTATTTCGGGCAGCCCCACGTTCACGTCAAGTATATGCACACCCTTTTCTTCTTGTGCTATACCCTCTTTAAGTATATAATCTATATCGTGTGCTTTCAGCGCTTCTTTAAAACGCTTTTTGCCTGTGGGATTTATGCGTTCGCCAATAAGCACGGGTTCTTCGTCAAATACCACCGCGTGCGTGTAGGAGGAAACACAGGTTATGTTCTTTTTGGTGGTTTCCACAGGTTTTATATCCGCAGACGCGCGTGTAAGCGCAGAAATATATTCGGGCGTTGTTCCGCAACAACCGCCTGCGGCACGCACACCCTTGCCTATAAGCTCGCACACGTCAACAGCAAATTCTTCGGGCATAACGTCGTATACTGTTTTACTGCCGACTACTTTCGGCAAACCTGCGTTGGGTTTGAGTATCACGGGAACAGAGGCATAGCGCAAATATTCCTCCACAACCGCGCCCAGCGCCTTCGGCCCGAGCGAGCAGTTTACACCAATAGCATCCGCGCCCATCCCCTCGAGAAGTGCCACCATCGCGGCGGGGCTTGCGCCCGTCATAAGCTTGCCGTCTGCGCCGTATGCATTGGAAACAAACACGGGGAGCGAACTGTTCTCTTTTGCCGCAAGAAGCGCCGCCTTCGTTTCGTAGCTATCGTTCATAGTTTCTATAAATATGACATCTGCGCCGTATTTCGCGCCAAGCTTTACAGTTTCGGCAAACACGGCAACGGCATCTTCAAAATCGAAATCGCCATAGGGTTTGAGCATACGCCCCGTAGGTCCTATATCAAGTGCCACCCATTTGGGCTGTGTAGCCACGCTTTCTTCTGCCGCCGCGCGCACATTCGCTATGGCAGAGCACACTATTTTTTCAAGTTCTTCTTTGCTGAATTTCAAAATATTCGCGCCGAAAGTGTTGGTATTTACTAAATTACTGCCCGAATTGTAATAATCACGGTGTATTTTTCTAATCTTTTCGGCGTGAGTAATGTTCCAAAGCTCGGGAAGCTCACCGGGCGCAAGCCCTTCCGCCTGCAAAAGCGTGCCAAGACCGCCATCGAGGTAAAGTATATTTTCTTTTATATATTCCGTTATTTTCATTTTATTCTCCAATATATTTACATTTATTCGGATGTTATTCCTATAATAGCCGTTACGGATTTTGTCGGCGACATAAGCAAGCTGCTGTTCAACGAAAGTCCTATTTTTCGCGGACAATCGAGCACAGCGAAAATCTCTTTTTGTATTTCAAGCGGTAAATCACCGTATCCCGGGCTGAAACGCGGTCGTACGGTCAAGCCGGATTCGTCGCACTCTTTCTGCACGTCGCAGGCAAACACTTCGCACAGGCTCTCTATCCGCTCCGCACCAATAGCCTGAAATATAAGCGCTTTTACAGGCGAAACTTTGCTATACCGCGTTATCAGGCGGTCTATGCCCAAACCCACGGTAGCGGCAAAAAGCACAATGCTTTCGCACCCCAAAAGATTTTTGCGCAAATGCACTGAATTTGTTTTTGTAAAACCCAAATCCAGCGTTTCGCCGTCAGATTTCACAGAAAAGTATGCAAAACAAACCTTGCAAGCAACTTCCCGCTCTGCTTCGGCAATACAAGCATCTATAAGCGCTTCCAATTCGGGCGCATCTCCGCGTACTCCCGCATAACGCAAAATTTCCCTCTTGTTCAAATGCGGGGGCGCATATATTTTTGTATAAACCGTGTTTTCCATTTTCACCTCGGCAAAACTTTTTGCTGTTTTTTATGATGATAATTATAGCACAATCAAATATTCAAATCAAGTATTTTAAAGCAAAAAGGCCCGAAACTGTATGGTTTCGGGCGCTCTCTTTTAAATAAACAGCGAACATCCTATGTTTCTGAAATGTTCTATTTTTTTATCTATTTCCTCTACCCCAACTTTAAGCGAAACCGCAAGGCAGTTTTTGCAAAGATATTCTTCAGCATCGCGGCAGATAAGGCGGCGATATATTGCTATTTCATCAAGGAGGAGTATTTTTTCGCAATTTTTACAGCAAGTCATATCAAAGCTTCACTATCCTTGCGCGGAACACGCGGCAATCCGTGGCATCAACCTTGGCTTCAAAATAATCCCTGTGAACACCGAGGTTTTCGCCCGTGAGCAGGTCACGTATTTCAAAACCGTAGCCGCAAAGCGGGTCAAGTCCGATTTCAAAATAAGGGAGCATTATCGTTTGTTCTCTGTCATAGGGGTTAAAGAAGCCTATCGCAAATTCCCCGCCCGCAAGGTGGCGGAAACATATAATATTATCCTTCATACCGTGGTTATCTTCCACAAACATAGGCGGGCGCGCTTCTTCGTCCTGGTTTATTGCAATAAGCTCTTTGTTTGTAAGGAGTTTATAAGTTTCTTCAGACATAGTTCTTATATCACAACCAATCATAAGCGGCGACATAAGCATACACCAAAGCGCAAAATGGTAGCGGTACTGTGCGTCTGTGCATCCCATACCCAAGCCAACGTTACCTTTGCCGTAAAGACCGCAAACGAGCATATCTATATCGTTAAAGCAACCGGGTGCAGATGTGGCGAGCTTCGGGAGCTGGCTTTCGGAGAGCTTGCGTATGGATTCAAAAGTGTCCGTTATATCGCCTGTGGAACGGTACATATGTGCGCCAACGCTTCTTGCCCATTCCCACACGTTTTCCCCGCCCCAGTTGCAAGCGGAAAAGAGTATTTCCCTGCCCGTCGCCTTAAGCGCCATTGCCATACGGTTGTAGCGAAGCGGCGCGGGCGTGGAGGGGTGGAAACAGTTATCGTATTTCAAAAGGTCTATGCCAACGCTTGCAAAATATTCGGCATCCTTAAATTCATAGCCGAAGCTACCGGGATACCCTGCGCAGGTTTTTGGGCCGCAGCAGGAATACATACCAAATTTAAGCCCTTTGGAGTGAACGTAATCCGCAACGTATTTCATACCGTGCGGGAATTTTTGATGGTCTGCCACAAGCATACCGTTTGCGTCGCGTTCCATTTCGCTCCAACAATCGTCGATGGTGAGGTATTCGTAGCCTGCCGCAAGCAAGCCTTTTTCTACCATAGTATCTGCTGTTTGCATAATCATTTCTTCATTTATGTCTTTGGTGAACGTGTTCCAAGAGTTCCAACCCATAGGCGGTTTTTTAGCTAACATAATAAAATACCTCACTTTTTAGTTTATTTTTATTTATAAAATCAGGGGGCAACATTTTCGCCATATTTTTTTGTTTAGTCCTATTTTAAGTTTTATAAGGCACTCTTGCAGAAGGAACAAGCTTCGAAGCAGGCTCTGTGTGTACGCTCTGGTCATCGAAGAAGATGTGAGCACCGAAAGCCTTAAGCACTTCGCTTTTCTGTATTCCGCCAAGGAAGAATGCCTCGTCTATGCGCACGTTCCACGCCCGCAGAGTGCGGATAACTCTTTCGTGCGCGGGTGCATTTCTCGCCGTAACCAACGCCGTGCGTATAGGCATCTTTTCCGTTTGGGGAAATTGCTGCTGAACATAAGAAATAGTTTTCAAAAGTTTGGCAAAGGGCCCTTCGGGCAGAGGTTTTTCTGCGTTTTCTCTCTCGTGTTCCGCAAAAGCGGCAAGTCCCTTTTCCTTATATATCTTTTCGGCTTCATCGGAAAAAATTACCGCGTCGCCGTCGAAAGCAATGCGAATTTGCTCTATTGCGTCTTCGTTTTGCGCCGGAATTGTTGTGCCGGAGCATATTATGCCCGCGGCAATATTAGCGTTTATAGCCGCCTGCACGTCTTTTTCATTTGCCGAAAGAAAAAGGTCTGTGTGAAAAGCTGTTAAATACGGCGCGATAGACTCCCCGCCAACAAGCGCCGCACGGCTTATGTTCAAGCCGTAATGCTCTATGGAGTTAAAAATGCGCATACTCGTGTCCGTGCTGTTGCGCGACATTATTATAATCTCCATAAGCTGTTTTTCGCCACCGTTCAAACGGTGAAGCGCCTTTATAAGAGGAAACGCCGTGCCGGGTTTTAAAATATCTTTTTCGTGTGCGCGCTGGTATTCGGAGTACGCCGCAAGCCCCTGCTCTTCAAATATTTTATTTTCCTCTTCCAAATCGAAAAGCGCGCGCGAGGATATGCCAACAACCAATTTATCGTCTAAATTAAGTGCCATAGCGAACTCCTTTTTTTAAATAATGTTATCTTGGATATATTCTACCACAAAATCCCGTCCTATGCAAGTGTAAATATTATATAGTATATATTCTTACACTTGCAAAATCTGAATTAAAATGTTAATATATATCTATAAGCCAAAATACTAAAAAAAAGAGAAAAAGCTATGAAAACTATAAACGTCGATTTTTCAGTAATAACAGGCAAAATCAAGCCGATGAACGCCGTAAATAACGGACCTCTCGGCGTAAGTGAACGCGGAACCTCCAATTTTGAAGATTACACGGCGCTCGAAATACCCTACGCACGCAACCACGATGCTTCTTTTTACGATGGCTACGGCGGCGAGCATACCGTAGATGTTCACCGCATATTCAAAAATTTTGATGCCGACGAAAACGACCCTCGCTCCTATGTTTTCGAGCCCACGGATAAGTATACCGCCAATACCTATAAAGCGGGAACAAAGGTATTTTACCGCCTCGGTGCTTCCATCGAGCACGGGTATAAATACGGCACGTATCCCCCGAGGGATTTTGCAAAATGGGCACGCATTTGCGAGCATATAATTCGGCATTACAACGAGGGCTGGGCAAACGGATTTTACTATGGTATAGAATATTGGGAAATATGGAACGAGCCCGATTGCCGTAACCACGACGGTTCCAACCCTTGCTGGCAAGGCACAGACGAAGAATTTATAGAGCTTTACGCCGTGGCTGCTACGCACCTGAAAAAATGCTTCCCAAATATAAAAATCGGCGGCCCCGCATTTACTGCGCCAAAGCACGGACCTTTGCAGCTCGCATTTCTTAAAGCTGTAAAAGAGCGCGGGCTCCCGTTCGATTTCTATTCATTCCATCGCTATTTTAAAAAGCCCGAAGAGGTTGCGATTGCGGCTCAAACCGCTATCGAATCGCTCGATATCTTCGGTATAGAACGCCCCGAGCTGATACTGAATGAATGGAACTATATCAAGGGCTGGATGTGCGAGGATTGGCTCTATTCGCTCCGTATGGAGCGCGGGCTTAAAGGTGCTTCCTTCATCGCAGGCTCTATGTGCATAGGTCAGGCGAGCGAGCTCGATATGCTTATGTACTACGACGCTCGCCCCTGCGCTATGAGCGGCATTTTCGATACGGACACACTCGCTCCGCGCAAAGGTTATTATGCTTTCTTGGGATTTAAGGAGCTTCGCAGCCTCGGAAACTCCGCAAAAATCGACGCTCAAAAAGAAAACATCTATTCCTGCGCCGCCACGAACGGAAGCGAGCACGCACTATTCTTCACACGCTATGAAGACACCGATGAAGCAGAAAAGGAAGAAATTTGCTTCAGCATTCAGGGCATAAATGCTAAAAACGGCGTTCGTGCGGAATTTTACCTCTTAGATGCCGAAAACAACGCTTCCCTTGTTCGCAAAGAAGTCTTTTCAGGCGAAAAATTCACCATAAATCTTGAAATCAATCTTTTTGATACCTATTTAATAAAATTCAGTAACATATAAATAAAAATCCTCGAATTTCTTCGAGGATTTTTATTTATGCGAATTTTAATTAACCGAGTTCAACTTCAGCATCAAGACCGAGCATTTTTGCAACAGCATTGTAGATGTTGCGTTCTCTCGCTGTTTTGCCGCTTGCAGCATAGCCTTCTTCAATAGCTTCGATAAATGTTGTACGTGTAGATTCACTTTCGATTTTTATACCGAAGGGGTTAGACGTTGCAACACTGTTGAGTGTATTGAATATAGCGTCGGATTTAACTGCATAGTCAACAAGCTTATTGATGTCTTCTTTTTCAAACTTATCCATACCGCTTGTAGCGAGATTATAGATAGAAATGATAGCGTTAACTTCGTTATCGTAGTTTGCAGAGCCTTGAAGTTTCAAAAGTTCGTTGAGAAGTGTT
>JAFTOK010000202.1 GCA_017463815.1 Clostridia bacterium | reverse complement strand
CTGCCCGTATCCTCCAGCATAACGATATAATTAAACATATTTCTCGTATAAAGATAATACTCGGGGTTTTTGGTGAGTCTTACCGTAGTTTCTTTTTTCATATGTTTCTCCTTTATTTAAAAAGCCGCCTTTCGGCGGCTTCTGATACGTTATAATTTCAAAATTCCGCTATCCAAATCCGCGATAATCTGCGCAATAGCGTGTTCTTCATTGCTTACTGTCACATAATCCGCAGCTTCTTTTGCCTCCGGGCAAGCGTTTGCAACAGCCACGCCTACAGCTGCCGCACGGAGCATAGGCACGTCGTTGTTGTAGTCGCCAACAGCGATGGTTTTATTCCTGTCTATACCCAAATGTGCCGCGAGTTTCGGCAAGATACTTCCCTTGTTTACGCCCTTCGGCAAAATTTCGTAGAGAGTAAGTTCAGAGCTTACAAAATTAAAATTCTCTGCCAAGGGGTGTGTGGGCAAAATTTCCGCAAGTTTTTTAATGCTTTCTCTGTTTTTATCACCAAAAACGATTTTTGCTATAGGTATATCAATTTCCCTATAAGGTTTCACCGCGTTAGCCACTTTTGTAGCCGCACGAAATTCTTCCATAGCGGAATTTTCCGCACTGAAATATATTCTTTCAAAAGTATATATGGAAATGCCGAGCCCGGGAATATTTTTTTCGGCATACTCCACAAGGTCGAGCGCCTCGCGCGGCAAAACCTCCGCACAAACGTACTCGCCCGCCTCAAAATCGTATATACCACCGCCGTTTATGCATCCCATAGGCGCATTCGGCTTTATTGCATCATATACCGATGAAGCAAAATACGGCATACGGCCCGAAACGAACGTAAAACGCCCACCCTCTGACTTAAAATATTCAATCGCCTCTAAATTTTCGCGCGAAATGCTTTTATCATCGCGCAGAAGTGTACCGTCGAGGTCGGTACAAATAAGTATACCTTCAAATTTTTTCATATGTGCTCCTGATTCGGTAAATTTAGATTTATTGTATCATAAAAACAGCAGAAGTGCAATACTTCTGCCGTTTTTTAGCCTATTTTGCACACAAAAGAAAATGGCGCCTTTTCTTGCAAATATCAAAATATACCCTTATTGTACCTGAACTGTGCATAAAGCATAAGCACAAGCCCCACCGCTATGCTTATGAGCGACAAAATTTCGTTCGCAAATGCCTGTACAAAAGCAGAGCAAGCAATTCCTGCACCTATAATCACAGAGCCAATACCCATAACTCTACAATACGGCTTCTGTTCTTCTTTGGAAACCTTGCGTCTGTTATACCAATGTATAGATGCTATGTTTCCTCTGATGTTAAATATGCCAAGAGCTATTATCATTATGCCGAGCGCTATCATAAGCAAGTATTCTCTCAAGGATTCTATAAACGCATACGCCAGCACAAATAAGCCCAAACAAACGCCCAAAAGTAAACCAACAATAAGTTGCTTTTGCTTATCTATTATTTTATTTTTGGAAACAAGCGTTTCTTCTCCTGCTTTATCGGGTAACAAATCTTCTTTTGTAACCCCAAAATATTCTGCGAGCAATTTCAGCGAGTCTTCACTCGGCAGCCCCAAGCCGTTTTCCCATTTTGCTATTGCTGAACGACTTATGTGTATGCTTTCGGCAAGCTTTGCCTGCGAA
Source organism: Clostridia bacterium (assembly GCA_017463815.1). Taxonomy (GTDB): domain Bacteria; phylum Bacillota; class Clostridia; order Oscillospirales; family CAG-272; genus UMGS731. Next base: position 2,221 of record JAFTOK010000202.1, on the reverse strand, counting down.
ACACCTTTCTCTGCGCGCAATATTTTTAATTTTTCGGAAAATTCCATATTAACACCTTCTTTCTGCTTACATAATATCATACACGTGCGAAAAAATCCATAATTATGGCTGTTACTATTTACAGTTACGCCGTTACTTTTTAACTTTACGCAAAAAACGCAGGTTTCCCTGCGTTTTTCTCAACTAAACTGCGAATTATAAAGTGTGCTGTAAAAACCGCCTAGGCGAAGGAGTTCTTCGTGGCTGCCCTGCTCGCTTATCTTTCCGTCGCGTATAACAAGAATTTTGTCTGCATTCTGAATAGTGGAAAGTCTGTGCGCTATAACAAAGCAGGTTCTGCCGCGCATAAGCTCGCCCATAGCCTCCTGAATTTTAATCTCCGTGCGGGAGTCTACGTTCGACGTCGCTTCGTCCAGAATAAGCATCGGCGAATCGGAAAGCATAGCGCGCGCTATGGTTATGAGCTGGCGCTGCCCCTTGGAAATGTTCACGCCCTCATCAGAAAGCACGGTGTCGTAACCTTCGGGCAGCTTCATAATATAATTATGAATTTTTGCCGCTTTCGCCGCCGCTATAACCTCATCGTGCGTGGCGTTTTCCTTACCGTATACAATATTTTCGTATATCGTACCGTGGAAAAGCCAAGTGTCCTGCAACACCATCGTATATGCGTGGCGGAGAGAGGCGCGCGTTATATCGTACATATCGTCGCCATCCACAGAAATTTTGCCGCTGTTCACGTCGTAGAAACGCATAAGCAGGTTTATAATCGTCGTTTTTCCCGCGCCCGTCGGGCCAACTATGGCTATGGTCTGCCCGGGCTTTGCGTGAACGGAAATTTCCTGCAAAATCGTCTTTTCGGGCACGTATCCGAACGTAACGTTTTCAAAGTTTACGTCGCCTTTTACGTCTGCGAGCACCTTTGCGCCTGCCTTGTCAGCTTTTTCGGGCGCTTCATCAAGTACGCGGAAAACGCGCTCCGCCGCAGAAAAAGCAGACTGAAATTCGTGCAAAATATTTGCAAATTCATTGATAGGGCCCGCAAACTTGCGCGAATACTGCACAAATTTCGCCACGCCACCGAGCGTAATAAAGAATATCGAAGCCTTTGCTACCGCTCCGCTCTGCGAATACATATAAAGTATGCCGCCCAAAATCATAACAAGAGAAATGGAAAGGTTGTTTATAAAGTTTACGGAGGGGCCGAGCGTCGCGCCGTAATATTCCGCATTGTAGAAAGCGTCCATCGCGTCCTTGTTGCGCGCATCGAAACGAGCACCTATTTCCGCTTCCCTGTTGTACGCCTTTATTGTGCGGCAGCCGGAGAGCATTTCTTCGGCATAACCATTGAGCTCACCCAGCTTGCGCGAACGCGCCTTGAAGAGCGGGCGCACCTTTTTGGAACGATAGCGTGTGAAAACAATGGAAATCGGCACGGTAACCACAAAAACAAGAATCATCGGCTTTGAAATGCGCCACATAAATATAAGCGAGCCAATCACCGTGTAAATGCTCGTCATAACCTGAATAAGGTCGTGCGAAAGCGATGCGTTCACCGTATCTATATCATAAGAAATGCGGCTTATTATATCGCCCGTTGCCGTCGTGTCGAAAAATCCAACGGGAAGCGAGGTGAGTTTCTCGAAAAGTTGTTTTCGCATAGTGCGAACTATGCTCTGGCTTATTTTAATCATAATAATCGCCAGCAAATACGACATAACCGCCGAAAGCACATAGCAAATAATCATCATTTTGACATTTGCCCATACCGCGGCAAAATCCACGCCGCTTTCGCCTGCAATCGCGTCTATGGCGTTGCCCGAATATTCGGGCCCCATAAGCGAAAGGTAGTTTGAAACAAACGCGAATATTATTGCAACAAGGAAAAGGTACCAATATTTCATTATGTAACCGAATAAGCGCAAAATGATGCTTCGCGTTGTTTTGCCGTCGAGCTTCACGTTTTCCGCGCTGTTATTCGGGTTGTTAATGCCTCCGCGGCCAAATCCGCCTCTATTCAACGAACGCACCTCCCATCTGGCTTTCGCTTATTTCTCTGTATTCGGAGCAAGACAAAAGAAGCTCCTCGTGCTTGCCCGCACCTATAATTTTGCCCTCGTCGAGCACAAGTATAAGGTCGCTGTCCTTAACGGAGCTTACGCGCTGTGCCACGGTAACCACGGTAGTGCCCGCGAGGTTTTCACGCAGGGCGGTGCGCAGG
>JAFTOK010000201.1 GCA_017463815.1 Clostridia bacterium | reverse complement strand
GTTCCATAATGTACCTCCTTTTTGGAATATTAAAAGAGCCTTCATAAATAACAGTCAAGAAAGAGTGGGGAAGTGTGTAATAAATTTGATATTTATTATAGCATAAACGCGGAGCCTTTTCAAATTATAATATCGTTTGCATATTTTGCTTTCCCCGCGAATATCTATGTATAAATGCTTTTTCGGGAGGTCATATATGAAAAAATATATCGAAAGAATAAAAAGAAATTTCGTGCGGGAAACGCTCTGTGTAAACCCCACGGTGGTGGCGGTGTGCGCGGCGGTGTGCGCGTGCCTGGGGCTGATTTTTGCCATAGGCGGCGTGGATTACGATGTTTACTGTGAAATAGCCCAGCCGAAGTTTTATTTTCCCTCGTTTATAATGGTGGTATTGCTGCTTTTGTTTTACGCCCTTCTCGGCGCGGCGGCGGGTATAATCATTTCCACGCCGTATTACAGAAAAAATTCGCATAAAACCATATCTCTTGCGCTTGCCGCCTGCACCCTCTTTCTTTGTTTTACGTGGCTGCCGCTTGTGTATACGGCGGCAAGCTTCTTTATCGCCGCGCTGGTGTGCATAGTAGTGCTTCTGTTTTCCGCGCTTATATTTAAATTTTACATAAAAATAAACGCCGTGGCGGCGTGGAGTATGCTCATTTTTGCGATTTTCGACTTTTATCTCATCTGTTACAGCCTGAGTTTATTCATTCTTAATTAAAGTTTTTTTAAATCACTTGACATTTTGGAAAATATTTGGTAATATAAGGGTGTATAAATAATTATTTTAAATGGGGGTACTCTAAAATGAAAACTGTAAAAGTTCGTCTTTCTTCTATTGAAGCTGTTCGCGATTTTGTTGAAGCTGTTCGTAAATACGATTCTGAAATCGACCTTTCCAGCGGCAGATACGTTGTTGATGCGAAATCCATAATGGGTATTTTCAGCCTTGACCTTATGAATCCCATTACTATGACAATCCACAACGACAATTGCGACGATATTCTCGCTGCTCTTAAAGCGTACATTGTAGACTAATCAAAGACAAATCCCGAAAAGGACACCTTAAAAGGGTGTCCTTTCGATTTTTAATATTTTGAGGAGCATTTTATGTTTAAAAACAAAAAAGCGAACGTACGAAAAATGCTCGCGTTCGGTTTTGCTGAATGCGGCGAGGGATATTTCTATTCAAAGGCAATAGACGGCTGTGATATGAAAATATCTGTAATGGTTTTACGTGACGGCACAGTATGCCACAAAGTTACGGATAACGCGGCAAATGAGGAATACAGGCTGCATCTTAGCCCCAATGCTGCTGGCGCTTTTGTGGGCAAAGTGCGCGAAGAATATGAAAGCTTGCTTGAAGAAATAAGAAAAAAATGTTTTGACCCCGACGTTTTTAAATCCGAGCAGTCGAAAGAAATAATAAATTATGCCCGCGAAAGATACGGCGATGAACTTGAATTTTTATGGGAAAAATTCCCCGATAACGCCGTTTTGCGCCGCAAAGACAACGCAAAATGGTATGCCGCATTGCTTACGGTAAAGGCAGCTAAAATAGGGCTTGGCGGCGACGGCACGGTGGAAATATTGGATTTGCGCATTAAACCCGAGGAGATGGAGCACACCGTAGACGGCAAGCGCTTTTTCCCGGGGTATCATATGAACAAAAAGCATTGGTATACGCTCGTGCTCGACGGCTCCGTGCCGTCGGGTGAGGTATACGCGCGAATAGACGAAAGTTATATTTTGGCGAAGAAATAGATAGTTGAAAAAGAAATATCGCGAGGCGCGTTTTTGTCATAATCCCGCCGATTCTTCCATATATTTATACAAATTACATTACTTTGGGGGATATGATGAAAAAAATCGTTTCTTTAATTCTTGTTTTACTCGTTGTTTTCTCCGTTTTCTGCGTGCCTGTATGTGCCGCGGAATTTACGGAAGAAATAAGCGCAAAAAGCGCTATACTTATGGATGCCGCAACGGGCAAGGTGCTGTTTGAGTATAACGCCGACGAAGCCCTGCCGCCCGCTTCCGTTACGAAGGTTATGACGCTCCTGCTCGTTTTCGAGGCGCTCGACGGAGGCACGCTCGCGCTTACGGATATGGTTACGACGAGCGAGACCGCCGCTTCTATGGGCGGCACGCAAATCTTCCTTGAGGTTGGCGAGCAGATGTGTGTGGAGGAGCTTATAAAAAGCGTTGTCATAAGCTCCGCAAACGATGCGGCGTGCGCACTTGCAGAGCATATTGCGGGCAGCGAAAGCGCGTTTGTGGCAAAGATGAACGAGCGCGCGAAAGAGCTCGGTATGAACAACACAAACTTCGAGAACACCAACGGGCTCGACGACACGACGGAAAACCACGTGACCTCCGCGCGCGATATTGCCATTATGAGCCGCGAGCTTATGAAACACGAAAAGATTTTCGATTATACAACCGTGTGGATGGATACAGTGCGGAACGGCGAATTCGGGCTTTCCAACACGAACCGCTTGCTTCGCACGTACAGCGGTTGCACGGGGCTTAAAACGGGCTCTACGTCCAAGGCTAAATTCTGCATAAGCGCCACGGCAAAGCGCGGCGACCTTTCGCTCATAGCCGTTGTTATGGGTGCGCCCACGCGCGACGAGCGAAACGCGCTCGCTGCAAAGCTGCTAGATTTCGGTTTTGCGAATTACGCGCTTTTCAGCGAAAAAGAGGCGGCTGTGGAGGCTCTCCCGCTTACGGGCGGTGTGAAAAAAACGCTCGCTCTGAAGAAAATGGGGTATGAGGCTCTGCTCGAAAAGGGCGATATTGCCAAAATAGAGGCGGTGTGTGAGCTCCCTGAAAGCGTTGCCGCCCCCGTCAAAGCAGGCGACGTTATAGGCAAGGTTACATACAAATGCGGCGAGACCGTGCTCGGCACGGCGGATATTGTGGCAGACGAGGACGCAGAGAAAATAGGATTTTTCACGTTGTTCCGCAGAATTTTGCGGTATATGGTCTGCTCGCCCGAAAATTGAATAGGTAAAAGGAAAGGCTTGCCGTTCGGCAAGCCTTTTTGTGTGGGGAATATAAGTTTATCTCATATGCTCAAATCCGCAGTCGTCGTTTATAAAATCCTCCAGCGAAGATATATAATCAAGGTCGATATCATTAAAATACATATAAACTATTTCCTTTGTTTGGTCGTTGGTTCCTATCAGAAACATATTTTTAGGATAATTTATATATTTGTATTCTCCCTCCACGGAGAGTGTACGGAAAAAATAGCCGTCTACTACTGCGGTATGCTCGCATACTGTATCGAAAGCGCCCATTTCCTCACTTTGGAATATATATTTCTCATTTAAAAGGGCTTTCTGCACTTCATATTCTTCCTCGTTATATTCGGATATCAACGCATATGAATTGCAAGTAAATATAGCCATAAACGC
>JAFTOK010000020.1 GCA_017463815.1 Clostridia bacterium | reverse complement strand
TGAATATTGTGGATATGCTCATCGTGGGCGACGTGCCGACGGTGGTGTGGAATTGAAAGTGAAGAATTAAACGCCTTCGTAATCGAATTTGGGGATAAAGCTTTCCGTTGCTGCTTCACCATACTGTGTAAAGCCGTTTTTTACGCCGATTTCTTCGGCGAAACGAACGACCTTTCCGTATTCGTACTTCGTGAGCTTCCGCGCGATTTCGGGGTAGCGTGCGCGCAGGCGCTCGCTCGGCGTGTACTGGCTCATAATGCTTATGTAGATATCGTCGCCGTACGTTTCGTGCAGGTAGCGTACTACTTCTATTGAGTCGCTCGCGCAGCCGGGCAGAACAAGGTGCCGCACCACCGTGCCTCGCGTAAGCATACCATCGCTGTCGAACACGGGGGCGCCCGTCTGCGCTACCATTTCCGCAAGCGCTTCTTTGGCACGCTCGGGGTAATCGGGGCAGAGCGAATACTGCGTGGCGAGTTTTTTATCCATATATTTAAAGTCGGGCAGGTAGATGTCTATATATCCACGGAGCATTTTAAGCGTTTCCACGCTTTCGTAGCCGCCGCAGTTGTAGAGCACGGGTATGGCGAGCCCACGCGCCTTTGCCGTGTCGAGCGCCGCTACAATATGCGGCACGTAATGCGTGCCCGTTACCAAATTTATGTTGTGCGCGCCCTTTTCTTCGAGTTCGAGGAAGATTTCCGCGAGGCGTGCGATGTCTATTTCCTTGCCGTCTGCCGCGTGGGAAATTTCTGCATTCTGGCAGAACACGCAGGAAAGCGGGCAACCCGAGAAAAACACCGTGCCCGAGCCGCGCTCGCCCGAAATAGGCGGTTCTTCCCACATATGCAACGCGGCGCGCGCCACGCGCAGGGCAGCGCTCATACCGCACCTGCCTTTTTGCCCTGCGTTTCTGTTTACACCGCACGAGCGCGGGCAGAGTGAGCAACTTTCGTAATAATTATTTTTTTCCACAAGAAGCACCTATTTTATCCAAGCTTAAATATTCTATAACGCTGTCTGCCAGGCGCAGATAGCGACGTTGTTTGAAGCGGAGCATAGTACATTCCAAAAAGAAAATGTCCACTGCTTCCCACATAAATACCCACGCAAAAATATCCACAATTTCCGTGAATATTTCCGTGCGCAAGCCCGCGATGTCTATACCTATCATAAAAGAAAGCGCCGCAACAGCCACAAGCGACATTATAAGCGCCACGTTATGCAGTTTCTTCTTTTCGAGGCACGTTTGCCTGTATTTGTCGGCGTAGTGGCTATGTATGGCGCGTGTATATTCTTCCTGTTCCGCTTTCGTTATAACATCGCTGTATATGCGGAAGTGGATGGGTTTTTCAGATGAAACGTCGGAAAGGCTGTGCTCTATAAAATCGCTTACCCCCTCCGATATTGCATTGTGGTTTGCCGTACTGTACGGCGAAAGAAAATCGTTATCGTTGATTACACGCAAATCTACCATTATGCGCCCGTCTGCGTCGGTTTCCTGCTCCTTTTTGCAGTTTTTCAGCTCTTTTCTTATTTCTCTTAGCGAACGAAGCATAATAACCTCACTTAACTTTTTATTATATCATAGCACAGAAACTGCCTTTATTCAATGAATCCTTTGTTAAATTTACCGATTTATTCTCGAAAAATAAATAAAATTTTACGCTTTTGAAGAAAATACGCATATTTAAAAATGATTGTTGACCTGTTTTTAAAATTGTGATAGAATGAAAATGTATTTTTAAAAAAGCTTATTCGGGAGGTTTTTTATGGGTGGCTTTTTTGGAGCAGTGTCAAAACAAGATATAATATCCAACGTTTTCTTCGGTACGGACTACCATTCGCATCTCGGCACAAGACGCGGAGGTATGGCGGCGTATGCGGAAGACGA
>JAFTOK010000019.1 GCA_017463815.1 Clostridia bacterium | reverse complement strand
ATCAACGACTACGGCTTTATCGAAGCTCCTTACCGCAAAATCGATAAGGTAACGGGCAAGATAACAGACGAAGTTGAATATATGACTGCCGACGTTGAAGATAACTTCATCATCGCGCAGGCAAACGAGCCCCTCGACGAAGAGGGCAGATTCCTCAAAAAACGCGTAACCGTTCGTGACCGTGCGGAAATCGTTGAAGTTGCGGCAAGCGTGCCCGACTATATCGACGTTTCCCCCCAGATGGCGGTTTCCGTTGCAACAGGCTTTATCCCCTTCCTTGAAAACGACGACAACGCCCGTGCACTTATGGGCTCCAATATGCAGAAGCAGGCAGTTCCGCTTCTCACAACAGACTCTCCGATTGTCGGTACGGGTCTTGAATACAAAGCAGGTATCGACTCCGGCGTTTGCGTTATCGCAAAGAACGACGGTGTGGTTGAATACGTTGCAGCGGACAAAGTTGTGGTTGTTCGCCCGAACGGTATTAAAGATACCTACACACTTCTCAAATTCAAACGCTCCAATCAGGGCAACTGCGTAAACCAGCGCCCCATTGTTAACGTTGGTGAGGTTATTAAAGCAGGCGACGTGATTGCCGATGGTCCCGCAACGGACAAAGGCGAAGTTGCGCTCGGTAAGAACGCGCTCATCGGCTTTATGACTTGGGAAGGTTACAACTACGAGGACGCCGTTCTTCTCAACGAACGCCTCGTAAGAAACGACGTTTACACTTCTATTCATATAGATGAATACCTTATGGAATCCAGAGATACAAAGCTCGGACCTGAGGAAATCACACGCGAAATCCCCAACTGCGGCGATGACGCGCTCAAAGACCTCGATGCAGACGGTATCGTTCGCATCGGTACGGAAGTTCACCCCGGCGACATTCTCGTTGGTAAAGTTACACCCAAGGGTGAAACGGAACTCACAGCGGAAGAAAGACTCCTTCGCGCCATCTTCGGCGAAAAGGCAAGAGAAGTGCGCGACACATCTCTCCGTATGCCCCACGGTACAAACGGTATCGTAGTTGACGTACGCATATTCTCCCGCGAAACAGACGATACGCTCGCTCCCGGTGTAAACAAAGCGGTTAAGGTTTACGTTGCACAGAAACGTAAAATCTCCGTCGGCGACAAGATGGCAGGTAGACACGGTAACAAAGGTGTCGTTTCCCGCATTCTTCCCCCCGAAGATATGCCTTACCTTGCAGACGGCACACCCCTTGATATCGTGCTTAACCCACTGGGCGTTCCTTCCCGAATGAATATCGGTCAGGTGCTCGAGGTTCACCTCGGTATCGCGGCACGCGAACTCGGCGTTAAAGTTATGACACCCGCGTTCGACGGCGCAAAAGAAAAAGATATCACGGAAGCGCTCGAAGAAGCGGGACTCTACCGCGAAATCCTTCCCGGCGAAGGATTCTTCGGCAAAAACGTATATGAAGAAACAGTAGACGAAGCAGGCAAGAAGGTTTACACACCCGTGCCCGCAGAGTTGCTTGCAAACAAAGAATGGGTTAAAGAAAAAGTTGCCGAAAAGAAACTTAAAACGGCAGACGGTAAACGCATTCTTTACGATGGACGTACGGGCGAGCCTTTCGATAACCCCGTAACGGTTGGTATTATGTACTACCTCAAGCTCCATCACCTCGTTGACGATAAGATTCACGCAAGAAGCACAGGTCCTTACTCCCTCGTTACACAGCAGCCTCTCGGCGGTAAAGCGCAGTTCGGCGGCCAGCGTTTCGGTGAAATGGAAGTTTGGGCGCTCGAGGCTTACGGTGCGGCTTACACGCTCCAGGAAATCCTCACGGTTAAATCCGACGACGTTACGGGCCGTGTTAAAGCATACGAAGCTATCGTCAAAGGCAAAAATATTCCCACACCGGGTATTCCCGAATCCTTCCGCGTTCTTGTTAAAGAACTTCAGTCTTTGGCTCTTGACGTTCGCGTACTCGACGACGAAGGCAACGAAATAGAACTTTCTCAGCTCTGCGAAGAAGAGGAAGAAGAAACAAGAACAGTTTCTGCCGACGACGTTGGTAAATCTGTTGAAAGCGAAGAAGACGCGGGCAATGTTACAATTCTCGACGACTTGCGCGACCAGATGGACCTCGACAGCGACAGCTACGGCAGCGACGATGACGACGAGGAGTATGACGACGAAGAATACGATGACGAGTTCGGCGACGAAGAGTACGAAGAATACGACGATGCCGACAATTATGACGAATAAGTGAGGGGAAAATAATGAGTAAGAACATTTTTGACTCCATTAAAATAGGTCTTGCATCTCCCGATATGATACGCTCCTGGTCTTCCGGTGAGGTAACAAAACCTGAAACAATCAACTACAGAACCCTCCGCCCCGAACGCGACGGTTTGTTCTGCGAAAAAATATTCGGACCGACAAAAGACTGGGAATGTCTTTGCGGTAAGTACAAACGTGTTCGCTACAAAGGCAAGGTCTGCGAAAAATGCGGTGTTGAAGTTACAACAAAGAAGGTTCGCCGCGAAAGAATGGGTCACATCGAGCTCGCCGCTCCCGTTTCCCACATCTGGTATTTCCGCGCTATTCCTTCGAGAATGGGGCTTCTTCTCGACATTTCTCCCAGATACCTTGAAAAAGTGCTTTATTTTGCACAGTATATAGTTCTTGACCCCGGCAGCACTCCCCTCGAAAAGAAACAGCTTCTTTCCGATAAAGAGTACCGCGATTTCTATGAGAAATACGAAAATGACTTCCGCGTTGGTATGGGCGCGGAAGCCATAAAAGAACTTCTTGCGGAACTTGACCTTGAAAAACTTTCCAAGGAACTCCGCGATGAGCTCGACAAAGCGCAGGGTCAGAAAAAGCTCCGTATCATCAAAAGACTCGAGGTTGTTGAAGCTTTCCGTAAATCCGGCAACCGCCCCGAATGGATGATACTCGACGTTGTTCCTGTTATCCCTCCGGACATCCGTCCTATGGTACAGCTCGACGGCGGCCGTTTCGCAACGTCCGACCTTAACGACCTTTACAGAAGGGTTATCAACAGAAACAACCGTCTGCGCAAGCTTATGGAGCTTTACGCCCCCGAAATTATCATACGCAACGAAAAGCGTATGCTTCAGGAAGCTGTCGATGCGCTGATTGACAACGGCCGCCGCGGTAAATCCGTAACGGGTGGCTCTTCCAACAGACCTCTCAAATCTCTTTCCGAAATGCTCCGCGGTAAGCAGGGACGTTTCCGTCAGAACTTGCTCGGTAAACGTGTTGACTATTCCGGTCGTTCCGTTATCGTCGTAGGACCTACGCTGAAAATTTACCAGTGCGGTCTTCCTAAGGAAATGGCGCTCGAGCTCTTCAAGCCTTTCGTTATGAAACGCCTTGTTGAAACACAGAACGCTTCCAATATCAAGGACGCAAAGAAGAAAGTTGATAAAGCCTCCAACGAGGTTTGGGACGCACTCGAAAACGTGATTAAGGACCACCCCGTTCTTCTTAACCGTGCGCCTACACTTCACCGTCTTTCCATTCAGGCATTCGAACCCGTGCTCGTAGAGGGCAGAGCAATCAAGCTCCATCCGCTCGTTTGTGCAGCGTTCAACGCCGACTTCGACGGTGACCAGATGCCTGTTCACATTCCGCTTTCCAGCGAAGCACAGGCAGAAGCAAGATTCCTTATGCTTTCCGCGAACAACTTCTTGAAGCCTGCCGACGGTAAAGCCGTAACCGTTCCTTCCCAGGATATGGTGCTTGGTTCCTACTACCTTACAATCGACAAGGCGGGCGAACCCGGCGAAGGCAAGATTTTCCGCGACTTCGACGAAGCTATGATGGCTTACGAAAACGGTCAGCTCGGTATTCACGCACCCATCAAGGTTCGTGTTTCCAAGGAAATCGACGGTGTTGTTCACACGAAACTTATAAACGCTACACTCGGACGTCTGATTTTCAACCAGCCGATTCCTCAGGACCTCGGTTTTGTTGACAGAAGCGACCCCGATAAGCTCCTCGACCTTGAAGTTGACTTTACGACAGCTAAAGGCGAGCTCGGTAAGATTGTTGACCGCACGATTAAGCTCCACGGCCCCACGGTAATGGCGGAAGTGCTCGACGCGATTAAATCCAACGGTTACAAATACTCCACAAGAGCTTCTATTTCCATTTCCGTTTCCGATATGGTTGTTCCTCCCCAGAAGAAAGAACTTATCCACGAAGCGGAACTCAAAGTTGAAAAAATCGCAAAAGATTACCGTCGCGGTCTTCTTTCTGACGATGAAAGATACAGAAGCGTTATTTCTGTTTGGGAAAAAACGAACAAGGACGTTACAGACGCGCTCCAGAAAGGTCTTGACAGATACAATCCGATTAAGATGATGAGCGACTCCGGTGCCCGTGGTTCTATTTCTCAGATGAAACAGCTTGCCGGTATGCGTGGTCTTATGGTGTCCACATCCGGTAAAACAATGGAACTTCCTATTAAGAGTAACTTCCGTGAAGGTCTTAACGTGCTCGAGTACTTCATAGGTGCCCGTGGTTCCCGTAAGACACTTTCGGATACGGCTCTTAAGACAGCCGACTCCGGTTACCTTACACGTCGACTCGTTGACGTTTCCCAGGAAGTTATCGTACGCGAAAAAGATTGCGGTACGACAGAAGGTATCTGGGTTTACGACCTCAAGGACGGCGAAGAAGTTATCGAAAAACTCGAAGACAGACTTCCCGGCAGAACGCTCGTTGAAGACGTTGTTGCAGGCGGCGAAGTTATTGCTCAGAGCGGTGATCTCCTCACACCCGTACAGGCGAAGAAGATTGTTGACGCAGGCGTTGAAAAAGTTCACGTTCGCTCCATTCTCAGATGTAAATGCCGCCACGGTATCTGCGCTAAGTGCTACGGCACCGACCTTGCAACAGGCAAACTTGTTGCGGCGGGCGAAGCGGTTGGTATCGTTGCTGCACAGTCTATCGGTGAACCCGGTACACAGCTTACGATGAGAACGTTCCACACGGGTGGTATCGCGGGCTCCGACATCACGCAGGGTCTTCCCCGTGTTGAAGAAATCTTCGAAGCACGCAGACCCAAGAAAACAGCAACTCTTTCCGAACACTCCGGTATCGTTCGCATTCAGGATGCAAAACGTTCCAGAAACGTTATCGTTACGGGTGAAGACGGCGAAGAACACGTATATCCCATTCCTCTCGGTACAAAAATTCTCCCCACGGAGGGTTCTTACATCCTCAAGGGCGACCTTATGACAGAGGGTAACCTCGCTCCCGCGGACATCGCGAGAGTTCAGGGTCTCGAAGCAGCGTACGACTATATCACGCGCGAAGTACAGAGAGTGTACAAGAGCCAGGATATCAAAATCAACGACAAGCATATAGAAGTTATTGCTCGCCAGATGACGCGTAAAGTGCGCATCGACGAGAGCGGTGACACAGACCTCTTGTTCGGTTCGATTGTCGATATTATGGAACTCAACGACGAAAACCAGAAGATTCAGGCGCGCATCGACGCAGGCGAAAGAACACTCCGTCTTGCAGAAAGCACACCGATTCTTCTCGGTATCACAAAGACAGCCCTTCAGACGGAATCCTTCCTTTCCGCAGCTTCCTTCCAGGAAACAACAAAAGTTCTTACGGAAGCCGCTATCAGAGGTAAGGTTGACCACCTCATCGGTCTTAAAGAAAACGTTATCATCGGTAAACTCATTCCCGCAGGTACGGGCTTGCAGAGATACCGCGATATCGAAGTTAAAAAGGTTGAAAAACCCGAAACCGAGGAAGCTGAAGAAACAGCAGCGCTTTGATTTTGTTATAAAAACATTGCCGCAAGCCGCAAGGCTTGCGGCTTTTTTAAAACATAGGAAATTGCGCGCGAAGCAGTGCAATTTTGCGTGTTAAAAAAGTTTTCATTATACAAAAACGTCCGATTTCGAGCGTTTTACAGTTGACGAAGTAAACTTTTTTATATATAATAGGGAAGAGAAGCAAAGTTAAGGTGTTTTAAAAATATTTTGCCTATTTTAACAAAAAAATCTTTAAAAATTTAAAAAAATAACAAAAATGTAGTTGACAAAAACAATAATTGGTGATAAAATATGTTATACGTGACTATGTGTAAAAGCTGTGCGCTTTTTTGCGTCACGATTAGATGAAAGGAAGCATATTTAAGATGTCAACCGAAGGCCCTTTACAGCCTATGTTAGTGGCTGGACTTACACAGTCCAAGAAACTCATCAAAGGAGGGGCGGCTTCATCGGCTTTCATTGCAAAAGATGCCGACGCTAAGATTATAAATCTTGTAGCCGAGCTTTGTCAGGTTCACGGCGTGCCCTACGACGAAACGAAGACAAAGAAAGAACTTGGAACAATGTGCCAAATCGACGTTGATTGCGCGGTTTGCGTAACATTGAAATAACTTAAATTCGATATTTTCCTTATTTTCGGGGTGCGTCCCGAAAAAACGGATTATATAAACATTTTATCTATCAAAATTCTAAAGAGGAGGTGCGATATGCCAACCTTTAACCAGCTTGTACGCTCAGGCCGTGAAAAACGCGAGTACAAGTCCAAATCTCCTGTACTTCAGAAGAACCTTAACACTCTTACAAAGAAGTCTACAGAAGTTGCCGCTCCCCAGAGACGCGGTGTTTGCACAAAGGTTACAACGACAACACCGAAGAAGCCTAACTCCGCTCTTCGTAAAATTGCCAGAGTAAGACTTACAAACGGACTTGAAGCAACTTGCTATATCCCCGGTATCGGACACAATCTTCAGGAGCACTCTGTAGTTCTTATCAGAGGCGGAAGAGTACGTGACCTTCCTGGTGTACGTTATCACATTATTCGTGGTACGCTTGATACACAGGGCGTTGCTAACCGTAACCAGAGCCGTTCCAAATACGGTGCTAAACGCGGTAAGAAAACAGCAAAATAATTTAGCTAACAAAAGGTAAAACTTAAAAGATGTCTAATCGCGTGCTAAGTGCATTTTGAATAGATAAAATGTTTATACCCGCCCTTCGGCGAGGACAAACTCTCTTTCAAAATACCCAAACAGCATGACGGGAGGAAAACTTTCGAGTACCTATGAGATTCATTTTATGTGAAGGAGGGAAGACAAATGCCTAGAAGAGGTCAAATTTCCAAAAGAGATGTATTGCCGGATCCTATGTACGGTT
>JAFTOK010000200.1 GCA_017463815.1 Clostridia bacterium | reverse complement strand
TTTGGTTTATCAATACATACCGCCCATACCTGCGCCTGCGGCAGCCGCTGCAGCCGCTGCTTCAGCCTTGGGGTCGGGTTTGTCGGCAACAACCGCTTCCGTTGTGAGAACTGTGGAAGCAACGCTCGCCGCGTTCTGGAGCGCGGAACGGGAAACCTTTGTGGGGTCGATGATGCCCGCTTCGAACATATCAACGTATGTTTCCGTAGCTGCATCGAAACCATAGCCCGCTTTGTCGCTGTTTTTGATGTTGTTGATTACAACAGCACCTTCGAAGCCTGCGTTGCTTGCAATCTGACGAACGGGCTCTTCGAGAGCTTTGAGAACGATTTTAACACCCGTTCTTTCGTCGCCGTCAACGTCGGGGAGAAGTTTTTCCACGTCGCGGATTGTGCTGAGGAATGCGATACCGCCGCCCGTTACGATGCCTTCTTCAACGGCTGCTTTCGTAGCGTTGAGGGCGTCTTCGATGCGGAGTTTCTTTTCTTTCATTTCAACTTCCGTAGCCGCGCCAACTTTGATAACCGCTACGCCGCCCGCGAGTTTTGCAAGGCGTTCCTGAAGTTTTTCTTTGTCGAATTCGCTTGTCGTCGTTTCAATCGCCGCGCGAATCTGTGCTACGCGAGCCGCGATTTCGGAAGCTTCGCCTGCGCCGCCAACGATGATTGTGTTGTCTTTGTTAATCTTAACCTGGCGTGCACGGCCGAGCTGGTAGATTGTTGTATCTTTGAGTTCGAGACCGAGTTCGCTTGTAATAACTTCGCCGCCCGTGAGGATAGCGATGTCACGGAGCATTTCTTTGCGTCTGTCGCCAAAGCCGGGGGCTTTAACTGCTACGCAGGAGAACGTGCCGCGGAGCTTATTGAGGATAAGCGTTGTGAGCGCTTCGCCTTCGATGTCTTCCGCAACAATCACGAGCTTTTTGCCTGCCTGAACAATCTGTTCGAGCAAGGGGAGAAGTTCCTGAATGTTGGAAATTTTCTTGTCTGTTATAAGAATGAGCGCGTCGTCAATCACGGCTTCCATTTTGTCTGTATCAGTTACCATATAGGGGGAGATATAGCCGCGGTCGAACTGCATACCTTCCACAACCTCGCAGTATGTTTCTGCGGATTTGGATTCTTCAACAGTAATCACGCCGTCGGAAGTAACCTTTTCCATAGCGTCTGCGATAAGGTTGCCAATCACTTCGTCGCCTGCGGAGATAGCGCCTACGCGAGCGATGTCTTCTTTGCCGTTAACCTTTCTGGAGTTTGCAACGAGGCTAGCAACAGCCGCGTCAACAGCCTTCTGGATACCTTTTCTGAGAACCATAGGGTTTGCGCCCGCCGTAACGTTCTTCATACCCTCGCGGATGAACGCCTGAGCAAGAAGTGTAGCCGTCGTAGTGCCGTCACCCGCTGCATCGTTTGTTCTTGTAGCAACTTCGCGAACGAGAGAAGCGCCCATATTTTCCATAGGGTCTTCGAGCTCGATTTCTTTTGCGATTGTAACGCCGTCGTTTGTAATCAGGGGCGCACCGTATTTTTTATCGAGAACTACGTTTCTGCCTTTGGGGCCGAGTGTGATTTTAACGGTGTTTGCGAGCTTGTCGATACCGCGCTCAAGTGCGGCGCGGGCATCCATACCGTAAGCAATTTCTTTTGCCATTGTAAAATTCCTCCTAAATAAAATCTTTTGTGCAATTATTCTACTATTGCAAGAATGTCGTCTGCGCGAACAACGATATATTCTTCGCTGCCGAGTTTAACTTCCGTGCCTGCATATTTGCTGGCAATAACTTTGTCGCCAACTTTAACGTCGAGTGCTATGCGTGCGCCTGTTTCGGCGTTGTAAGCGCCGGGGCCTACCGCGATAACTTCTGCTGTCTGGGGTTTTTCCTTCGCACTGCCTGCGAGGATAATGCCGCCTTTTGTTGTTTCTTCCGCTTCGAGCATTTTGAGCACAACGCGGTCGGAAAGGGGTTTAAGTGTCATAAAAAGACCTCCAAAATATAATAAAAAAATTGTTTTCTTAATTTTTTGGCACTCGTGATGTCCGAGTGCTAATTTCGTATTTTATTTTACATAAACCACGCAAAAAAATCAATAGGTATTTTGATTGTTAACAGATTGTTCACAATTATTAAAATATTTTATGCAGGTTTATGAAAAATTCTATAATTTTTTGTGAACAAAGTGCATATACATTCCTTGAAAGGATGTGTTTTTATGGAGCTGTTCTCTTTTGTGGAGCTTTTTCTTTCTGCAATAATTCTATGCGGCGGCGGGTTCTTTACATTCTACCTGAAAGGATTTTTCTTCCTTCATCCCGTGAAAACCGCACGCGCTACGTTCAAAAAGAGTAAAAAAAGCGGCATTTCCCCGCTCCGCGCGCTTTCCGCTTCCCTTTCGGGTACGCTTGGCGTAGGCAACATCGTGGGCGTGGCAGTGGCGCTGATTATGGGCGGTGCGGGCGCACTCTTCTGGGTGTGGGCGAGCGCGCTTATCTCTATGGTACTGAAATATTGCGAAGTAACCCTCGGCGTAAAATACCGCAAAAAAAGCGGCGGCGGATTTGCGGGCGGGCCGATGTATTATATGAGCGAGGGACTGCGCTCCCGCGCGGGCGCTTTTTTCGCCTTCGTTTTTTGCACGGCAGGGGTGATTTCCTCTTTCGCGCTCGGCAACATAGTGCAGGTAAGCGCGGCGTGCGATACGGCGAACATAATTTTCGGCGCGGATAAAATAATCTTTGCCGCCGTGCTCAGCGTGATTGTGGGGCTTGTGGCGCTGGGCGGTTTTGCGCGGATTTCACGCGTTACGAGCATTCTTCTGCCGCTTATGAGTGGGGTCTACCTCGCCCTTTGCGCGGCAATCATACTGCGCGAATTTTCGCTTATTCCAAAAATAACCGCAAGCGTTTTTGCAGGCGCCTTTTCCGCAGATTCCGCCGTGGGCGGCGCGCTCGGGTTTCTGCTTTCCGACGGCTTTTCGCAGGGCGTGGCGAAGGACACTTTTTCGCACGAATCGGGCAGCGGCACGGCGCCTATGGCGCACGCGAACGCACAGACGGACAGCCCCGCGCGCCAAGGGCTTCTGGGGCTTTTCGAGGTTTTCGCAGACACTATCATAATGTGCACGCTTTCCGCATATGTAATACTTATAGCGTGGGAAAAAGGCATATGTGAAACGGGCGGTATGGCGCTCGTGCTCCGCGCTTACGGCACGGAGC
>JAFTOK010000199.1 GCA_017463815.1 Clostridia bacterium | reverse complement strand
TCTTCCACAAAATAATCGTGGCGCGCCTTACGGTTTTGCGCCGCATATTTTTGATTTTTTTTCGCCACGAAACTCACCTCACAGTAATACAGTACTTATTATATTACCACAAAAAGTTTGTTTAGTCAAGAGGTAAGCGTAATATTAAAAATTATTTCCAAATTATGTATCTTTGATGTTGACTAAATTTTTGAGGTTATATATAATAAAAATGTGAGAAGAACTCACAGATTTAAAAATAGACAGAGGTAACCATTATGCTTTATCCGAAAAAAGAAACCGAAAAATTGGATATTGAACTTTTCAAAAACCCTACAAAAGAATATCGCGCCGCACCGTTCTGGGCGTGGAACTGCGAGCTTTCAAAAGATGTTTTGGAAAAAGAAATCGAAGTTATGAAAGAAATGGGCTTCGGCGGGTACTATATGCACACGCGTGTCGGGATGGCGACAAAATACCTTTCCGAAGAGTTTATGGAGCTTATACGCGCCTGCATAGAAAAAGGCAAGGCAGAGGATATGTACGCCTACCTTTACGACGAGGACAGATGGCCCTCCGGTACAGCGGGCGGTTTTACAACCAAAGATGACGACGAATGCTTGCAGAAAATACTCTTTTTCACATATTTTCCGTATGATGACGGCGCACTTATTACCGAATCGGACAAAGCAAAGGCACGCAAATCCGTGGGTAAATATAAGCTCATAGCTTGCTACGATATACTTTTTAACGAGGAAAATAAACTTGTTTCCTACAAAAAAATAAATCTTGGCGAAGAAGTTCCTGAAGGACACGAAAAATGGTTTGCCTATATGGAATATGGCGGCTATTGCGACACGATGCGCAAGAGTACGATAGATAAATTCATAAAACTCACACACGAAAGCTATAAAAATGCTTGCGGGGCTGATTTTGGCGTTAATGCACCAACGATTTTTACAGACGAACCAAGTATGCGCCTGAAGAAACCGCTTGAGCGCGCTTGCGACAAAAGAGGAGCGGTTTTGCCATATACAACCGATTTGGAAGAAACATTCAATGCAAAATACGGTATGAGCCTCGAGGCACATTTGCCAGAGCTTGTTTTTGAGCGTGCAGACGGCGCCCCCTCACGCGTACGCTATCTTTACCACGACCACACGACAGAACGTTTTGCAGAGGCTTTTGCTGATAATATCGGCAAGTGGTGTGCCGAAAACGGCATTATTTTCACGGGTCATATGGTAAACGAGCCGACGCTTTATTCGCAGACGATTTGCATAGGCGAGGCTATGCGCCATTACAGAGGTTTTGAGCTTCCCGGCATAGATATGCTTTGCGACTGGCGCGAGCTGAACACAGCAAAACAGGCGCAGAGTGCCGCGCATCAATACGGTAGGGAAGGCGTGATGAGCGAACTTTACGGTGTTACAAACTGGGATTTCGATTTTCGCGGGCACAAACTGCAAGGCGACTGGCAGGCGGCGCTCGGCGTTACACACAGAGTACCGCACCTTTACTGGGTTTCTATGGGCGGAGAAGCAAAACGCGATTATCCTGCGTCCATCGGTCACCAATCGCCGTGGTATAAGGAATATAAGCATATAGAGGACCATTTTGCGCGCGTGGGCACGGTTATGACGCGCGGCAAAGCCGAGGTTCGCGTGGCTGTGGTACATCCGATAGAATCTTATTGGCTCAATTTTGGCCCCGCAGACCAGACGGGCGAACATCGCTCTGCAATAGGAGATAGGTTCGCTGAACTTACGAATTGGTTGCTTTTTGCTTTCCAAGATTTCGATTTTGTTTGTGAATCGCTCTTGCCCGAGCAATATCGCGAAACTGAAAGCGGTTTTGCTGTTGGCGAAATGAGATATGACACAGTGATTGTGCCGTACCTCGAAACTATACGTTCCACAACTCTCGCTGCGCTCAAAAAATTCCGCGCGCACGGCGGAAAAGTGATTTTTATGGGCGAAGCGCCGATTTACGTTGACGCGCAGGTGTCGAGCGAGGCAAAAGAATTTGCGGCGGAATGCGAGCATATAGCGTGGTCGCAAACAGCGGTGCTCGGTGCTTTGGAAGGCGAGCGATTTATAGATATTCGTAAAACGGACGGCTACCGCGCAGAAAACCTTATACATCAGCTCCGAAACGACGGTGATGTGAAACATCTTTTCATAAGCCACGTTAACAAAACGGATTATGATACAGCGCTTATTTGCAAAAATACGGTTTTCTTGAATGGCGAGTGGAAAGTTTCGGAATACGACACGATGAAAGGCGAAAAACGCCGCCTTGCCGTTACATATTCGGGCGGAAAAACAAAATTTGATTGGGTCTGCTCCGTGAACGATTCCTTGCTTTTAGAGCTTTACGCGGGCAAGGACGAATGTGAGGGCGGTTTTGTTTACCGCGAGCCACGCTTTGTAAGGGAAGAAACGCCTGCGCACAAGGCGGAATACAAAATGGAAGAACCCAACGTGCTCCTGCTTGACAGGGCAACATACTCCTTGAACGGCGGCGAAGAAAGCGCGCCTATGGATGTACTGAAAATCGACGAAGAGCTTCACGAAAAGCTTACAGGCAAGCATTTCCGCAGAGGCGGCAGACCGCAACCGTGGCAAGTGCCGCTTGATAAAAACCCGAAAGACAATGTTTTGCTCACGTTCAGATTTGATTCCGAAATAGAATACGACGGCGCTCATTTGGCGCTTGAATACCCCGAATATTCCACGGTTACATTCAACGGCGAAAACGTGCCTGTGAATGTAGATGGCTATTACGTGGACGAGGCCATTGCAACCGTTCCGCTCGGCAAAATTCGCAAGGGCGAAAACGTGCTCACAGTAAATTTGCGTTACAGCAACGCAGATTCCGTGGAGGCGTACTATATCCTCGGCAATTTCGGTGTGGAAGTACACGGATATTATGCAACAGTTACGAATTTGCCCGAAAAACTGTATTTTGAAAGCATTACAAACCAAAAAATGGGCTTCTATGGCGGAAACGTGCGCTACACGTTCAAATTTAACGGTGGAGGCAAAAAAACACTTGAAATTGCCAAATATCGCGGCGCTGTAATAAAAGTTTTCGTAGACGGCGAAGAAAAGGGTTATGTAGATTTTCCGCCGCACAGAGTTGCTCTCGGCGAGCTTTCGGAAGGCGAACACACGGTGGAGCTTGTGCTTTACGGCAATAGAATGAACACGTTCGGTCAGCTCCACAAGGTAGACGAGCACCTTGAATGGCTCGGCCCCGATTCCTGGCGCACAAAGGGCAGAATGTGGACAGACGAATACCAGCTCACCCGCTTCGGTATCCTCACCGCGCCGAGAATTTTGACGGAGGAATGATATGCTTATATTGACTTCCAACGGGCTTACAAGCGAAATTTTGCTTAATTCGGCGCGAAAATATATAAACGGCGGAAAAGCGGCGCTTATCGTCACGGCAGATAATGAATATAAAGAAAAAAATCATAATGTGCCGCATTTGTCGTGTGAGCTGGCTGCTTTGGGGCTTGAAGTTGAACTTTTTGATTTCGACAAGCAAACTCCTGCCGAGCTTGAGAAATACGATGTTGCGGAGATGATTGGCGGCAACCCTTATTATTTGCTCCACTCTATCCGCAAAAACGGATTTGTGAAGATTTTAAGCGATTTTGCAGAAAACAAATGCCTTATCGGCTCCAGCGCAGGCTCACTCGTTATGACCCCGAGCATAGATTTGGTGGATATGTTTTCGCCCGAAATGAACATCGTTAATTTGAACGACCTTTCGGCGTGCAACCTAACGGATATTCGTATAGTGCCGCATTACAGCAAGTTTATCGCAAGGTTTGATGGGCTTGAGGAAAAATGCGTGCAGTACGAAAAAGCCAACGCCTGCAAGCTGATTCGCCTTGAAGACGGGGAAGCGGTTATCGTACGGCAAGAGAAAACGGAAATTATAAGAAATCAATAAACCAAAACAAAGAGGCGTTGTGTTATAAAGTACACAACGCCTTTATGCTTGTTATTTTTAGTTGAGCAAAGCTATGCCCAGATTTAGGTATGCTGCGAAACTCACCCAAAGCAAATATGGTATCAGCAAATATCCGGCTGTTTTAGAAACGCGCGAAAACAGCACAAGTGTGGCAATTATAAGAAGCCATAAAACTATAAGCCACGCGAAAGAAAAGAAATATAGCTTTAGGTTAAAAAAGAAAAAGGACCAAAAGAAATTAAAAATGAGCTGAACGGCATAAAATGTAATAGCGGTGTTTATATGCTTCTGAGCTTCGCCCGAGGTGATAACAAGATATGAAGCTATACCCATAAGCGTATACAGTATCGACCAGACAACGGGGAAAAGCCAACCGGGCGGCGAAAGCGGCGGCTTTTCGAGCGCGGCGAAATCTTCCATACTGCTCATTGTGGCAAAAGCCGATATTCCGCCGATGATAAGGGGGATTGCTATACAAATAATTAAGAGTTTCCATCTGATTTTCATAGGAGCGCCTTTCGTTAAATGATTTTATAGTACATTATTATTCATATTATGTGAAAAATATAACAAAATATACTCAGCGTTATATGCAACCAAAAAAGCGCTTGCAATTTGCTTGTATATTTGGTATCATATAATTAAAGAATAATTTGTTGAAAGAGGTAGATTTATGATAGTAACAAAAGAAATCGGCACGGTGCTTCCGAAAACTTCGATGTCTTCGCCTGTTTATGTAAATATAAAAAGAGAACCCTTTAAAATTTACGGTGCAAAGGAATGTTTTCGCCGCATACCGAAAGAAGTGGCAGAAAACTGCCGCGAAGGCGTACAAAGACTTTATGAAAATACTACAGGCGTACGCGTGCGTTTCCGCACCAATTCCGATTACATCGTTGTTCACGCAGATATAAAATCTGCCGATGTTCCCTCAAGCAAGGCACTTATAGCCTCCAAAGATTTCGATATGTACATAATAAGAAGAGGAAAACCCTATTTTACAACAATTTTTTCATCTTCTGTACCCGAGGATTGGAATATTACGGAATCTCGTGTAAGATTTGATAAAGTTATGAAAGATATTGTGCTCAATTTTCCGCTTACGGCAAACCTCGAAAACGTTTACATAGGCGTGCGCGAGGGTAGCGAGCTTTTGCCCGGAAGCGAATATAAGCACAAAAAGCCTGTGGTGTTCTATGGTTCTTCCATAGTTCACGGCGAGGGTGCTATGCGCCCCGGAAATACTTACCCTGCGATTATTTCCCGAAAACTCGATACGGACTTTATAAACCTCGGTTTCCGCGGTGCCGCGACGGCAGAACCCGCTATGATGGAATATATAGCGAGCCTTGATATGAGCGTTTTTGTCTATGATTACGACCACAATGCGCCCACGCTAGAACACCTTGCAAATACGCACTATGCGGGATATGAAATTTTCCGCAAAAAGCACCCGAAAACACCCGTTATTTTTGCTTCCCGTGTGGATTACTATTGCGGAAACGTTGAGTATAATGAAAAAGCGCGCAATATTGTGCGTGAAAGCTATTTCCGCGCGCTTGCCTCGGGCGACAGAAACGTGTATTTTGTAGACGGCAAGAAAATTTACCCCGACGATAAACGCGATGAATGCACCGTGGACGGTT
>JAFTOK010000198.1 GCA_017463815.1 Clostridia bacterium | reverse complement strand
GAATTCAAAAAAGCAAGATACGCAAGCTTTGAAAGCGGCATAGGTAAGAAAATCAGAGAAAAGAAAACGACTCTCGAAGAGCTTGCCGCAATCGCAGACGAAATGGGCGCTCCCGCTCTCCCCGGCAGCGGCAAGCAGGAACACCTTGAAGCGGTTATAAACCAAGTTATTTTTGGGTGATATTATGAAATATTTTATAGGAATCGACCTCGGTACGTCCTCTTGCAAGGGCATACTCACAGATAAAGCGGGCAATATTTTGCGCACTTCCTCCTATGAGTATGACATTTGCTACCCGCAAGACGGCTGGACAGAGCAAAACCCCGAAGATTTCCTCGCGGCGGCAAAAAAAATACTCGCAGAGCTTTCCTCGGGGCTTGAAAACGATGTTTGCGGCCTTTCCTTCGGTGGGCAGATGCACGGGCTTGTAATACTCGATGAAAACGACGAGGTTATCCGCCCCTGCATACTCTGGAACGACGGCAGAACGGAAAAACAGACGGCTTACCTCAATGAGGTTATCGGCAAAGAAAAACTTTCCGCGCTTACGGGAAATATCGCTTTTGCGGGCTTTACAGCGCCGAAAATTTTGTGGGTAAAAGAAAATGAGCCCGAAAATTTTGCAAAAATCCGCAAAATTATGCTCCCGAAAGACTATCTTGCATATAAACTCACGGGTGTGTTCTCCACGGATTATTCCGATGCATCCGGTATGCTCCTGCTCGACGTAGAGCACAAATGCTGGTCGAAAGAAATGTGCGATATTTGCTCTGTGAGTGAAGAAATGCTCCCGAAGCTTTACGAAAGCTATGAGGTTACGGGCGCGCTTCTGCCCGAATACGGTATGCCGAACTGCGTGGTAACAGCGGGCGCGGGCGATAACGCCGCGGCGGCTGTGGGCACGGGAACTCTTCGCGAGGGCAGATGCAACATCTCTCTCGGCACGAGCGGCACGATATTTATAGCGCAGAACGCTTTTTCTGTGGATGAAAAGAACGCGCTCCACAGTTTCGCGCATTCCAACGGAAAATGGCACCTTATGGGCTGCATACTTTCTGCGGCTTCCGCAAGAAAGTGGTGGCTTGAAGATATCCTCGTAAGCGACGATTACGCTGCAGATGAAGCGGGCGTGGCATCCGCAGAGGATAGCAATATAATATTCCTCCCGTACCTTTCGGGCGAGAGAAGCCCACACAACGATGTAAACGCGCGCGGCGCGTTTATAGGTCTTGCGGCAAATACCACACGCGCGCAGATGAGCCGTGCTGTGATGGAGGGCGTGGCGTTTGCGCTTCGTGATTGCCTCGAAGTGGCAAAAGCGGGCGGTGTTGCTCCCACAGAAAGCACGCTTTGCGGCGGCGGCGCGAAGAGCAAAATCTGGCGTCAAATCATCGCAGACGCGCTCGGTATACCCGTTAAAATACTCAAAACAGAGCAGGGACCCTCGTTCGGCGGCGCCATACTCGCTATGGTGGGCGCGGGCGAATATGCGAGCGTGGAGGAAGCGGCAGACGCTATTCTCGAAACCGCAGAAACGGTTTATCCGACAGAAGAAGGAAAAGCTCGTATGAACGCAAAATACGAGGTTTTCAAAAAACTTTACCCCGCGCTTAAAGCGGTTATGTGACAAGAAAACCGACAATCGAATGGTTCGGCTTCATAAGGACATTTGTTACAATAATTCAACAGAAAGACAAACGGTTACAGCCGGAGGCTCCCTTGTGCAAAGGGAGCTGTCAGCGAAGCTGACTGAGGGATTGTTTGGGTGCGAATTTTAACTTTTACAATCCCTCCGTCACGGCGTTGCCGTGCCACCTCCCTTTACACAAGGGAGGCTTTTCGTTTGCCTGCAAGTGCGCACTTACTCACCACCAAGACGGTAGTGCAAACATTTAGCCTCCAATAAGGATTTCCCCAATCGGAGGCTATTAAAATGTTATGCTTCGATAGATGACATAAATTCATCGAAAATCGGTTTTGATTTTAATGAAATAATTGTTTTTTCTTTAAGCTTTCCATATGGGTGAGCCAATTTTCCCGATTGAGTGACATTGTAAGCATACTTTTTGCAACCGCATAACATTGATTGACTTTGCGTACCATAAGGAATGGTATCGTGTTTATCCGCACATAACAGAGCTTTCTCAATGTAAAATCGAGCCTCGTCCTTGTTTCCTATCCGAAGTAAAATTTCTGCTATTCTTACGTATGTATCTGTTTTTTCTTTCAGCGCTGATACATTGTCTTCACATTCATATACGATATCATAAATTGCATTGCTTTTTTTCAAAAGCTCTACTTGTTCTTGCGGTGCATAATGGTCAATCAGTTTCAGCACGGACGTCTTGAAACGATAGCAAACCTTCGCGATATCCGTTTCTAAAATATGTGTCACTTGTTCTTGACCTGTCAAAAGCTCTGCCAAAACCACTT
>JAFTOK010000197.1 GCA_017463815.1 Clostridia bacterium | reverse complement strand
TGTCTGTGGACAGGGTCTTTCTTTGTGGGGTGGGTAACCGGGTTCGAACCGACGACCTCCAGGGCCACAACCTGGCGCTCTAACCAGCTGAGCTATACCCACCATATGGCGTGCCTTGGGGGATTCGAACCCTCGACCTACTGCTTAGAAGGCAGTTGCTCTATCCAGCTGAGCTAAAGGCACATTTTTAGTGGAGCGGATGATGGGAATCGAACCCACATAACCAGCTTGGAAGGCTGGTGTTCTACCACTGAACTACACCCGCAAGGCATCTTCTTATCAAGTGCCTAATTATAATACCACAAACCTTTTCATTTGTCAATAGTTTTTCGAAACTTTTTTTGGATTTTTTTAAAAATTTATCTGCCGACCATTTCGCGGAAAATTTCGCTGTGAAGCGCGAAATTTTCTGTATCGGATTTATACTTTGTGCCCGCCAAAGCGTTTTTATAAGGCGCGAGCTTGAGCACAATTACCATATCTTCCTCTACCCATTCCATACCGGGCGAATTTTGGCAAAAAGCTGTGTCTTTGAAATAAACGGCAAATTCATCGTAAGCTATGTCCGAAAGGTCTGTATCCGCGTCAAAAACCTGGTTGAGCGCGGCAAATGTTTCCTTTCCCTTGTAAAGCTCGTATGCCTGCGCGTCCATAATATAGATATAATAAGGCTGAACGAGCATACCCGTCATAACCTCTTTGGCGTTGGCATTTATATCGTTTTTGTAGGGGTTGTCATCATCGGAAACGTACGCCACCTGCGCGAAGTTTACCTCTGTTTTGCCGTCGTCGTTGCTATCGTAATCCATTTTACCGAGCGTGGAAAGAATATCGTTATACTGCGTGTCCGTTATAACGGCGTCGCCCACGTAGCGCACGTACATATCGTAATGGGAACGTGTTACCATCTGCGTAATGCAAATAGCGAAGACAGCGATGAAAAAAGCACCGATGATTACGGGCCATTTATAATGATACCAAAAATTTTCAAGCCAGATTTTTACTTTTCTCATAATATAAACCTCGTGTTTTGTAAATACAAAGGTATTGTATCATATAACACGCAAAAATTCCATATGTTTTTGTTAATTTTTTTGGAATTATACATAAAAAGAAAGCCTATGCCTCCTTTTGTATCTTCATTCGCCTATTTTTGTTCGGAGCGATACCGAGCCTGCGCTGTAATACGTTTCGGGCTCGTAGCCCATAACCTTAAGCACTATTTCCGTGCCCGCTTCAAACGTACCTGAAAGAGTTACCTTTTCCACGTACTCGCCGGGTTTTATAAGCCCCGTTTCGCCCAAGATTTTGCCGCCTTTATCCAACACGCGTAGCTTGAGCCACACTTCGTTTCCCTCGGAATTGGTGAAGTAAAGCGTAGCTTCTGTGCCGTCTGCGGTCACGTTGCCACACACAGAAAAACGATATGTCATTCCCTCCTGCCAGAACTCGCCGTAGCCAAACCCGTCAGGCACGCTCGGCGTGCCCGCCACAGCATCGGCATCAAACGGCGGAGGGGTGAATTCCACCTCCCTGCCACCCGTGAGGCATAGGGATGACACCATAGCCGCTACGGAAAGCACCGCAAGCGCTATGAGTATTTTAAAGCTTTTGTTTGAAGTTTTCATAAAACCATCCCACTATTTTTTAATCGCGAGCAACAATGTAAAACAAAATCAAATCCGCACTGTTATAGTAACACTTATTGCCGTGCTCACCATTGCTTTTTCGCCCGTTTCTGTATTATAGTAGTGCGCCATAAGCTTTCCTTCGTAAACACCCTCCGTGAGCAAGCTTTCCTTGCCTACAAGCAAATTGAGCGTTCTCACCTGCTTGCCGGGGTTGATTGTTCCTGTCTGCACGAGGATTTCGTCCTGTATCACAACTTGCAACACCATATCCTGCAAAGATTTGCCGGGGTTTGCAAAATAGAGGCTTGCCTTCTTATCCGAAAGGTCTATTGTAATCTTATCGGAGTAGATTATGCCTACAGCGCCGCCGCCAGGCGATGCCGTAAGCTTCGTGTCATCGTCGCCTTCTATATTTTCGGCGTTTTCTTCTTTTTCCACGGGAGCGTAATCGGGCGTGAGCGGTGTATTTGCGGGGATTCTAAAAAAGAGAGCCCAGACTGTCAAAAGCAGGCATATTATGATTACTGCTATAAGTGCTATTACAAGCCATTTTGGTATATTCATAAGGTCCGCCTTTCTATGAGGGCATACCAATTCCAAATTTGCACTTTAATAAGTATTTTCCTCAAAATTTCAACATTAAAATTATGTGATTTGGCATTTTCAGATTCATATCTTTATCTTGTTTTAAGTATATCACACTTTTTTCTGTTTGTACATACCCGAAAATTATAGTTTTTCCGTTTTTTAAAAATTTTCAAATTCTTACGTATGGAGTGAAGCGGATAGAACGGAGAAAAAAACAACGCCCCTTGCGGGGCGTTGTAAAACACTTTACTGAATAGGCTTCATCGTGGGGAACAAAAGAACGTCGCGAATGGAAGCGGAGTCTGTAAGGAGCATTACAAGACGGTCAATACCGAAGCCGAGGCCGCCTGTGGGAGGCATACCGTATTCGAGAGCCGTGATGAAGTCGTAATCCACCTCTGCTTTGCTGCTCGGGTCTTCCGCGAGTTTAGCGGCAACCTGTTTTTCAAAGCGTTCTTTCTGGTCGATGGGGTCGTTAAGTTCGCTGAATGCGTTGCCGAATTCCGTAGCGTTGATGAAATATTCAAATCTTTCCGTGAAAGCGGGGTTGCCGGGTTTGCGTTTTGCAAGGGGGCTGTTTTCCACGGGGTAATCGTATATAAACGTGGGCTGAATGAGCTTTTCTTCAACGAAAGCATCGAAGAACTCTGCAAGGACTGTGCCCTTCGTAGCGTTTTCGGGAACTTCTACGTGGTGTTCTTTCGCGCAAGCGCGTGCGTCTTCGTCTGTTGCCCAATCGTTGTAGTCACAGCCGGAGTATTTCTTAACTGCTTCAACCATTGTGAGTCTTTCCCATTTGCCGAGGTCGATTTCCTTGCCCTAATATGTGATTACGAGCGAACCGCAAACCTTTTCGGCGAGCTGTTTGTAAAGCTCTTCTACAAGGTCCATCATACCGTGGTAATCTGTGAAAGCCTGGTAAAGCTCAACCGTTGTGAATTCGGGGTTGTGCTTTGTATCCATACCCTCGTTACGGAAGATACGGCCCACTTCGTAAACTCTGTCCATACCGCCTACAATCAGACGTTTGAGGTAGAGCTCTGTTTCGATACGGAGGTACATATCCATATCGAGCGTGTTGTGGTGTGTTTTGAAAGAACGAGCGGAAGCACCGATTTCTATGGGAAGAAGGATAGGCGTGTCAACTTCAAGGAAGCCCTTGCCGTCGAGATATGCGCGAACTTCTTTGAGGATTTGAGAGCGTTTCACGAACGTATCGCGAACTTCGGGGTTTACGATAAGGTCTACGTAGCGCTGGCGGTAGCGGAGGTCTGTATCCTTAAGACCGTGGAACTTCTCGGGGAGAGGGAGCAAAGATTTCGCAAGGAGCTTTACGCTGTGCGCGTGAATGGAAGTTTCGCCTGTCTGCGTTTTGAAAACAGTACCCGTGATACCGATGATATCGCCGATGTCCCATTTTTTGAAATCAGCATAATCGTCTGTGCCCACGTCGTCGCGTTTTACATATGCCTGAATTTTGCCCGTAGCGTCTGCGATATGAGCAAAAGAAGCTTTACCCATAATTCTGCGGCTCATCATTCTGCCCGCAACGGAAACTTCTTTGCCTTCCATAGCTTCAAAGTTTGCGAAAATTTCCGCGGAATTTGCCGTTACGTCGTATTTAACGATTTCAAAAGGGTCTTTGCCCGCTTCTTTGAGCGCGGCAAGCTTATCGCGGCGAACCTTGAGAATTTCGCTCATTTTTTCTTCGGTAATTTCTTCTGTTACGTTTACGTTGTTTACTGCGTCTTTCATTTAAGTTCTCCTAAATAATTAGTCTGTATCTTAGTTTTCTGTCTTTTTAACTTCAAGAATTTTGAGCTTGATTGTACCGGAAGGGATTTCTACCGTTACGCTGTCGCCTGCTTTTGTGCCCATAATTGCTTTGCCGATGGGGGATTGGTCGGAAATTTTGTTGTTGAGAACGTCAACTTCACGGGAACCAACAAGGCTGTATTCAACTTCATCGTCATCTTCAACGTAAAGAACCTTTACCGTAAGGCCGATATTAGCCACGTTTGTATTGATGTCTTCGTGGTTTATTATTTTGACGTGAGCGATTGTTTCTTCGAGCTCGGCAATCTGTGCTTCAACCTTAGCCTGCTCATTTTTAGCGTCATCGTATTCACTGTTTTCAGAAAGGTCACCGTAGGAGCGAGCTTCGCCAACGCGTTCAGCGGCTTCGCGGCGTTTCACGTTTTTCAAATAGTCAAGTTCTTCTTTAAGTTTCTGGTAGCCTGCTTCTGTTACCGATGTAATCTGTTTTGCCATAATTCAAAAATCTCCTTAGTAGTTTTTATTTATTTGTAATCGCCGCAAGCGCCGCTTCAAGCTGCGTATCATATTCCTGCGGCAGCAAAAATAGGTTTGTGTTTCTGTATTCTGCGGGGAGCTCTTTTTCTATATTCGGCTCTATTCCCTCGCCGTCGTAGTTGTCGCCGAAAGGCGGGTTGTAGAAGAACGCCGTTATATAGAGCACACCGCCGTTGGAAAGCATATACGGTGTCTGGCCGCAGCCTTTGCCGTAAGTTTTCGTACCCACGAGTGTCGCTTTCTCATAATCGCGCAGAGCGGAAGTAAAAAGCTCCGCGGCGGATGCCGTGTTGCCGTTTGTAAGCACCACCATCTCCGCATCCACCTCGTTTTTATCGGAGGTGTGCGTTTCCAGCACGTTCATATCTCTGTCGAGAATATGAACCACAGGCCCTTCGGGCAAAAGGTAATCGAGTATTTCCACTATTGCGTCGAGGTTGCCGCCGGGGTTATCGCGCAGGTCAAAAATAAACTTTTCACAGCCGCCCGACATAAGCGTTTCCATAGCAGCTTTAAACTGCGAAACTGTAATCGCGTCAAACTGAATAATGCGAATATAGCCGACTTTTTTACCGTTTTCCGTCATTTCGGAATAGAGCACCGTTTCGGGCGTATAATCGCCGCGCGTAACTGAAACGTTCATTTCCTTGCCGTCACGCAGGATTGTTAGCACGACACTTGTGCCGTCCTCTCCCGCAACGCGTGCCACAGCCTCGGTATACCCGATGTCGGAAATATAAGCGCCGTCTACCGCGAGAACTTCGTCGTCTTTCATAAGCCCTGCTTGCTCCGCAGGGGAACCTTTCATAACGTGAGTTACAATCATAGACGTGTTCGTTCCCGAAACGTATACGCCTACGCCCTTGGCGTTGCCGTTGCCCGAGGCTATCATTTCCGCAAATTCTTCGGGCGTGTAATATGTGGAATATTTATCCTGCCCACTGAAAGCGGAAAGCATATGGTCTATAAGCGTGTCTTCGTCTATCTCGTAAAGGTAGTTTTCGTCGTAATAACCGAGCGCTTCCATAAGCACACTGAAATCGCCGACGGTGGATTTTGTCTTTGTAAGCTCAAGTGTATGTTTAACAGTCAATACCACATACGTCGTCTGGAACGTAATCAGCATAGCCAAAAGCACAAGTACGATTGTAATCGGTACGGAAACCGTGACAGGCTGCTTTTTCGTTTTTGCGGTATCGGTGTACACTTCCCCGCCCGATGCGGAATTTTCGTTTTTGTTTTCGTTTTGATTCATAAATACCTCAAACATACGCAAGAAAAATTATAAAATATACACAGAAAGCGAACCTGCCGCGCTCTACTTGTGCGGCGGGGTCGCTTGATTTTTGTTAAATCAATATCTGTTGGGCTTGTAGGAAAGGTAGCTCTTAACCATAAGCTCAACCTTGAAAGTAATCGCATTTTCAAATTCGCGCAGGTCAAGACCTGTGATTTTCTTAATCTTATCAAGGCGGTATACGAGCGTATTTCTGTGAACGAACATTTTTCTGGACGTTTCGGAAACATTGAGGTTGTTTTCAAAGAAGCACTGGATTGTGAGGAGAGTTTCTCTGTCGAGCGAATCGAGCGAGCTCTTCTGGAATACTTCGTTTAAGAACATTTCGCAAAGCGTTGTGGGAAGCTGGTAGATAAGTCTGCCGATGCCGAGGTTTTCGTAGCTGATGATATTTTTATCCGTATCGAAAACTCTGCCGACTTCGAGCGCCGCCTGCGCCTCTCTGTAAGAGCGGGAAACGTCTTTGATATTCGTAACGGGTGTGCCGATACCGATGGATACTTTCGTAAAGAAATCGGAAGCGATTGTATCCGCGATGGTTTTTGCTATTTTTTCCGTTTCGTGGAGGTCAACCGCCGTGGGTTTAAGCTCGCGAACGAGGACAACGTCGTTTTCGCCCATACTGATAACGTAGTCCTGGTTTGTGTTCGGGAACATATTGAGGATTATATCGTAGGGGGAGGTTTCGCCGTTTGTGTTGAATTTGAGAAGGAACACTACGCGCGTAACGTCTGATGCGAAGTGGAGCTCCTTGCTCTTAACGTAAATATCGCTGGGGAGGATGTTATCAAGAAGTATATTTTTGATAAACGATGTTTTATCGTATTTATCATCGTGGAAACTCTTGATATTATTAAAGGAAATTGCAAGTATCATAGCGAATTTATCCGCCATAACATCCTCGCCTTCAACGAATACGATGTATTCGGGGTGAGAATCCAGCGCCATAGGGCGGTATGTATAACCGGAATATACGACAGATTCTGTGGAGTATATCATTTCCTCCTTTACAGCCTGTCTTGTTTCGCCTATTTTCATAAGGTCGCTGCAAGCGATAACAGCGCCGTTTTCATCTATAACACCGATGGTACGGCCGATAGCGTCTTTCATCTGGTGAATAACGCCTTGAAAAAGTCTTCCTGACATTTTATGTAATCCCCTTTCAAAAATTGTGAAGTAACTATCTTTTTATATTTTACAGTATATATTTTAACTCATATTTTGTTAAATTTCAATAGTTTTCTTGTAAAAATATATAAAATATCATCTTTTTTCTCGTACACATTACACCAAATGCAAAAAAATTCCTAAAAATTGTCATTGGGCGCTGAGTTTTGGCGAAAAAATTCAAAAAAAGCCATAAACGCAAAAGCGCAGCGGGAAGATAATGTCCATATCTGTCCCGCTTGCCGATTGTTTTATTATTATACAACATCTTTTCGCATTTGTCAAAGATTTTTGTATATATTTTTTAAATTATTTTGTTTATTTTGCTTTTTTGAACACTCCGGCGCACCAGCCGCCGTCGTACTTCGATGTAACTTTCTCAAAGCCGCCTGTCGTCATAGCCGCATCTACCTCTGCTTCGCGCTCGCAGATAACACCCGAGGTTATAACAATGCCTTCGTTTTTAACAAAAGCGCCGATTTCGGGCGACATTTTTATAATGATGTCTGCCACGATATTTGCCGTAACAATATCGTATGCTCTGCCGTCTTTGAGTTCAACGTCGGAAAGCAGGTCGGAAACAAAGCAATCTATATTTTCGCAACCATTGAGAAGTGCATTTTCTTTTTCCGTGCGTACCGCGATGGGGTCTATGTCGCACGCCGCACAGTACTCTGCGCCGAGCTTGGAGGCGCAGATAGCAAGAATACCGCTGCCCGCACCTACGTCGAGCATATAATCGCCGCCTTTTACGTATTCTTCGAGGAACGCTGCACAAAGTCGTGTGGTTTCGTGCGTACCCGTACCGAAAGCAAGCCCGGGTTCAAGGTCTATGCGCACGTCGCTTTCTGCCGCCTCATAGCTGTCGCCGTCGGGCACTATGATGAGGTTTTTGCCTATGCGCGTGGGCTTATAATATTTTCTCCAGGCATATCTCCAGTCGTCCTCGTCGGAGGAAATCACTTCTATATCGTATTTTCCGGAAAGCACGGAAAGGTGCGATTTGATAAACTCAAAATGCCCCTCCAAATTCACGCTTTCTTCCACAAAAATGCTAACTGCGGCGCGTGTTACGTCTGCTGTGAGAATGCTTTCGTCCACAAGCTCGCCGTAGACCTTGTTTGCACCCTCCATAGCGTCGCTGTAATCTTCAACCATAAGCCCCTCGTCGAGCATAGACATAACCGCCGTAACGGTATCGAGCTCCGCCGTGTCGCAATTAACTTTAAGCTGGTTCCACTTCATTATTTATTGTCCTTTCCGAAGATTTTAGAGAAGAATTTTTCCCTCTTGGAATAGTTGCCTTTGCCGCACTGCTCTGCAAATTTACGCAAAGCGTCCTTCTGTGCGCCCGTGAGGTTTTTGGGCACTTCCACGGCAACCTTGAAAACAAGGTCGCCCCTGCCCCTGCCGTTTATGTTCGGTATGCCTTTTTGTTTTATGGTGAACGTCGTGCCCGTCTGCGTGCCTTCGGGTATATCGTAAGTCGTTTTCCCCTCGAGAGTGGGTACGGAAATTTCCGCGCCGAGCGCCGCGTCCGTGAACGTAATCGGAATTTCGCAGTAAATGTCAAATCCGTCACGCTCGAAAATGGGATGGGGACGTACGTTTACGGAAACATAGAGGTCGCCCGCGCCGCCGCCGCGTGTGCCCTCGTTACCCATACCGCGCGCCGTTATTCTCTGGCCGTGGTCGATACCCGCGGGAATGTTCATTTCCAATGTCTTGGAAACGCTGTGCACGCCTGTTCCGCGGCAGTTTTTGCAAGGGTTGGGTATAGTTTCGCCCATACCGCCGCAGGCATCACACGCGCGCGTGCTCTGCATCATACCGAAGGGCGTTCTCTGTTGAACGGTCATTCTGCCCGTACCGCCGCATTTCGAGCAAGTCTGCGGGCGTGTGTCGGGAGCGGCGCCGTTGCCGCCGCAATCTTTACATTTTTCAACTCTCGTATATTTTATATCCTTTTTGCAACCGAAAGCGGCTTCTTCAAAGGAAATATAAATTCTTTGCAAAAGGTCGTCGCCGCGTACGGGCCCGTTTCTGCGGCTGCTGCCGCCACCGCCGAAACCGCCGCCGAAAAGGTCGCCGAATATATCGCCGAGGTCAAAATCCATACCGCCGAAGCCGCCGTAGCCTGCGCCACCGCCGCCCGCACCGCCCTGCTCAAAAGCGGCTGTACCGTAAGTATCGAACATTTTGCGCTTTTCGGGGTCGGAAAGTATAGCGTACGC
>JAFTOK010000196.1 GCA_017463815.1 Clostridia bacterium | reverse complement strand
GAGCATTTCTGGGTCTTCCTCTATCCTTTCTTTGAGCTTCTTGTATTTGATTACGTTAATGGTTCGGGGGTTTGCTGGTACTCCCGAAATTTGCCCTTTATTTGGTACAAGTTGCGGCAATGGTATAATTACGCTTTGCTGCAGCTGCTTGGGGTCTATTGTCTTCGTGCCTTTCTTCTCTGCTGCCATATTGTTAAAATGGTAAAATGAAAAGGGCAGACGTGGTTTCTTCCTGCCGCGCCCGCCCTTTGCTTCCACGCTACGCGCTTCTGCATTAAAAAACCCTAAATAACAAACTACTGAGTACCGAAATAAGAATAAACAATAGCGCGCCCGCAACCGTAAAAACTAAGTCCAACGCTTCGGGCTTACCCTTCTTCGTAATATAGTCGTAACCTTCCTTAACGAAACCTGCGCCAATAGCCGCCGAAAGTCCTACAATATACCCAAAGAACAGGCTAACAACTGCGCTAATCGCGAAGCCCGCCGCTAAATGCTTTTTCTTGTCGCTCGGTATCTCCATATTTGAAATTTTATGCAAAAGTAAAAGGTTTGCCGTATTATTTTAATACTTCAAACCTTAAAATACTTCGCCAAAACTTCGCAACCTACAAACTTAGGTACTCCGTAACGGCTTTTATAAACTCTTCAAGCGAACGAACTATAACGTATTTGTTTCCGTTTTCCTCTGCCGCCCGCTGCCATTCCTTTTGGCTCTCGCTCTGTGCGCCGTCGTCGGTCTTGAACTCTATACAAAGCGCGCCGTACTTCCCGCGCGGGGTTAAGAGCAGCATATCTGCTACGCCCACTGTTACGCCCTCGCTCTTCATTATCGCGGCTTCCTTCGCGTTGCGTTTACCCCCGTTCGGTACTGCAAAGCAAACTAACCGTAACTTCGGGTATTGGTAGCTGAACCACTGCACGCAAGCCTTTTGTAAGCCGCTTTCAAGATGTCGGGGCGGTCTTCGGTTCTTAGTCGCCTTCTGCCGCGCCTGTTCCCGCTTCCATAGTTCCTCGTAGCTCATCGTTTTCGCCCTGTCCGTTGTTCGCTTCTGCTGCCGCCTTTGCGTTTGCCTTCTCTGCAGCTCTCATTCCGCGTTCGCGCTGGTCTTCTATAATCGTGCGGCGTGCTGCTTCTACTATCGCGTCGCCTATAACGTCGCGAACCGAGCGCGGCTGCTTGCTTTCGCGGTTGCAAATCTTCTCAAATTCCGCCATAAAGTAGTCCTTCGTCAAAAGCCCCGCGTTATACAAGTTCAATACGGCAGAACTCTTTAACCGCTGCTTCGGTTGAAGCGACGCTATTGCCGTCTTGACGTGTGCCTTAATGTCGTTTACTACTTTCTCTACCTGTTCGCCGAATTTTGCGTTTGCCAATAACTCGGCATCAATTTTTACGTTAATCATAACTTTGTTTTTATTCGTTAGTAAAATTCTCGTCTTGGAAAAAACTAAACTGCCTTTCCTCTTCCTTCTTTCTCAAAAGCTGCGTTACTCGGTCTATCTCTTCATCTACCTTCTTTTCCGCCCGCTTCGCCTGTTGCAAGCTGGACGTAGTTCGTGAATGGAAGTAAACCTTTTGCGCTTCTCGCATTGCTACTACTGCGTCGTAAAACTCCTTCGGTGTCATAGTTCAAATTCTAATCTTTGCTGAATACCTTTTTTAGCTGTCCGCTGGTATATGTGGCACTTATCTCGGTACTTACAAACTCCCGCCTTTGCCGCGCTAAATCCTTCTTCCCAAAGCTTCGCGTATTCGGGTGTCCCTAACTCCGCTTGCTCGTTTAAGAACTTTACCAGCTGTATGCAAAAGAAGCCGCGTTCTTTGGTGTTGTCGTCGCGTAGCTCTACAAGTCCGTTGCCTTTTGGTTTCATACTCCTGTTGCTTTTATTCGTTCTACTTTCGCCTTTAATCGGGCTTCCGCCTGTGCTACGTTTTCCTTCGCTCTTTCAAGCTTCGCCCGAACCTTCAATAATTGCGGGTCTGTCGCTTCGTCAAAGAACAGGCTACCTTTGTTCGCTTCGATGTACTCCCTTATCCTGTTTTCTTGCAGGGTTATTTTACCCTTCAAGGCTATAAGCTGGTACAAGTCTGTCCCTATCCCGTACTTTTCGCCGCTCGTTTTGTCATAAGTTGCAAAGGTTTCGTAAATGTTCGCGCGTGGATCTTCGCAAATACATTTAGCTCTTCGCCAATTTATAACCCACATCCAACGTTGTAGGCGTTCGCGGGGTAAGTCGTATCGGTGTAATACGACTTCTTCCCCGTCTACCTTCTTGCAAATGCTTATTACGGTGTAGGGTTTTATTTCTAAATCCCGTTCCGCCTTTGCATACACCTTTGCTAATTCCTGCCACGTTGCGCCTATATTTGCTTCCTGTGCCATAACGCTTAATCGTAAATATTAAAATCTAACTTTACTTCGTCGGCTTTTCCTTGCATAACTTGGTACGTCGTAGGTACTAACTTTCGCTTTTCCAATATAAAGCGCGTCGTTAGCTTTATTTGCGCCGTCGCCTGTTGCCTGTCTGCTGGAAGCATCCAGCTGGGGTGGTTGTTCAAGCTCCGTATTATCGCGCTGGCGACTACTTGGGCGGCGTATAGAAAACCTTCGTTAAAGCCGCTTTCAAACTTTGCCATTTCTTCCTTTGTCATAGCTTAATACCTAAATGTTGTAAAGTGAATAACTGCGAACGTAAGCGTAAGCTTTTCGGGTTTGTCCTTTGCGTACTCTTCGAATACGGGGTTAAAGAACTCTATAAAATCCTTCGTTAGAAGTCCGTCGTTATGTGCCAACCTTCTTATGTCTGCAAATTGCCCGTCTACTGTCGCGTCCCATTCGTAGTAGCCACGCGTCCACCCGTCTTCTTCGTAGCTCTTCGCCGTTCTCGTAAGCTCTAAACGCTGCACCTCAATCAATGAGGCGGGAACGTCTAAAATAACTTCCTGCGGGCTGCGGTAGGCTTTCCCCGACCACTCTCGTATGCTAAGAACTCCGCCAGCTTCCTGCAACTTCTTTACGCGCTCCGCCCAATAGCTGAAATTACAGCGTACCGTGTGGCGTTTCTTGCCGCGTATTACCTTGTCGCGAAACTCCGTAGGCTCTCCCGCTTTGGGGTGCTTCGGGAAAAACGCTTTGCTTAACAATACTACTAACTGCTTCATACCGTCGTCGCGTTAAAATGGTAGGTCGTCGTCTTCTCCCTCTGCTGTCGGTACTGCTTGCGGTGCTGGTGCTGCGCTTGCGGCTTGCTGCGCTCCCTGCTGGATGTTATCCTGCTGTTTTCCGCCCAATAGTTCGAGCTTATCTACTAAGCAATCTACGCCCGCCTGTACGCCCTTCTGTGTGTTGTATGTCCTTACCGAAAGTTCGCCTTCGACATATACCTGTGCGCCCTTCTTCAAGTAGTCTATTACGTTGCTTTCCCCGCGCTTCAAGCAACTAACCCACGTTGTTTTGGTGTTAGTGTTTCCCGAAGCGTCCTTATAACGCTTTGTAGCTGCTACGTTGAAAGCAATAAACTTATTTCCGTTAAACTCCTTGTACTCGGCATCTTTGCCAATGTTGCCAATAACTGTTACTTTAAGCATAATTCTAACTGTTTAATGTTACCAAATATGTTGTTCTAATACTCTTTTGTCTGTCTTAATTTCTCGCTAATCAGCGTTGCAACCTTCAACGCCGCCGCCCTAAATTCGGGGTTATAGCGATATTCGGTGTCGTACTTTCGCAAATAGTAGCTTATCGTACTATGGTCGTGTTTCGTTTCGCCTGCTATATTGTTTATGCTTTCGCCGTGTTCCTTGCAATGGTGGGCGTAAATCATTCGGGCGTAAACGTGCCACCTGTTACGGTTGTCCTTCACTATATCGTGGAAGTGTACGCCCATAACGTTGTGTATGGCTTCTTTTATTTCGCGGTGTTTCGGGGTTCTTTCGTACTGAATTACTAACCCAACCTGTTCCGCTACCCCTCGTTCTAACGCTGCGCCCCTGCTACATTCCCATTTCGCCAGCATATAAATCGCGTCGCACTCCAATAATAGCCGTATATCGGCTTTCATCTGCTCCTGCCAATGCTCGCTATCTGCTAAGCCGTTGCGTAACGGGTTTACTACGTCGTACCCCTTAGCTCTTAGCGTTTCTTCCGCCTTGCTAAACAGGGTTTTGTACTCTTCTTTCGGCAGTCCTGTAATCTGCCCCGAAATATAAATTTTGTACTTCTTCATCGTTTTTACGTTTTTAAGCTCTCTAACGCCCGTTTTTTTGTTTCAGCCTTACCGTTGCCCGTTTTGTGCGTAAAAACGCGACACGCGGCAAATTAGGCGGTAATAGCGGGTTTTTTTACTCTATCGTGGTCTATAACTTTTGTTTTCAAAACTCAATAAATCGAACATTTCATAAAATCTGTCTGCAACCCTATCGCCGTATCGCTTCAAAATATCCTCTTCGTACAGGTTGCTTGTTATTACCGTGTATAGTAGCCTGTCGTATCTGTGGTAAAGCACTTCTACAAGCGGGCTAATCTCGTTTCCCCAAACCTTAACGCTGGTTGGCTCACACCCTACGTCGTCTATGTGTAGCAGCTCGGCGTTCTTTATCCGTGCGAAGCGCGCCCCGTCTTCCTGCTTGGCTATGTCCGCCAACTCCAAAGCCGAAACGGTTATTACCGTCTTGCGTTCGTCGCTATAAGCTGAGTCGTACAAGTGGGTTATAAGCTGCGCCGTAGCCTTCGCCATCGTCGTTTTGCCGTTTCCGACTCCGCCGTACAAGAATAACCCCGCCTTCGTGTTGCCGTCTACAAGCCACTTCGCTACTTTCTGTATGTGGGTCTTCGTTTCCGCGTCGTCTATGAACCTACGCCCCCTGCGTTCTACTTCGGCTTCGTAGCAAATGCGTAGCAGTTCGGGTATGTCGTTCGTATAGCGGTCAATCTTAAAGCGTGCTGCGACGCGGTTTCTGCTTACTTTCGCCTTCATCCACTCGCCTATGGTTAGCGGCTGCTTCGGCTTGTTGTCTTGTTTCTGCTGTTCCATTGCTTGCCCTGTTTTGGTTTCCTACTCCGTTTCGCTCCCACGTTCTTACGGCTGCCCGCCAATCGCGTAGCGGTTTGCCCGCCTTGCCCTGTACCCAGCCGTTTGCTGCGTAATGGTCTACAAAGAGCTGCGCGTCTACGCCGTTTTCTCTCTCTCTGCAATACTCAGCTACTTCCTCGTAAGTGGGCGGGGTAAATACCTTCTTCGGGTTGGTTTCCCTTCTTCCTTCTTTCCTTTCCCCTGCACCCCTTTCTATACTTTCTTTGTTATTATATTCATATTCATTTTCATATTCAGCGTTTGTTTTTATTTCGCTTTCGCTTTTGCTTTCGCTTTTGCTTTCCTCTTTGCTTTCGTTTTGCTTTTGGTTTTGGTTTTCTTCTTTTGAAGGTCTACCGCCCGAACGCCCTGCTACTGAACGCTTTGCGCTTAGCTCTCCGTCCTTCGCCATTCGTTTTTGCGTTATTTCGGTATCTGTTATTGTTATAACTCCTTCTTCTTCAAGTTCTGCCAAACTTTCGCTAATTTCGTCGGCTGGGTACGGCATAAGCTTTTGTAGCTTAAAAGCAAAATAGAAAAGCTTGCTTTCGTTTTGGTTTTCTGTTTGCTTCCGTTTTGCTTTCTTGTTTGCTTTCGCTATGTCGCTATCTGTAAGCGCAAAAACGCCGTACTTCTCGCTTTTGTGAAGTATGCACATAAGGCGTATATAAACGCCTGTTGCTGCTGCGCTACAATTAGCTAACTTCTCGTCGCATAAAAAGTCCTGCACGTATAGCGGCAAATATGGTAAATCTCTTAATGCCATTGCTCCCG
The DNA here is from genome assembly GCA_017463815.1 of Clostridia bacterium. GTDB lineage: Bacteria > Bacillota > Clostridia > Oscillospirales > CAG-272 > UMGS731. The sequence goes on along the minus strand of JAFTOK010000196.1, from coordinate 810 downwards.
TTTTTATGGAACGCGCCCCGAAGGACGCGCCCCGTGTTAATACTATTCTTCTTTGTATGCCAAACAAAAAGCTTCGTCTACAACGTCGCTACAACTGAACGCCGACGCGGTCAATATAGCAACGTCTACTATCTTTTCTTCCTGTTCGCCGTCGTTGGTGTTAATGGTTTCAAGATACGCCGTAATAATAAGCTTTGCGCTGTCTACGTTCTTGGCGCGTAGAATGAAGGTATAATTTCCTGCAAGTTCTTCGGTTTGCCCGTCGCTCCAGCGTGTTTCCTTCTTCACTTCCGCCTGTACCTGTAAGAAGCAGCTTTCTTTCTCCTGCTGCTCTTCGCCTTCAATCTCTACCGTTAAACCTTCGTTCTCTGCTTCGCCCTCGTACTTGGTTAGCTGCTTGTCTATGATAATTGCGCTTAACTTGTTTACGGCGGTAATAATAAAGTCGCTTTTGTAGTTCAGTTCTATGTAGTCCTTCGCTACTTCTACCGCCTTTATTACGTCCTGAGCTTTCACTAAGAAGTTGTAGTTTTTATCGCCTATTCGCGCCTTAACCTTGTACGGGTATAGGTTCTTACAAACTAACTCCTTCGCCTGTCTGCGTTGGTTGCTTACTTCTACTTCCTTAACGTCGCCCGAAGCTATCCAAAAGATTATTTCTGCCGCTAATTCGTTATCTATGTACGACCCACCATCGAAGAGGACTTCTGTTCTCTCAATGCTTACAACCTCGCCGCTGTCTTGGTCTAAAAAATCTTCCGTCCACGAGCGTATTACTCGCTTCGCTAAGAACTTCCCGACCATTCGGCT
>JAFTOK010000195.1 GCA_017463815.1 Clostridia bacterium | reverse complement strand
TAAATACCGCCCCGAAAGGCGGTATTATTAAGTTAAGGAAAAGTAGATTGTATAAAGCCTCTCACTTGGGAGAGGTGGCACGGCTTGCCGTGACGGAGAGGGTTGGAACCAAAGCGGCTCTCCCCTCTCGCCGCTTCGCTACCCAAAGGAAGAGCCTAGAAAATTCTTAATTAAGGCTCCCTCCCGAGGGAGCTGGCACGCGCAAGCGTGACTGAAGGAGTTTACAGAGCATAAACTAACTTATATTTAGAAACTCCTTCCACCACTGCGTGGTCCCCCTCCCTCAGGAGGGAGGCAAAAATATGTCACACAATTTCCAAGCCGTCGCTTTCGGATGCAGCAAAAGTTAAATTTGATAAACAAGATGTAAAAGCAAATATAAATATCAGCAACAAGGCGATTATTTTCTTTTGGTTTTTGTGTGACATATTTTTATTCCTCCTTAAAATTTATAGATTAAATTACATCGTTAATTTACCATAACAGCAATAACAGAAGATTCTTGTTGCAACTCGCCATCTTCAGAAGTTCTACCATTTACGGTTGTAATGCAGTAAAAATAGAATGTTCCGTCTTCAAGTCTGTTCAAGGTTATTTTTGACGTGCTCGTCACATCAAAAGTATCTTTATAAATTGTATTAACTTTGGTTTCTATAACCTTATTAAGTGCATCCATATTAAGTGCAGACAAATCTACATTCTCGGTGGCACCGCATCCTCTCAAGAAGTATTCGGATATGTCTCCCGCTCCTGTTATTTCAACTGTAATTGTTTCCATAGTCTTTATTCCGTTTATGGATTTATAAAATTCAAACTTATAACCGTTGACGCTCTTGCTTTCGATGCTGTAATCAAAAACATAGTTTTCCATATCAGTTACAGTTTTGTTTAAAAACTCTATTGCTTTTTCGTAGGCTTCATCTTGGGTGATTGGGGTTTCGGGAATATTGGTGAAACAAACTTTATTTGCAGTAAATCCTATTAACTCACCCGTGTCGCGGTTATACGTTATGTGGAAAATTTTTTCCCAAGTGAGTGGGTTGACACCCGAATAATGGTCCATATCGCAACCGTAATATGGGCTGTCTACGCTGAAGTTGTATCTGCCCGCCCAAGTTCTGCCGTTAATCTCTATAATTTTTCTTTCGTTTGCTTTGCTTTCATCAACGAAATGATTTATGTCGCCAACACTAAATTCCACCGTGTGATTGGCATTAAGATTGGAAACTCCCGCGTGACCTCCCATATCATACGCCGTAAACTCGCCGCTTTCGCCAAGCTTGATTACCGTAGGCAGAGTGTCTTCTGTGCCGCCTGTCGTGCCAGCGTCTATAATGCCACCCGTTGTGCCTGTGCCTGCAGGTGTGCTTGTAAAATGATTTATGAGCGGGAACGTGCCTATTACGAGCGCCGCGCAAGCCGCCGCTGCTATCGTTCTTTTAATCGGAAATCTCTTTTTCATTTTATAATTCCTCACTTCTTCTATATATTTGTCGTCGATTTCGTTCATTGCTTCTAAAAATTTTTCGGGTTTCATACTAAAACTCCCCTTTCGTTTAAATATTTTTTCATTTTTTCTCGTGTGCGCATAAGCCTTGTGGATACGCTGTTTTCGCTTATGCCCATAGCGCGCGCTATTTCCGCGTAGCTTTCCGAAAACCAATATCGCCGCATAAATACGGTTCGGTTTTCGGGCGAAAGCGTGTCTAAAAACTCCTCTCTCATCCGCGCAAGCTCCTTTTGCTCAATTTGGCTTTCCACGGTTTCGTCGGATGCCAGAAACGGCTCTATTTCCGCTATGAGTTCCTCAAAAACGCATTTTCGCTTTTGTGTTTGTGTTGTGCGGTGCTTTTTCATAGCAATATTTCTCAAAATTTTGAAAAGAAACGCCGCGAACGGGTTGGGGTTTTCGGGCGGTATGCTGTTCCACACGGCAAGGTATGCATCGTTCACGCATTCTTCCGCATCCTGCTCGTTGCCCACGATATTTACGGCGATTGTGCGGCAGCTTTTGCCGTATTTTGCGTCCATCGCCGCCAGGCTCTCTTCCAACCTCGCAAAAAGCATATTTATTATTTCTTGGTCGCTCATACTTTCCTCCCTTCACTATATATCTACCTTTTTTTCCGAAAAAACTTCTCTGTTTTGGAAAATTTTTTATTTTTTGCAAAAATTTTTTTCTGCAAGGTAAAAAGCGAAAGAAAAAACGCTTCTGCTGTACGCAGAAGCGTTTTTTTATCCAAACATTAAGTCAGAAAACCGATTACTCTTTGTCAGCAAGGTAGTTAACAACGTCGCCAACTGTGAGGAATGTGTGAAGGTCGTCTTCTTCGAATGTAACGTTGAATTTATCTTCGCAGATAAATACAAGGTCAGCGAGTTCGAGAGAGTTGATGCCGAGGTCGTTCACAAATTCTGCTTCAAGTGTGATTTTGTCTTCGTCGATGCTGAATTCTTCAACGAGAATTTTCTTAAGTTCTTCAAACATAGTGGTTAAGACTCCTTAAAATATTATTATTTAACTTTGTAACGCAAAATTTTTCTGGAAGTGTTCTTTTCAAATTCCGTATCGCGGATTTCAACCGTGTTGATGTGCTTGAAGGAAGGAAGCTTCTTGTTCACATCTGCAACGAGTTTTTCGATAGCGGCTTTGATTTCTTCGGGAGTTTTGCCTTCGAACTGCGTAGCTTCGGGGAATACGATAGCCGCGATGGAGGTTTCTTCACCGTTGTCGTCTTTTCTGCCTACAACAACACATTCTGCAACAAGCGGGCTTGCGGAGAGGTATTCTTCGAGCTCTTCGGGGAATACGTTCTTGCCGTTGGAAAGAATGATTACGTTTTTCTTTCTGCCTGTGATAAAGATGAATCCGTCTTTATCCATATAGCCGATGTCGCCTGTTCTGAACCAGCCGTCTTCTGTGAATACTTCAACAGTAGCTTTGGGGTTCTTATAGTAACCGAGCATTACGTTGTCGCCCTTAACAACGATTTCGCCCGTTTCATCTTCTTCGCGAACTTTGTCGATTCTTACTTCAACGCTGTTAACCTTAAGACCTGTGGAGTGGTATTTTTTCCAGCCCATAGGGTTGCAGGAAATAAGGGGAGAGCATTCTGTGATACCGTAACCTTCGCAGATGTTGATACCGAAGGAATCGAAATCTTTAACAAGCTCGGGGCGAAGAGGCGCGCCACCGCATACAATGTATTTCAGTCTGCCGCCGAAAGCATCGTGGATATCCTTGAACACCTTGCGGCGGATATCTACGCCCACCTTAAGGAGTGCATCGGACATTTTCATAGCCGCGCGAACAGTTTTTCTCTTGCCTTTTTTGTCTATTTCAGACCAGATTTTCTTGTACATCGTTTCAACGTAAAGCGGAACGAGTATAAGCGCCGTGGGTTTATATTTTGCAAAGTTGCGAAGCGTGTTCTTTATAGAATCGTTTATCGCAGTTGCCGCGCCCGCGTTGGGAAGAGCAAGCTGACCGCAAGTGAACTCATACGTGTGGTGAATGGGAAGAACGGAAACAAACATATCGTCCTCGGAGCAGTCGATGATGGCGTTGGAGTCCATCGTAGCCGTAACGAGGTTTTTCTGAGAAAGCATTACGCCTTTGCTGGAACCTGTTGTGCCGGATGTAAAGATAATCGCGCACATTTTGTCCATATCGGTAACGTTTTCTTCTGCCGCGTGGATACCATCTTCTTCGTAAGCCTTACGTCCTACTTCAAAGAAATCTTCAAAGCTCATAAAGCGTGCGTCGCCTTCGGGCGTTTCTACCGCAGCGTGGCTGATACATACGAAAAGTTTTACAAGGGGAAGGCTCTGTGCGCAAGCGTTGATTTTCTTCTGCTGGGAAGCTGTGTAGAAAACAACCTCTGTATCGCAGAAAAGCATAAAGTTTACGAACTGTTCGTCGGCAATTTCCTTATCGAGAGGAATAATAACGCCGCCCGTAGCAGCTGTTGCAATATACGTTGCAACGTAGTTGGGGTGTGTGTCGCCCGTAACGCAGTTGAATTTACCTGCAAGACCGAGTTTTGTGAGAGCAGCCGCGATATAATCGACGTGAAGCTTCATATCATTATACGTGAACACTCTGTCTTCGCCGCCGTCACGGTAGTAATATCTTACTTTATC
>JAFTOK010000194.1 GCA_017463815.1 Clostridia bacterium | reverse complement strand
CAAGCCAGTCTTCCTTAGATAGTTTAAGCGACGATGTTAGCGACATTGAGGGGCGTGTTACAACGGCAGAGTCGGCCATCGAACAAAACGCCGATGACATTTCGGCAAAAGTAAGTCAAACATACGGAAATTCCAGTTCCTCGTTTGGGTGGTCGTTGAAATCCACTGGTTTTTATATTTACTCAGACGGAACAACTGTTATGAAGGTAACATCTTCCGGGCTGGAAGTCTCTGGAAAAATAACTGCCACAAGCGGGTCTATAGGTAAATTTGCAATAGGTACAAACGGAAATTTATCACTCTCGACGACGGATAATATGTCTAACTTTCTCGACATTACCAAAACATACAATAGTACAACATACAATACAAGAGTATCAACTGCCGCGATACAACTTAGCAGAGAAAAAAGCGGAACGACGCACTATATGACACTTGATGTTGGTGGTATCAATACGTATCCGCAATTGTGTTTTGGTTACGGCGGGGTATACAGTGGCATTTCGTTTAGGCAGTACAACGCGACATATATGCAGGTTTGTGGTAGTTCCTCGAATTTTATCATACAAGACTGCGGGTTCGGAGTGTATAACGGTGGGTATCACCTCGGCATTACTGGTCAGATTAGAATACAAACAACGACTGGCAATCACGTGTTTATGCGTATTGACAAGGGTGTTATCACTGGATTAAGTCAGAGTGAATATAGTGGATACACGAATTACTCTGACAGCTCAACATAAGAAAGGATTTTAAGGATATGACAATTATTAAACTTGTAAAAACGAAGGAGGTTTTGGCTCCTTTGTTTCAGGAAAAACTATCGCCCAAACTTTCATATAAAATAATGAAATTTGTAAGCAAAATCGAAACGGAAGAAACATTTTACAACGCCAAACTCAAAGAGATTATTGACAAATATGGCGCAAAGGATGCCGATGGGCACTTGGTAGCTTCAGACGGTGGTGTTCAAATCGCAGAAGGAATGCAAGAAGAATGCAAAGCTGCGCTTGCAGAGCTTGATGCAGTTGATGTGTCTGCTCCTGATATTAAGTTTACACTTGACGAGCTGAGTGAAGTAAAGTTATCAACCATTGATATGTTTATGCTTGCGGATTTTATTACAGAAGAATAATTGTTTCAGGCGGGCTTTGTTCCGCCATTTACATTAAAAAGGAGGATTTATAATGGCATTTGATTTAGTCGGCAAAGCCGTCAAAAATTTACGACTGCCTACTGTTGATTATAACAACTCTCCTATCAAGATTATCCCGGCACAAGAAGGCGATATTAACTCTCGCTATTTTAGCGTAACTCTTTACGACGACAGAGGTGACATTTCACTCGCGAACTATGCAAAAGTAACGCTTAACGCAACTCTTCCTGACGGTGAGTTGCAAATGGCAGAAGGAGAAATTGACAAAGTTAATAACCTTGCAGTTTGCAAAATTGCAGGAAGTATGCTTTCGCAACTTGGCAAAGTATCCTGTGACATTCTCCTTACTGGCAACGATACAGGCGGAACTGCTACATCGCTGACCAGCCAAACATTCTATGTGTTTGTCGCTAAGTCTCAAGCGGGTGATGACGCTATCGAAGGTAGCGACGATTACACTCTCCTCGTTCAACTGCTTAACGAAGTGTCGGAACTTGAGGGTAATATTGAGACCGCCGAGGAAGCAAGAGTTGCGGCAGAACAGGCTCGCGTTACGGCAGAAAACACCAGAGTGTCCAACGAAACAAAACGAGTAAACGCTGAAAATGCGCGTGCAACTGCCGAAACCAACCGTGCAAGCGCAGAAACAAAAAGGGCGTCCGCAGAGACCGCTCGTGCAGAAGCGGAGAGCGCAAGGGCGTCTGCCGAAACAACACGAAGGAGCAATGAGGACGCCAGAATTGCCGCCGAAAGAGACAGAGCATCGGCTGAGTCTACAAGAGCAACGAATGAAACGGCTCGCAAAAATGCCGAAACAGCTCGCCAGACCGCCGAGGAAGCAAGAGTTGCGGCAGAACAGGCTCGCGTTACTGAATACACCGAGCTCGCCGGCGATATGGAAGAAGCAATTGATAATATCAATGCGGCTGCCGAAAACGCCGCTAAGGTTGAAGAAATCTATAACAAAATGCAAATTACATTTTTCTATGATGAAGAAGGTTATGTTTGCTACGAAGACAAAGTGTCAACCTAATAAGGATAAAAAGGAGAATAACTAATATGGCAGAAAACAAAAGAATCGCAAGCGAAGAGACCCTTGTAAGAGTCGCGGAAGCCTTGGAAACTATGGCGGCCTCTCAGGCGGTTGACCTTGCATCGCCCCGTACTTGGGGCGAAGTACAGAGCATTGTTCGCAGCGGGCTTGCTTCTAAAGTGTTTGCTATCGGAGACCAGTTTGTCGTAGAGAGAGCGTCATCTGCTTCCGCAACAACAAACGGGACTGGTGTGACAAGCGCAACTGTCACAATGCTTACATTTATTAACAAGCTTGGATATGTTCGCTCTGGCTTGTATGACTTCGAGTATAACGGCGCAGTGTGGACATATGCAGGAGAACCTGTAACTCTGTCTCAGTATGGTATTACATCTAACGGTACTGCTGCGGAAGGAGACCACATTATTGTCTCGTTGACAACAACCGACGTTGTTTTCGACGTTATTGGCATCGACCACGATACACCTTCGGATGCGCAATTTACGCATAGCTTGACGCTCGGTATGCACGACCTTTACACAAGTGCGGTTCAGTTCGATAATACCGAAGCTCTATTCTATTGCGAAACTGAGCTGGCGGCTGGAACATATAATTTCACCTTGCTTGCAGGGTATGACACTACCTACGGCGGTGGTAAAACTTATCAGTTTACACTTACCAAGGCAGTGCCCGCGGGCGGCGTAATTATGTTTCCGTGGAGTTATCAGAAACAGGCATCGACTGTTCTGATTTCCACGTACTCCACTATTGAGTCAACGACAGCCATCGAAAGTGTGTCTGTAGTGGAAGGCTCTGGTGGAACAGCACTTGAGTCCATTGGTGAGTGCAATCACACACATAGAATTCGTTATGGCTCTAATAACTATAACGAGTCTGCAATTCGTCAGTGGATGAATAGCGATGGAGCAAGAGGAACTTTCTGGACGCATAAAACAAAATACGACAGACCGCCCTCTTGGAACGCGTCTCTCGATGGTTTCCTTTACGGACTTGATAAGTCGTTCGTAGAAGCCGTCGGCAATGTTAAAAAGCTTACTGCGCTTAACACTCTTACGGATAACACCGAGGCAAGCTACATTGAGACAGATGAAAAATTCTTTCTCTTCTCTAATGACGAACTTTACTTCCCGACGGAAAATGGAGTAGACCAAGGTGAACCCTACGCTTACTATAAGAACTATTCCACACTTGCAGCAGCAGGAAGTGGCGCTGACGCCAACAGAACGAAATATAGGAATGGCTCCGCTACATATTACTGGATGCGCTCCCCGAACCCGTGGACTGCGAACTACGTGCGTCTTGTGTACCCTGACGGCTCGCTGAACTACAACAGTGCCAACAACAGTTTCGGCGCGGCGCCGGCTTGTTGCATCGTCTAATGAACAGAGAAAAAGCCCATCAAAGGGTAGTTTTATCGAAAATCCGCCTCGACAGAGGCGGGTTTGCTTTATAAGAGGAGATGGCTAAAAGAATATGTCTGTGGTGAAATCTCAGAGAGAAGAAACGAAATTAACCGTAATTACCAAAGCAAATGAGTTAACGGCATATACAATAAAAATATGCTCCAATGAAAAGAATTTTCCCAAACGATATCGCTGGTGTATAACCAGCAAGATTGTCGAGAGTGCCATAAGTATCAGTAACGACCTCATCCGCGCGAATTCCATTTATATTCAAAGTGTCGATGACCGCACGCTTAGAAGTAAGTATCAAAAAGAAGCGTTGACAGAAACATATGCTCTACTCAATATGATAAATATTGCGTATCAGACTTTTGGCATTGACGCGAACAGGATAAAGCACTGGACACAACTTGTGAACGAGGTTCAATCTTTAATACGCAGTTGGCGTAAATCTGACGCGAATCGGAAAATCAATTAAATATATTTAATATATTTATGGGTTAGTGATTGTTAACATTGCACTGTGTTGTGGTAGTTGAGCGCTCCCCGAACCCGTGGAACGCGAACAACGTGCGTCTTGTGAACCCTGACGGCTCGCTGAACAACAACAATGCCAACAACAGTAACGGCGCGGCGCCGGATTGTGAGAAAAGCTTGTAATAGAGTAAGTCTATCAGACAGAAATCAACGCGCTCACACAAGGAGTCACTGACCCGTTCCTCACGCAGGAGGACGAACGTAAGAAGGCTGATGACGGTTGCTATTTGTAGTGATACGTCTATACACAGCCTGAACAAATCAAAAGGAGATTATATAGATGACTGATGTACAAAGAGACATATGCTCCTTTGAATCGCTTTACAAAGCGATGAACAAATGCAAGAGAAACGTAATGTGGAAAGGAAGCGTTGCGGGATATGTAAAAAATGGATTGACAAATTGCTTAAAGCTTCATCAACAGTTAGTCGATGGAAAATATAAGATAGATGACTATACCATTTTTTATGTTCACGAACCAAAAGAACGAAGAATAGTTAGCACGCGTTTCAAAGACAGAGTTTTTCAACGAAGCTTATGCGATAACTACCTATACCGGGCAATAACCAGAGGGTTCATCTATGATAACTGCGCTTGCCAAATTGGTAAGGGCGTTGATTTCGCAATGGATAGGCTTGATATACACCTTCATCGTTTTTATCGTAAAAATGCACAAAACGGCTATGTTCTTAAATGCGATTTGTCGAATTACTTCGGCAGCACACCGCACGATGTAGCTAAACGAGCAGTACAAAAACGTGTTGACGACAAGTGGGTATATGGTATGGTATGTGACATCGTTGATAGCTTTAACCAAGACAAAAATCCAGATGTCGGGATGGGATTAGGCAGTCAAGTCACTCAACTAATTCAGTTGGCGGTTTTAGATGATTTAGACCATATCATAAAAGAAAAACTGCATATAAAACACTACATACGCTATATGGATGACTTTATTTTAATACACGAAGACCGCAGGCATTTGCAATATTGCCTTGAGGTTATAAGAGAACACCTTAACAACCTCGGTCTTCAACTCAATGCAAGAAAAACACAATTATTTCCACTAAAAAACGGAATAAAATTTCTTGGATTTCATTTTTACTTAACCGAAACAGGTAAGGTAATTAGAAAAATCGAAAGCAAAAATATTAGTCACGAAAAGCGAAAACTAAAGAAGCTCTTTTATCGTGTTGAACAAGGTTATATGACGCTTGAAGACGTCGAATGTTGTTTCGTTAGTTGGAAAGCACACGCTCAAAGGGGCAACACTTATAACGCCATCAAGCGGATAGAAGACTACTACAATACAATACGGAGGACAATGGTATGAAATTTCTTTCACTCAAAGACCAGTTGTTCAAAACAAGACGTGAGTCGGAGGCAACCACCGCGAAACAGGTAGAAAACGACCTTGTGAACAGTATCACGTTTGTAACACTGGTTCAAAACGGCAGCATTGACGAAGTTACCGCTACGGAGCATATTGATTTGTTTCCTGACTGGCAAATCAACATTGCTTATGCTGTCGGTGTATACGTTAAATACGCAGGCCTTTTATATAAATGCGTACAAGCGCATACTTCTCAGGAAACTTGGACTCCCTCAGAGGCGGTATCTCTGTGGGCTACGGCTGGTGACCCAACCGTAGAATATCCTGACTGGTCTCAGCCCATTGGGGCTCACGACGCATATGCAATCGGTGACAAAGTATCACACAATGATAAATTGTGGATTAGTACCGTCGATAGTAACGTATGGGAGCCCGGTGTTTATGGCTGGGATGAAATAATTTAACACCGAGTAGGTAGCGTGTTTTGCTACCTACTCACTTTTATAAAGGATTGGTGATTTAATGAATTTAATCAAATGCTATCAGACCCATAGCACTTGGTACAAAGGCGCGAGAGCAGGCAGTAAACCCGTTGGTGTTCTTTGGCACGATACTGCCGCCGGCAATCCCTCGCTCAAGAGGTATGTGCAGCCTTACGAAACGGACGCAAATTACAACGAAATGATGGCTCTGATTGGCAAGAACAAGTACGGCAACGACTGGAATCACATTGAGCACGAAGCTGGGCTCAATGCTTGGATTGGTCTGCTCGCAGATGGTTCGATGGCAACTATACAGGCAGGTGGCTGGGATAAGCACCCTTGGGGTTGCGGTGGCGGCAATAAAGGTTCTTGCAATGGCTACATCAAGAAGGACGGCAAAACTACTTGGACGAATGAACATTGGATTCAGTTCGAGATTTGCGACGACGGATACAAGGACGAGGCTTATTTCAAGCGAGCTTATAAGGAAGCCTGCGAATTCACCGCCTACATCTGCGAGTTGTATGGTATTGACCCTAATGGCACCGTTACATATAACGGAGTCACAGTTCCCACTATTCTTTGCCACGCGGACAGCTATAAGCTTGGCCTCGGCGGTAACCACGGAGATATTTATTCGTGGTTCAAGAAGTTCGGATATGATATGACGAATGTACGTAAAGACGTCTCTGCTCTTATGGGTAAAACCACTCAGACTGAGCAACCCGCCGCCGTTCAGTTCAATGAGGGTGATGTTGTAAAAATCAAAGAAGGGGTAACTACATACTACGATGGCACAAAGATGGCATCGTGGGTTCCGAAGTCCAAGCTATATGTCCGCGGTTTTAAGGACAATAATCGCATAGTGATTTCCACTCTCAGAGAGGGAGCAATCACGGGGACGGTATTTGCTTCCGACCTCATTCTCGTAGAGGCTACTCAAAAGACTGAGGACAAGCCTGTCGAGGTTAAGCCCATTGTAAAACTCCCCGGCACTCCGAGCACAGGCTCTAAAGCCGATGAAAAGACATTGTGGGATTTCCTGCTTGCGAAAATCGGCAATGAATATGGTGTTGCTGGTTTAATGGGCAACCTGTACGCCGAGTCCGCTCTGCGTTCCAACAACCTTCAGAATGCCTACGAAAAGTCTCTGGGCTATACGGATGAAGGCTATACGGCTGTTGTAGACGACGGTTCGTATACCAGCTTCATCAAAGACTCTGCTGGTTACGGTTTGGCTCAGTGGACTTTCTGGTCTCGTAAGCAAGGATTGCTCGAGTACGCGAAGTCCGTAGGTAAATCCATTGGTGACTTCACGATGCAGATGGAATATCTGATTAAGGAACTGGAAACCAATCATAAGTCTACTCTGAAGGCGCTCAAGGCTGCCCAGAGTGTGTTTGAGGCATCCACCTATGTTCTTATCCACTTCGAGGCTCCTGCCGACCAGAGCGAAGCTGTGCAGGCTAAGAGGGCATCTTATGGCGAGAAGTATTATAACGCTTATCATATCGTCGTAGAAGAACCCAAAGAAGAAATCGAGGAAACTATCCCCGAAGAAAACACCAACCAAAATGACACAAACAACGGTTCCGTCGATAACCCTGTTGAAACACCTGCTGGAGAGGATGTTACGACCGAGGTTGAAAATGAGCCTGAGTATATACAGACACCCGAAGAAGCACGGAATTTCCTGATACGACTTCTCAACCACGTTATCGGCTTCATCGTTCGTTTGTTTAAGAAATGAAAGGATATACATTATGAAAATGAATGTTAAACCCGCAACTATCGCCAGAATTGCCGCACTTCTGGTTGCCCTTGCGAACCAGTGCCTTGTGATGTTCGGTCAGGACATTCTGCCCTTCACCGAGAATATGGCTTATCAGGTCGTATCCCTCGTAGCGGTGGTAGTCATCGCCGCAATCAACGCGTGGTACAACAATGATATTTCCAAAGTTGCTCTGCTCTGCGGCGGAGTGTTCGACGCCCTTTCTGATGGCAAGATTACCGAGGAAGAGATTGAGAAAATGCTGGCCGATGCCGAAGACCCCGAGAAGGTCGAGGAAGTAAAGAAAAGCAACTTTATTGTCAACTTCATCAATGGCATTATTAAAAAGACAAAAAGCAAGAAAGAGTAACCTATATAGCGCACAAGTGCGTGATGCTTAAAAGGTAAAAAAATAGCCTCCCAACTCACTAAGAGAAGGGAGGCTTATTTTTTTGTTTTAGTCAATTATTTGTTCGATTTTTCAATAATCTCAAGTTCTGCGACTATGTTTTCTGGCCTATGAGCATCAATCGGATTATATTTTCCTTTTCGCCCTATTTCTATCATCGTTCCAATATGAGAGAAACCAAACAACAACGGGGGAACGTGTGTAACGATATCGTCAATATTGCGAATAATCTTAAATCTATCCCATCGCTGTTTTATTTGTTTGCTTTTTATCCCCCAGAACACCCTCGGGCAACCAAACCCGTACCCGAGCAAGTTGTTTCTAATGTCTGGGCGATGATACCACGCGTATTCGTGACAAAATACGGCAAGCGCGGCTCCGTGTGAGTATCCAACTATCGTTATGTTGTTTACGGACTTGTCTTTAACGTGTCGCTCTATATACGGTTCGATGCTCTTCCAAACCTTTAGAAATCCCCTATGTGCGAACCACACAGCCTTACCCATTCGTTTGTATGGCTTTGCCGGAAAGTTAAAGTTGTTTTTCCAATCCTCTATTCCATTAGAACATTCAAGGTATATGTATAGCGAATCACCATCACGCTCTATGAAGTAATCACCGGAGTTTTCTACGTGAATATAATTTTGACTGGTGCATTTCTGGAACAATTGAAGTAAGTTCATTACATAGTACCTGTACTTCCAAATCCACCATCGCCACGTTTTGTATTGTCAAGGTTGTCAACCTCTTCGTATTCGCAATGCAAGAAAGGCGTAATCACCATCTGTGCGATGCGCTCATCAGGGTCGATGGTCTGTTCGGCTGTGCCGTGATTGTGGAGAGAAACCATAATCTCTCCGCGGTAGTCAGCGTCGATAACACCAACCTTATTAGAGGGAGCGAGCCCCCTCTTGCAAGCAATACCGCTGCGGGCATATACAAGGCCGACATATCCATCGGGGATAGCTACAGCGATGCCTGTATGAATAAGCGCAGACTCGTTTGGCTTGATAGTCACGGGGGTGTCGAGAACGGCGCGGAGGTCGGCGCCAGCCGCAAGGTCGGAGCCGTAAGTAGGGACGGTTGCTCTGGGGTCGAGTTTCTTAAAGTTCAGTTTCATAAATATTGTACCACCTTATGTTCAATATAGACTTTTGTGTAACCCTCAACAAAGATTTTGAAATTCGTGTAAAGTTCAGGGATGTTTTCTTCTTCGAGAAGAAGTGAGGGTTGAGACATCCAGAACCTATATTCGGCATTCTTGTCATATCCTTGCTCGTCCATAAACTTTGTAAAATGCTTGAGGAGAGACTGGAGATATTCGACTACACCCTCTTGTGTTTCAAACCAATATGCGGTCTCAATGCTGAGAATGTATCGCTTCTTTTCTCTGGAATAAATGATGTCGATGTCATTCATTGTGTGCAAACAGGCGGGCGCTTGGCATAAGTCATCTGGGGATTTAACACCCCAGATAAACTTATACTCGCCGTTGTCGTATTCGGTTTCTTCCTTGAACTCAGGGTAATTCCGCTTGCACTTGCGGAGAGCGTGAGATTGCTTCCATCTCTCCATAATGGCAAGGAAGCTATAACGCAATTTCGTGAAAAACTTCATTACGCCAGCGTTACATCGGTCATAAAGAGGAGACCGTATTCCTTGCCATTAGGTGCAGACTCGAGGAGGACTGTCTTATTGGCGGGGTTGATGCGCTTAATACACGCCTTACGTGCGTAGTCAGGGATTCCGCGACCATCGCAGAAACGCTTTACTTCGGGGTTGATAGTAACCTCTGCTCCAACCTCGAACTCCTTTGCCTTTTTCTTCTTAGGCTCTGCTTCTTCCTCAATGGTTTCGGCGGGAGTGATGTCGTCACCAAAGTCCATTGTAAGCTGCTCATATTCCTCGTGGGTATTTGTCTTTTTCATAATTGTTTCTCCTTATGTATTGTAATTAAAATGCTCCACTCGTGGCGAGTGTAAGAATTCCGTCTTGTGCGCGTTTCCAATCTTCGTCGGAAATCCATCGCAACTCTGGCGCTCGTTCGTGGTCAAAAAGTGCGTTATTCCAAATAAGAATGTGAACTCCCATTGACCACAAGAAAACCAGATAGCGTTGTATATCGTTATCGAGCCCCCGTATTACTTCAACATATAGCTCTGCGCCGGGCAGTACGTTAGCATTGCGTTGATGATAATACTTGAACGACAACGTGTTGAAAAGGATGTTCGGAGGTATGTGCAAAGCGACCTTCTTGAATTCCTCTATGGATAAGATGTCTGATGGCTCCTTACCGTTAAGGTCGGAGCTCGAGAATCGTTTTAAGGTTGTTTCCATATTAAAACTCCTCTACCTCGATGTCGCCATCTGTTTTTAGCCATTCTGCGACAAGATGCCTGTGGCAAAACTTATTTGGCGCTTCATAGCAAACAAGTGCAAACGTAGTTTCTTGCGGTAATTTTACCACGATGTCGTCTATGACTTGCTTGGGCGTCAGTTTGGACAGAACTTCTTCATAGAAGTGTTTGATATAATATTCGTTATCTTGTGTTTCTTTCCAGACAGAAAAGAACGAATACTTCGGAGCAAGCCTTCTGTATTCAAGCCCATTCCACCAGTCTGGGGCCTTGCCAGAAATCGAGATAGGGACGATATGTTGTGGTAGGTTACGCACATTGGCGAAATATGTTGTGAATATTTTCATTCCAAATCCTCCAAGGAGAAGTCGGCATATTCGTCGAAGCTCTCCACGTATGTATCAAAATCAAATTGTACTTTGATTTCTCTTTTGTATTTATAAAAAGTGTTTCGGGAGACACCTGCGAGTCTCATACACTCTTGGTCTGGGTAAATTCCAAGGAAATCCTTGGAATAATGCAGGATGACGTCTTTGGCTTTTACACTTTTTGAAGTGGTGAGCTTTGTACCGCGCTGAAGCCCAAGGCGTTTGCCTGCTGCGCGAGCTCTGTCCAATCCCGCGCGTGTGAGCGCTGAATGGCTAATTCCTGCTTCGCCGTTATAATGTACTTTTCCGTGGCACGTAGCGCATAGTGGGCAAATATTGGAAAGTACATCATTACCGCCGAGCGAGAGAGGGACGATATGGTGGTATTCAATCTCCTCTGTCGCTCCGCAGTTAACGCATACGCGCCCAACTATGTCCTTTTCTTCTTCTGTTAGTGGGACACGAGTTTCGGCGTATATCACTATGCTGATACTCCTTCCATAAGGGTGTCGTAGTCAAGCGTAAATGGTATTGAGTCAGGAATTTTGGATTGCTCCTCTTCTTCTTCTTTCTCGGCTACCCACTTTGCAAGGACTCTTGTAAAAAAACTTTTCCCATTTGCTCGCGCCGGCTGAAAGTGTATTCTTCCTTCAGACAGTGCCTCAAAAAACTCGTCTTCGTTGTTTGAAAATTCCGCCCCGTACATCTCTGACATAATTTCCAAAAGCCTTCTTTGGTCATCATTCATTTTTCGCTTCCTCGTAAATAACAAGATGGTCTGCCCATACGGTTCTTCCACTTGCGAGTTTTACCATTTTTGCGGTGAATCCAGTTATGCTTGTTTTTTCCATAAAGCCGTCTTTGCCCGTGGATACGTACACAACTTTATCTCCTACGGTAAGAATTTTTCCTACATAGTCCTTCATCACAGTCTCCTTTCGCAACGTCGTAGCGTTGCTTTTGTCATTCGCAACCTTATTAGGTTGCTTATTTTTTCAATTTCTGCTACGGTTTTTAATTTCAAGTCGGGGCATTTACCAATCACGTATCCCAACTCACTGTCAGGCGGCTTGGTACAAACGTACTCTCTTTCCGTTCCCGGGATTGGTTTCGCCCAGCCACAATGAGGACTTCCAGTTGAACCTCCGAGAGAATTCGGCCATTCGCCAAATCTCAATTTCCAGTTCTCCATATAGTAGCATCGTTTTGCATCGTTCCCTTTGTTCATAGCCTTACGCAAGCCTTTCTATATCCTCGTAATGGATAAAAAATTTACCCATTACCCTTTGAATACGGTGGTAATGCCCGCAGTGCCATTCCTTGAACTTTAATCCGCTTTGCAGCAGCTTGTTAAAATACATCGTGATGGAGTCGGAATTGTGGTAGCCGCACACCGAGCAAACTTCCTGCGGGAGGCTATGTGAAATCACATAATCAACCTCGTTGTTGCTTGCTTCAAGCGTTGTTTCCCCGAAATCCATCTCCGCTTGGCTCGGCAGCTCTTCGTGCCACCAAGAAAGATGGTTTATGCGGAGCATCTTACCGCGCTTTGTTTTTCGGTTATAGTCCTTGAGACAATCGCTCAAAGATTTGTAGTCCGAGGGCTCCAGTATGCCGTCTTGAATATCGTGGCTGCTGGCGCCGCCGAATGCAAAGAACTTCTTACCACACAATTCGTAGACATATCCACGCATAAGGTGGTAGATATTGTCGCGGATTTTGTGGGCTTTACCGCCGTGGAAATCGACAACCTCAAACTCCTCACTGTAGAGTCTGTCGAAGTTTTCGTGATTGCCGTCAACATACAGAATAGTAAACGGCTTTTCGCTCAACCATTTGAGCCAGTGGCGTTCGTACTCGTTGTCGTACCAAATACCGCCGAAGTCTCCGCAGATAATTACGAAGTCATCCTTAGTCATTTCCTTCTGCTCGGGAAAGTTCTTTGTGCTGAAACGGTTAAATACCGCGTGAGTATCTCCTGTGATGTATACCATTTACTACTCCTTTCTGTGTTAGTCCTTTTTGAAAAGCGTATTGAGAACGGCTGCCCCGAGGTATTCCTTGACGCGCTCATCAATCTTCTGGTCAATGCTCTTAGATAATCCAATCAGTACGTCATTGGTTTCCTTCGCGAGCTTTCTGCAATACCTTTCAGTCGTTTCTTTAATTAAATTATCGACGTATTCGTTATTGCTTGTAAAATAAGAAGCAATTGTTTCTTGTATGGTATCAATGATGATTCGCTTGGTTTCACTGCCATACCATTTGTTTTTGACGTCGTTATCGAGACGGTCAAGAATTGCCTTCATTTTTGTTTCCAGCGCATCCGCAAACGCTTTGTTGGCAACTTCGCGCCCCATACTTTTCATTTCGGCAGTAATAGCGGCGGTAATTTGTTCGGTAATTTCCGTAGAATCAATATTAAACTGGATTTGTGTTTTCATTTTAGCCCTCCCAAAGGCAAATTTCGTTGGCGGCAATGGTCTTCTTAACGTCGATGATGCGCTGATTGGATGAGCCACGGAACTTGAGAGAAATATTGCGGAGGCTCTCGTCGTACTTGCCGTCAACCACTACGTCGCACATAGCCAAGATGTGATTCATAAGCAACGCATTATCCCATCCAATATCAACGCTCTTATCAAAGTCGTGTGCTCTGAGCTCATACCCAGTGTAAAGCCAAATATCTTTCTCGGGGAGTCTTTCACGAACCGCTTTGCACACCTGATAGATTTCGGGGAGATTGTTGTAAGCAAGAGGATGTCCGCCAGAGAGCGTCAATCCCTGTACCCACGGACGGCTTAACGCATCAATGAGTTCTTCCATAGCCGCATCGTCAAACGGCTGCCCTGCGTCAAAATCCCACGAGCAGGGGTTATGACATCCTTTGCAGTGGACATCACAACCCGCGACCCATAGAACACATCTAACGCCCGCGCCATTGGCTATGTCGGTTTTTGTTATTTTGATGTAGTTCATTTCTTTTAGAAATCCACAATGAAAAGGCAAGTGAGCCAACGGCGTTTCCTATTGCCACAATCAAAATGAATGTTATTCCTTCCAAAGTAATTTGTCGTGCGGCGAGCATAAAGCAAATGTCTGCTATGGAATGCTCCGCTCCGCACAAGATAAATGCGGGAATTGCAACCAAGGTGGTCATTATGCTAACCTCTCTGGAATTTGCTTTGTGTTGATGAACGCAGACATAAATCAATATCCCGCACACAACCGCCTTTGCGAACACAACATACAGCGGATAATCAAGACGACCAGTCCATATATTGATTGCATCGTTGGTCGGTAGCAAGAAGATAAGTGAGCATCCAATGGCGTTCGTTATGAAAATCAGAACTAACCGCAGTGAGTCCTTAAAGCTCCTCACAAATCCTACCTTGCCGGTATAGAGGTTAAATTCAAATTCCATAATCACGATAAGGCCTATCGAGAACAGGAACGCTCCGACTATGCGATTGGGGCAATTAAGATATATAACCGCCCCAATGGCTATCATTGCGCCCGCGAAGATTGAGTCAATGCAAGTACGCAATATCTTCATATTAGTCAACGTGCGTTACACGCTCGCGAATTTCCTGAGTGCGACCTTGATTCCAATACTGACTACCGATGTAGCCGCAAGTTCTGCGCGCTACATTCATCTTGGTCTGGTCGGTATTGCCACAGTTCGGGCACTGCCAGATGAGTTTCTTATCTTCATTCTCTACGATTTGGATTTCGCCGTCGTAGCCACATTCCTGACAGAAGTCGCTCTTAGTGTTGAGCTCTGCGTACATAATGTGGTCATAGATGAAGTGCATAATCTCGAGGACTGCCTCGATATTATCCTGCATATTGGGCACTTCGACGTAGGAGATTGCTCCGCCGGGTGAGAGCGCTTGAAACTTCGCTTCGAGAGCGAGCTTCTCAAATGCGTCGATGGGCTCGGTAACGTGTACGTGGTAGGAATTGGTGATGTAGTTCTTATCGGTGACGCCCTTGACAGTTCCAAATCTCTTTTGGAGACACTTAGCGAACTTGTATGTAGTGCTCTCAAGAGGAGTACCGTAGAGAGAGTAGTCGATATTCTCGGCTTTCTTCCACTTTGCCGTGTACTCATTGAGTTTCTTCATAATGGTAAGACCAAGTGCTTCACCCTCGGGCTCAGTAAGCTTCTTGCCGTTGAGAGCATAAACACACTCCCAAAGACCTGCGTAGCCGAGAGAAAGAGTGGAATATCCGCCGTGCAGATACTTGTCAATAGCCTCACCCTTCTTCAAGCGGGTGAGTGCTCCGTACTGCCAGAGAATAGGAGCGGCGTCGGACTTCGTGCCAGTGAGTCGTTCGTGGCGGTACTGAAGCGCCTTATGGCAAAGTTCCATACGTTCCTCAAAGAGCTCCCAGAACTTTCTCATATCGCCCTTAGCCGAAAGACCGATGTCAACGAGGTTGACGGTTACGACGCCTTGATTGAAGCGTCCGTAATATTTCGGCTGACCGTTTTCGTCAACATAAGGAGTAAGGAAGCTGCGGCAACCCATACAGGTATAGCAGTTACCGTTTCCGTTCTTGTCAATCTTGTTCTGAAGCATAATCTTTTCGGAGATGTAGTCAGGAACCATACGCTTTGCCGTACACATAGCGGAAAGCTTTGTGAGGTAGTAGTATTCGGCGTCGGGATGAATGTTCTGCTCCTCGAGAACGTAGATAAGCTTCGGGAACGCGGGAGTAACCCACGCGCCAGCCTCGTTCTTAACTCCCTGCCATCTCTGACGGAGAACTTCCTCAATAATGAGTGCAAGGTCTTTCTTGGTCTGCTCGTCTTTTGCTTCACCGAGGTACATAAACACGGTGATGAAAGGAGCCTGACCATTGGTAGTCATAAGCGTTACGACCTGATACTGAATGGTCTGCACACCGCGCTTGATTTCCTCGCGGACTCTGCGTTCGGTAACAGCCTCGATTGCAGACATCTCAATAGAACCGTCGTCTACACACAGTCCGATAGACTCAAACTCTGCAATAACATCTTCTTTGAGTTTCTGTCGGCTGACATCTACGAATGGAGCGAGGTGAGTAAGGCTGATGCTCTGACCGCCGTACTGGGAACTTGCAACCTGTGCGATAATCTGTGTCGCAATGTTGCACGCCGTAGAGAAGCTGTGGGGTTTCTCAATCATCGTTCCGCTGATTACGGTGCCATTCTGAAGCATATCCTCAAGATTGATGAGGTCACAGTTGTGCATATGCTGAGCAAAGTAGTCAGCGTCGTGGAAGTGAATAAGCCCCTCCTCGTGCGCTCTCATTACATCCGCAGGGAGAAGAAATCTCTTTGTGAGGTCTTTACTTACCTCGCCCGCCATATAATCGCGTTGAACGCTTACAACGGTGGGGTTCTTGTTGGAGTTCTCCTGTTTGACCTCCTCGTTGTCGTTCTCGATAAGGGCGAGAATCTGGTCGTCTGTAGTGTTGCGTTGTCTGACTTGGGAACGCCAATAGCGATATCTGATGTATCTCTTGGCAGTTTCGTAAGCGTGCTCCTTCATAAGCTCGGTTTCAATCATATCTTGAATTTCCTCTACGGAAGTAGCTCTTGTACGCTTACGGCATCTCTCATAGAGACGCGTTGCAATCGTATTGATAGTGGCCTCGGAAGCTGCGTCCTTTTCGTCAAAGGAACGAACTTCTTCGTTGGCACTCTTGATTGCCTTATAGATTTTCTCGCGGCTGAAATCAACTTCAACCCCGTTTCTCTTGATTACTTTCATTTGTTCTGTCCTCTCTTAATATTTCAGAAGCGTACATATGCGTTGCATTGTAGGCTTCCTCCCAAGATTTAACCCTTGTCATTCCGTGCGATTCCGCGTCATAATCTCTGTTGTGAGGAGCGGACATCAAAACTTTTTTATAGCGTCCACCTTCAAGATTGTGGACACCATCGTCAATGAGAATGTCTCCGTTGACGAGCTGCTTGTTCTTGGTTACGATAACTTGATTCCACGAAATGAATGGGAAGTATCTTCCGAGAACGTGTTCAAATTTGGATTTAATGGTATCGAATAAAGATGCGGTGCAAATATACACCTCAAACCCTTCGTCCATAAGCTTCTTTATGTATTTGGGTGCATCGACCATAGGCTCTACTTCTCGCCAAAACGAATCCGTGTGGAGCGGCCTGAAAACTTGGTCTTCGGTAAGCGTAGGAAAATAATCGCTTATCTTCCACCCGGTGATATCGTTTTCCGAGACATTGGTGCCGTGAATGGCATTTAACCATCGGCACCACGCTCGGCAGAGGTGAGTCATCGTGTCGTCAAGGTCGATTAAAACGATGACCTTCTTTTTCATACGATTTCCGCCTGCTCCTTTTCAGAAACAATGGTATCGCAGAACTGTCGCAACTGGTCTCTCAGCGCAGATATCGTAGTGTTCTTGATTACAAAGTCGGGAGCCGTATCATTCAACGCGGTTTCCGAAGGATGATTTTTCTGTTCCTCGGTGAGTTGACTTTCAAAGTCTGGGCGAACGATGCGGACGTGGGTCGCGGGGAAACCTGCGTCAGCGATGCGGTCGATTTCATTTGGGAAGCGAACGTCGGGGATAATTACGAAGTCCCATCTACCGGGCAGCATTCTGATGAGGTTTGCAACAAAATCCACCCAGTAGTTAGGGTCTTGCTCTCTGATACAGTTGGTTCCAACCTGTTGCAAGAGGGTTCTTCCTTCCTCATCCTTCTCTCCGTTCCATCCGAAGAAGTTTTTGCAGATAAACTTGAGAAGGTCGGCGTAGTGAGTGATAAGAACTTTGTAACCTCTTGCTTCAAGGTTGTCCTTAATGATTTCTGCGGAAGTGTCTTTACCGTGACGAGCTCTTCCGCTGCACAAAATGAAACGTGTCATATTAGTCCTCCAAACAGATTTTTTCAAAGTAAGGAAGCTTCTTAATCTCGTCACAAAGAACGTGCCACTCATCAAGCTTATGATGCTTACGAGCGTGGTACATATTCAGCGCAATCGCGTAGTTCATCTGAACGGTGCGGCGCTGATTAAACGACGTGGGAAGAAGCTGAATCATCTGCCACCAATCGTGCTTCTCTTTGCCGAGATTATAGAGGTCTCGCTTCGCATTGAGGCACACGATAATTTTTTCGAGGAGGTCACGGCACTCAATCGTGAGATGCTCGTGGCTGAAGTCGTCAAGGGTGAACTCCTTGGCGTGAATCTTGTGCATCGTAGAACAGGAGTTGGCGACCGTGCCAACCTTGTATGTATCAAACTCCTTCCACCAATAAAGCGGTGCGGTGATATCCATAGTTACGGTAATCATTCGCAGGAACTTTCCGTGGTCGGAACCAGCCTTTGCAAGCGTGTGCATAAGCTTGAGGTCGTTTTCTCCGAGACGCGGCTTGCACATACGGCTAAACCCGTCAAAGTAAAAACACTCAGTACATTCATCTTGTAGTGCTTCGTTATGGCAGTTGTCGGAAAAATCACTGTCGCTCATATCCCAACTGTTCTTGGGGTTGCGCATACCGCGCACCGCAGCTTCCCAACCGTATGTTTCGATATTCTCAATCTTGATAGACATTTAATATCCTCTCTGCTTTCTATGTTTTTGGTAATACTCATTGGCGCAATCGGGACAACAGAAGTCATTCCATTCGCCGTCAATTTTTCTCGAAACCCATCCCATAGAACGAAGTTCTTTTTGGGCTTCCTTGTAGTCGGGGTATCCTTCGTCAAATTCGATACGTTCTTCGTTGCCGCAATTGTCGCACTCACAAACGATTTCGCCTTCGCCGTGAATCATACCCCAGTCGGTATACTTACTCATATTTCCTCACAATCCGAGCATATAGCTCTTGTTGACGCAGACCACTTTTGAGGTCTTGTCCTTTTTGGAAATCTCCTGTTCAAGGTCAATAGCAAATTCACGTTTGCTATCCATATCGCCGTGAACCAAGAGCACTTTCTCGCAGTCTACGTTGCTGTAGTAATTCAGAAGCTCGTCCCTCTGCGCGTGAGACGTGAAGGAGTGTAAATCAACCACTCTACAACGATTAGCCACACGCTTTCCGCCGAGTTTAATGGTTTTTACCTTTCCTTCTTTAATGATGGACGCCAAAGAATTATCGACGCTAAAACCGCAGAACGCGATTACATTACGAGAATCGCCAAGAAGCGCTTTAGCGTAGGCTCTTGAACGCCCGTGCGTCAACATACCGGATGAAGAAATAATTACGGCAGGGTTATCATCATTTTGCCAAGCCTTACTTTCCATCGGGTCGGTGATAAACTTGATGTTAGGCCATTGAAGTACCTTGTCCCACTTTTTTGCGTCCTCGCCAGTAAGCAATCTGCGGTATGCTTCACATACGCGCACTCCCATAGGCGTATCGAAAAGAACTGGTACTTTGAACGAAGGGTCTTCTCCGAACATATCGTAAAGATGTGTGAGCATTACTTGAGAACGGCTGTTTGCAAAACAAGGAATGAGGACTCGCCCTCGGTCATTTTGGCAAGTGTTCTCGATAACACTCTTGAGTTTCTGCAAATCCTTGTTACGGACTCGCTGAGTGGCGATGCGATGTTCGCCACCGTAAGTTGTTTCGCCAATGAAGATATTCGCCTTATGGATAGGCTCAAAGTCGTTGGCATAATATGGTTTGATATGCGTATTTCCAAGGTCGGATGTGTACGCAATTGTTTTCGTAATATTTCCTTCCGTTACGAAGATTTCGATTTGTGCGGCATTCATAATGTGCCCCGAAGGCACGAATCTGAACTTAACGTACTCGTCGAGCTGAATGATTTCTCCCATTGGATATTCACGGAGATACGCCATACACATATCAACGTGGTCTTGTGTGTAAATCGGTGCATATTCTCGGCCATACTGCTTGGATAAATCAAGAGCGTCGCACGCCATAATACGTGCACTATCTTCCATAAGGATTTGTGCAATCGGTGCAGAGCCCGCTGGCATAATCACGGGTGCCCTCATTCCTCTCTTAAAGAGTAACGGGATGCGTAAGATGTGGTCTCCGTGACAGTGGCATCCGAAAACATATGAGATGTTTTTGGGCTTGAATTTGAAAGGGGCGTTGTTGATTTTGTATTCGCTAAGGATGTTCCCTGAGCTCTGGTAAAGACCGCACTCAATGAGAAACTCAATGTGTGGAGTCTTTACCCAGATACAGGAGCCAGTAACCTCAGACGCTGCCTCACCAACAAATTGGATTTGGATTTTGTCTTTGGATTTAGGCGACATTACATCACCTCGTCAAAATCTTCGATAATGCGGTCGATGATGCCGTGCTTCAAAGCTTCCTCGGCAGTCATATACCAATCGACTGCACCTTTGTGCTTCAAGTCTCTCGCGGTAACAGATGTGTTGGCAAGGAAAGCATCATTGTCACGCTTATCGAGTTTATCGTAAAACTTCTTCGCGGACTCAACCTGTTCTACAGTCCCTTGGTAACCGTGGTTGCCAGAGTGAACAAGAATGATGGAGTTCGGGAAGGCGAATCTCTTATGCCCTGCTGCCAAGATGTAGGAGCCAGCACTCATAGCGGAGCAATAAACAATGGTGTATACGGGCGTTTTGCTCATTTTGATAGCGCCAATAAGGGAGCGCATAACTTGAGTGTGACCGCCGGGTGTGTCGATGAAAATTCGGATAGGAGTTCTTTCCTCAATCGGAATTTTATACTTCGTATCCTCGTGATTGATACGCATAATCACCTTGACGAGTTCAAGCGTATCTCCATCAACCTCTCCCTCAAGCCAAAACATTCTTGCTTCTGTATCTTTGTAATAATCAAGAAGCGACGGGTTAGGCAGTTGAAGGTTTTCGATATCCTTTGGGATTTCCAAACTAATCGTTTCGTTCATAGGGATTCTCCTGTTATGTATAAAGTGTCAATCAAACGTGAATTTGATTGTGGTTTTCAATCAATATATAGTGCCAAATTCAGAGAATGACACTATATATTGTGGTTAGTTTTCGATGTTGTAGCTGGAGATATACCAGTAGCCAGCATTGTTCTTGTAAAGCTCTGCCGCATAGATAATATCTCCCTTGTTGATGGGTTTGCAGTTATAAACATCCGCTCGTACAGTAACCCTTGCTGTTTTGCCAGAGCCAAGGCTCTTGGTCGCAAGCCTGTACGCCCATAAGCTACTATTGTTCTTCAAGGGGAAAATGTCCGTAATAAGAAGTTTTCTTCTGTCGGACTCCAGCCCAGTCTGGACATCGCAGTAACCAAGGATGTCAAGACTGTTTTGAATTTTTACCCTCATATCTAAATCCTGCATATTGCACTTCTTAACTTGAGCCTCACAGTCATATAGACATTGCATCAAGTCTTCTGGAGTTTGGAATGTGTATGAAGCCGCTTCGCTTCCGTCTTTGCGAACGTGGGTTGTGTGTCGTTGAACAATTTCTTTAAGGGTGTCATTATTATCAACCAAGTCTCTCTTGATAGATTTTGCAGTACCCTGCTTAAAGAAATCCCACAGTCGAGCAATTTCAAGAAGCTCACGTTGATTACCAAATTCGCCAAAGTAATCAATTAGAATCAACGGCTTGAACTTCGCTTCCTTAACGCTCTTTTTGTCGAGCTCCGCAAGCAAGTCGATGAATGTGGCATATTCACGCTTACCGCATTCGTAAAAAGTTCTACCGATGGTAACGCCATAGCCCTTGATAGAGCCCATAGTGTTAATCATCTCATTTTTACTTTCATCCGCGTGGATGCTGCGGTTATCTTGGCGGAAACGGAGAGGTGCAAAACGGATTCCAAAGTAGGATTCCGCTTCTTCTTTGGCGGCATTGATTTTGTCTTTGTCGCCTTTTTCTTCCATAAGGTTTATGTATGTTTCGTAAAACGCAAGCGGATGATGGGCTTTCAGCCACGCGCCATAAAGGCTATCAAGCGCAACGCAATACGAGTGAGAAGCGTTAAACGAGTAACCCGCGGAGTCTTCGATTACTCCCCAAAGACTCTCAGCGAGAGTTTGGGCTTCTTCTTCAGACTTGTGCTCTTCTCGAATGATGGACTCTCTGAATCCCTTGATGAAAGTGTCTTTATACGCAAGCACCTTTTCGGCACGTTTTTTCGCAATGTTTTTAATTGCCGTATAGCACTCTGCCATATCAATGCCCGCATAGTTCAGCGCTCTCATTACCTGCTCTTGATAAAGCAAGAAGCTGTAAGGAAACTCCTTAGTTTGAATAAGGTCATCGAAGGATTTTACGCCATAGGAGAATGGCTCGCGGCTTTCAAACTGCTTGTAGAAAGATGCGCCGCCGGGACGAATAGCTGCAACGAATGCAGACAACTCAGAAATGTTGCGGGGCTTGTACTTCATAACACGCGCCTTCGTACCTTCTTGCTCACACTGGTTAATGCCCATTGTGCATCCGTTCGCGAAAACATCCCACGCCTTGTCCTCTGGAGGGCACATAGCGAGAAGTTCTTTTACGGACGGCGGCTCTCTGCCGATGCGTTCATAAGCCTTATATATAAGGTCAACAACCGAAACTTTGAGGTGGTCATTCTTGAGGAAGTGTCCACTCTCTGCCCAGTGGCCGTCCATAAGGCAGCAGATGTTATCCTTAATACGAACTAATCCAATCTCTTCACGAATGCTTCCGTCGTAAATGAGAGACGAACAAGGGGCAATAGACCACGATGTGATAAGCCCGAGGTACTCAGAACTTCTGTCGTATATCTCGCGATATTCGCGACTGATGAATTTACCGATATCAATGTCGTCTTTTTCATCTTCGTCGGCGTGCTTTACCGCAAGCTCATAGCGTTTAATCTGTTCAGATACTGCGTTTGCAATCTCGAAAGGGATGCCTTGCGATTTTGCGTACAGTTTCCACGCTGCGGATTTCTTCATCGTGCCGTATGCAATCATAGGATAAGAATGGTCTTGTCCAAGAATCTCTGCCTGCGCTTGTACAAAAGGCGCGGTCGGTGCTTCGTTCATATCAATATCGGGGATTCCCTTGCTTTGCAAGATACGAGTTGTACTCATAAAGCGTTCGGGATACATATGTACGGAGGACGAAATTCTGTCCACATCAGAAAATCCAAGGAGCGTATTTGTCAAGAAACTCGCGCCGCTTCCTCGTCCGCTCTTTGTGAGTTTGCCGCCAAGTTCCTTTCCTCGTTTCATAACCGCGTGGTCGATGATGAAGTAGTCGGCCATAAACGTGTCAATGACAACTTGCATCTCTTTCTGGATTTCTTCCTCGTATTCAGGCCAGCGTTCCTTGGGCACGGATTTACGATATTCTGACCAACCTTCCCAGACGAGCCTCTCGTATTCCTTATTCTTTTCCGCTTGTGTCCACGTCGGATACAAGGAAGGAAGCTTGATATCGTCATTAAAAATTGGGCTATCGTATTCCTCTACCTCAAGAAAGATATTTGTGTTATTCATCGCCTCAAGGATTTCCTCGTGCGATAATACGCATTGATTGGCAAAGCGCTCATATGCGGTATCGCCATCGGGATAATCGAGGAACCAGCCTTCTTCATCGGGATATTCGAGACCCTTAGAGAAAAGGAAGTCAGTGCGCGCTTGTCCTTGGTCTGCCATAACATAGTGGCTATCGCATCCCATTATTAACTTAGCGCCCAGCTTCTTACGAAGCTCAAGGATTCTTTGGTTAAGCTGAATTTGCGATTCCGTGTTATGATACTGAACTTCGAGGAAAAAGTGGTCACCAAAATGCTCTGCGAACTTCGCAGTGATTTCCTCTACGTCCTCATATCGCCAGTAGCCAATACAAGCGGTAGTAACAACGACGTCATCTTTAGGGAGTGAAAGAATAAGAGATACATCGAGACGAGGTTGTCCGTAGAAGCCAGTTAGGTTGGCTTCTGACAAAACATCGTTCAGGGCGCGACGTCCTTTTTCATTCATTGCCGCGATGAAAATGTGACAGTTGCTTCTGTCTTTTTCAAATCTATCTTTGACCCAGTAAGCCTCAGCACTTACCAATGGCTTCAATCCATTGGCTTTTGCAAGGTCAATGACATCATTGTATTGACCCTGCCAGCCGTGCTCACAAGATGAAAGGATGCCGTGACCGAGTTCTACGGCGCGGCGAGCGTATGCCGCGTTTGTTACCGCAGAGTCAGCAATTCTTACGTTTGTAAGATGTGAGTGCCTGTGATAATTTTGATAGGTTAACACTCGCCATAAACCTCTCTTTCTTCAAGGTGGGGATAAGGAAGCGGGGGGTGGCGCGCGTCATCCCAACTGTACTGGTACTCATACTCAGCTTCATTGGTATAGAAACGACGAGTAGGAACGTCGTAATACATATTGATGCGCTTACCCGCTTTGCCACGCATACGGTCTTTGATAAGAGTCAGACACACATCGTGGCTTGATTTTTCTCGCTCTTTATCAATTCTGCGAAGTCCAATAGTTCTGTGCGCAAGATTGATAATGTTGGATGTTCCACTGATATCGTAGATTCCAACTTCTTCACCCTTGGGCATTTTTCTGGGGTGAGCAACGAGCACAACCGCTACGGAATATTTCATCGCAAAACGAATCAATTTATTGATACACTCAGTCTGTTTAAGCAGCTCACTGTTTTCATTGGAGTCAAGGTCAATGGTCATCAAGTTATCCAGAATAAGAAGTTTCGTTCCGTATTTACGGACGCTGTCTTCCATAGACACGATGAGGTCATCAAGCTTGTTGCTCCAATCGTCCCTGTAAAGAAACCACTTGTTGCTATAGTGCTCGTTGATTTGTGATTTAGCAGCGGGCGCCACCTTGTAATACTTTGCGCCATTTCGGTCTTCGTAAGCCTTTACGTGGTGACCACCTGCCATAATGTAGTTAAGCCAGCTCTTTTCCATCCAGCCGGGCATCTCTCGGCTAAACATCCAAGCGGGCTTGTCTTGTTCAAGAGATTGACAGACCAACTGGCTAAGGAAACTCGTCTTTCCTGCGCCGGGCAAACCCGACACAACCGTGAGTGTTCCATAGAAAAGTCTCATAATTTCTGAATCAAGCTCGCGAATTCCAGTGTTAATTCCGTCCATTTCATCGAGGTCGATATCTTGAATATCGGACACATTAACAACGGAAGGAACACCGGGGTCTGATGCGTTGTTAATGAGACTGATTACTGCTTCTTTGCCGATATAGTAAAGAACTTCATTCAAGTCTTTAATGATAACATCGCGGTCAGTATTTGGGTCGTGATATGTATGAGGGATTTCGACGTATCTGGTACGCCAAGAACCGAGTCGAGGGACGATTTCCTTGCGCATTTTTACGCCCGGTTCGTCATTGTCAGAGCAAATGATAATGCTATCAAACTGCTCAAGCCATTCCCAGTTGTGCTCAATCCATTGGAAGTTTTGACTTCCGAAAGGAACGGAGACCGCGTTGGTAAAACCGCTTTCAATAGCCGCCAAGCAGTCAAGTTCACCCTCTGTAATCAGAAGCGTACTACTTGTGTTGACCTTATTCATATTGAACAGGAGCGGCATTGTGTCTGCGTCGGCTTGACACCAGTTTTTACTTTCTCCCTTAGATTTATCAATCTTATGGGAGGGACGGTATTTGCACATACAAAGAACGTCATTGGTATCATAGTAATTGAACACTATATTACCTCTGGAGTCTTGAGTAATACCGACGTAGTCTACGGTTTCATCCGAGAAGCCACGTTGTCTGAGGTATGCGTAAACTGCATCTTTCGACCCGCAGTCATCCGCTTTTGGGTAGCGATACTCGTGGCGTGTTTTAACCCCAAGCTCTCCAAAGCTAAACTCCATCTCAGCTTCTTTGAAAAGCTCTTGAACGGCTTCCATATAAGTCATTCCGCAGTGCATATAAACGTCCAAGAGGTCGGCGTTTTTTGAGCACCCGAAGCAATGCCACTTCATAGTTTTTTGGTTAAGAACAAATGATGGGGTATCCTCGTTGTGGAACGGGCAGCACGCCTTGAAGTTGCGCGCATCGAACTTCTCAAGACTCAGCAGTTCCGCGGTCAACTCAGCAGTTCTGGCGGCGCCAACTTTTTCTTGGGCTTTTTCGATTTTTTCGATGTCAACAAGCATTGGCACTACCTCCTTAAATTTCGTTATAGCACGCTATGTTGTGCTTATAAGCGAGCGCCAAAACTTCCTTGGGGACTTCTCGGTTTTCTGAACGGTATAACCTTCTTAACTGCTCGGGACGAGCAATCAATTCGGTAATAAGTTTGTGGGTTCGCTGGTTATGTATGATGATAATTGCGGTGTCGGTAACATTGTGTATTTCAGCCCCGCTCGGATGACCTCTGTCTACGACGAACGAGTCGATGATGTTTCCTTCACCTATATGTTCTTGTATAAACGCGTGGCGCTCTTGGCGCTCGGTACTGTAATGAACAGAGGCTAATTCCATATTATCTCTTCTTCTTTTTGTATTTTGACTTGATTTTGAGAGGACAATACTCTCGGTGGTTGCACAGGTTTTCGCTATAGAATTCTTCACATTGAGCGGGATAGTCAAAGGCATTCCGAATAATGCACACCGTATCCTTCGCCCACTGCAACGCCTCATTCAAATCTTCAAGATTGAACGGAATGCGAACAGGGTCTTTCTGCTTACGGAACATTAAGAACTGAAGCTCATCGGGATAACGCCCATACTTCTCCTTTACGTACAATGCGTAAAGGTATAACTGGCGGGCATACTTATACTTTTCGTCATCGTTCTTGAACGACGCCTTTGATTTGTAGTCACGGATTATCAATCGACCGTCTTCGTCTTGGAAAACAAGGTCGATGATTCCGTTAAACTGCCAATCATCAATGTCGAGAACGAATTCTTCTTCGACACCAAGAATCTTAATGTCTTCGTAACCTTGGAAGTTTTTCAAGAAATTCAAGCCCTGCGCGTAATAGCTATCCCGCAGATTGACGTACTTGTTATACGGGAATTTTTCGGGCACGGCAGCGTCGAACTGCCATTCATATATCTGGGGCAAATCCCAGAGTTCCGCCTCGCCCTTGGCATACTTCTCCATAATTTCGTGGACAAGTGTGCCAAAGGACGCGAAGGCGTTTCCGATACCTGCCTTGTGCTCGATATATCTTTGGTAGAAGCCGTATGGGCACGTCCACCACGAACTGAGTTTACTGAAACTATATCGTTCGATAGTGGGCTTGCTCTGCGGAGTTTCGTTTACCAAGGACAAGTATCGTTAGCGGCAGGAGCTGCTGCGGGTGTCTGGGCGGGAGCAGACTGAGCAGGTGCAGCAGAAGCGGAATCTTTGGGTTCCTCGATTTCTGCTTCGAGGACAACAAACTTGAATGCGGACTTGGTGGAACCGTCCTGAGCCGTGTATCTCTCGTTGGTCATCTTCGACTTTGTGATGATGAGTCTGTCGCCTTCCTTAATCTTATCCTTGAGGGAATTGAAGGCGTGTCCGATAAGACGAGGGAACCAACCGCTGTTGATGTAGTTGCCGTCTGCGTCCTTTTCGCTTGTGGTTGCCTGAAGGTCGATGTACTTCTCGTGCTTATCAACCTTCCAAACCTTTGCGTAAATTTTGTCGTGAATAAAAATCATATGTATTCCTCCTTACTCCGCGGCCTTCTCATTGGGGCAGCCGGGGCAATCGTCACAATGGTCGCAACCATCGCAGTCTTCGTCGTCGCATTCTTCGTCGCCCAGAAGGCCGAGGATAAGGTCAAACGCCTCCTCAACCTTGCCAACGACGTCTCCGATAAGAACCTTCTGGTTCTCCTCAGTTAACTCGATGTTTGGCATTGCCTTATACTTGGTGATAAACGCGTTGATTGCTTCGCTGATTTTTGCTTCGGCAGCAGCCTTTGCGGCAAGCTGCATCTTTTCCTTCTTGTGCCCAAGCTCGCACTGCTCTGCGGCTTCGACGGTGTCATACTGTGTGTTGCATACTTCACATACGTGCTTCATTTTTTAGCCCTTCTTTCCTGCTTTCATATTTTCAAATGCGGCAAGAACCTGCTCGCAAATTTCAATGGACGGGATTGCGCTGGGATTGCCATTGCCGTTGTTATAAGCAGCGACAACACCCATCATCTCGGCCTTGTCAACGCCAGTCTTCATAAGAGCGACGCCAGCATCAACGACTTCCTTGACCTTTTTGGCAAGTTTAGCCGCCGCTTCTTTAGCTGCCGCTTCTTCCTCGTACTCCTCAGCCTCTTTCTGCTTGCTACGGTAATTGTCGGGGTCAGACTCCGTGGTTGCAAGCTGGAGCTGCTTCATCAGATAGT
>JAFTOK010000193.1 GCA_017463815.1 Clostridia bacterium | reverse complement strand
GCTCAGCGCACGCTTTGTTTGTGTTTCAGAGCGTGAATCAAGGTGGCACCGCGTATAGTGTCGTACTTTTCGTTTTCAATAATTCCCGCAAAACTGCGAGAGTATTGTTTTTTTAAGTTATTCTTCCTTGACAGAGAATGTGTTTCTGTCGGGGGCGTTTTTTGTTTTTCAACCCCCCTTGGCGAGAAATAAAACTAAAGGGAGGTTCGTATGATGTTATTTACCAAACGATGGCGAGGGTGCTTTTAATATTACGCACTCGGTTTGAACATAAAAATTTAGAACATAAAAATTTAATTAAAAAATAACACTTACTTATTTTGGAGGAAAACGATAATGAAACTTAACGGAATTGATTTTGATACTTATTTTGAAAACTACCC
Organism: Clostridia bacterium; assembly: GCA_017463815.1. Classification (GTDB taxonomy): domain Bacteria; phylum Bacillota; class Clostridia; order Oscillospirales; family CAG-272; genus UMGS731. Next base: position 3,273 of record JAFTOK010000193.1, on the reverse strand, counting down.
TGATAAAAACGGATATTTCGGAAGATACGGTGGCGCTTATATACCTTCCGACCTTAAAACAGCTATGGACGAAATAGCGGAAGCATATGAAAAAATAGGCAAAAGCGAAGAGTTTGTGACAGAGCTCCGCAGAATACAAAAAGAATTTCAGGGCAGAGCAACGCCTGTGACACACCTTAAAAGGCTTTCCGAAAAGCTCGGCGGTGCAGAGCTTTACGTAAAACGCGAAGATTTGAACCACACGGGCGCACACAAGCTGAACCACTGTATGGGCGAAGCGTTGCTTGCGAAATATATGGGCAAAAAGAAGCTTATAGCGGAAACGGGAGCGGGCCAGCACGGCGTTGCCATAGCTACGGCAGCGGCTTACTTCGGTATGGAATGCGACGTTTATATGGGCGCGGTAGATATAAAGAAGCAGGCGCCGAACGTTGCGAGAATGAAGGTTCTCGGCGCAAGGGTCGTGGAAGTTACAGACGGTTTGCAGACCTTGAAAGAGGCGGTTGACGCGGCTTTCGCGGCTTACGCAAAGGAATATAAAGACGCTATTTACTGCATAGGTTCTGTGGTAGGCCCGCACCCGTTCCCGATGATGGTGCGAGATTTCCAGAGCGTTGTCGGCACAGAGGCAAGGGAACAGTTTCTCGCTATGACGGGCAAACTGCCCGATGCGGTTGTTGCCTGCGTCGGCGGCGGTTCCAATTCTATGGGCCTTTTTGCAGGCTTTCTGAATGACCCCGTTGAAATTTACGGCGTAGAGCCGCTTGGCAGAGGCACAAAAATGGGCGACCACGCCGCAAGCCTTACATATGGCGAAGAGGGCGTTATGCACGGCTTTAACAGCATTATGCTGAAGGATGAAAACGGCGAGCCCGCCCCCGTTTACTCTGTAGCAAGCGGCTTGGATTACCCCTCCAGCGGCCCCGAGCACGCATTTCTGCACGATATAGGCAGAGTGAAATATGACGTGATAAACGACGATGAAACCATAGAAGCATTCTTCACGCTTTCGCGATTGGAAGGCATAATTCCCGCCATAGAAAGCTCGCACGCCGTGGCTTACGGTATGAAGCTCGCAAAAGCTATGGGGAAGGGCGATATTCTTATAAACCTTTCGGGCAGAGGGGATAAGGATATGGATTACATTATAGAAAAATACGGTATAAGATAAACGAAAAGCGGCAAGTATACTTGCCGCTTTTGATTTTGCCCCCCTTGCAATAAGGGGTATTTTCTGATATAATGTTGTAAAAAAGCTTTAGAAGGAGTTTTTATGAAACTTTTTGAATGTAAAGACAGCCCCATAAAAGTTTACGGGCTTATTGATTTTTATAAAAACGGAAGCCTTATGCGCCTCCCCGAAGAGGTTATGGAAAAGATGTCGCAACTGCGTCAGTTTGGCAGCCGCAGCACGGGCGGCAGAATATGCTTCCGCACAAACACGAAAAAATTATATATGAAGCTCGTTTCCAAGACGTTCATACGCGATTATGCGGCAACGCAGATTGCGTCTTCGGGAATTGATATATACACGGGCGACAGAACAAAAGGTGTTTACCTCGGAAGTGTTTTCCCCACGGGTGCGCGCGGCACAGACCTGAACGTTTCCGAAAAAACTTTTGAACTGAACGGTGAAATGACCGATTTTACGGTTTTTATGCCCAAAAATGAGCATATAGAAAACGTGTATATCGGCATAGACGAAGATGCCGATATAGAAGCCCCCACACCGTACAAAAACAAAAAACCCGTTCTTTTCTACGGTTCTTCCATCACGGAGGGAGGGTGTTCCAGCCGCGTGGGCAATTGCTATAACGCCACGCTTTCGCGCTGGCTGAATATGGACTATATAAACTTCGGTTTTTCGGGCTGTGCAAAGGGCGAGCCCGAAATGGCGGAGTACATAGCCTCTGTTCCGATGAGCATTTTCGTTATGGATTACGACTACAATGCCCCCGATGCGGAGTATCTTGCAAAAACACACGAGCCTTTCTTTAAAATTGTGCGCGAAAAGAACCCGGATTTGCCAATTATTATGCTTTCTAACCCCAATTACGCCATAAACCCCGAGGTTAACGAAAAAAGGCTTGCCGTTATACGCGCTACGTACGAAAACGCGCTTAAAAACGGCGATAAGAACGTATATCTTATAAGCGGCGAGAAGTTTTACGGCGACGATGACGTTTTTGCTTGCACGGTGGATAAATCCCACCCGAACGACAACGGTTTTTACCGTATGGCGAAGGAAATACGCAAAACATTAGAGCTGATTTTTGAAAAATGCTGTGAAGAAGGAAAATGAATAAAAAACGAACCTGTAAAGGTTCGTTTTTGCTTTTATGACTTTCTTATAAAGAGAACGCCCAATGTGTTTCTGCCGCAATGGGAAGAAATGGTGCAGCCTGCGCGCGTAACCAAAACTTCCGCAGAGGGGGCGAGGGCTTTTACTTTTTCCACGCACTCTGTATAAAGCGCTTCGTCGCAACCTGCGTGGGTTACGAATATGCGTGTAGTATCTATGTTGGAGGTATCGCCGACTTTATCTTCAACGTATTTTCCGAGGCTTCTGGAAAAACGTCCGCGATATTTTTTGCCTACACCCATTTTGCCATCTTTAACGATGATGCACGGCTTTAACTGTAAAAGCAGACCGCCGAGCGCCGCTACCGCAGAGCAACGTCCGCCTTTATGTAAAAATTCGAGGTCGTCGATTACGAAAGAGGCGTCTACGCGCTTTGTAAGCTCGGTGCATTCTTTTGCGATGTCTTGTGCAGATTTGCCTTCTGCCGCCATTTCAGCCGCGGAAACGACGAGGAGGCCGCCGCCTGTGGAAAGGTTTCTCGTATCTACAACGTACACATCCTCAAAATTCTTTGCGGCGAGCCTTGCGTTGTTGTAGCTGGAAGACATTTCGGCGCTTATGGTGAAATATACCACGGCATTTCCGCACGCTGTAAGCTCGCCGAAAAAGTTGGAAAGCTCCGTTATATTGGGTGCGGCGGTTTTGGGCAGTTCGCCTTTTTCTTCGTAATGTTTGTATATTGCCTCGGGGTCTATATCGACACCGTCTTTGTACTGGTTTCCGCCGAGGGTTACCGTAAGCGGCATAATTTTAACCTGATAGCGTTCGATGAGTTCCGGGCTCAAATCGCAAGTGCTGTCGCTTGCTATTATAACTTTTTTATTCATAATATCTCCTTTTACATTTTAATTGTCTAATAGAGTATATAATTAGTTTTTTATATGATATTTTAGTATTTTATATAATTTTAT
>JAFTOK010000192.1 GCA_017463815.1 Clostridia bacterium | reverse complement strand
GGAAATTTCTATGCCCGCCGCCTCAAAAAGCGCGCGCAAGCCTATTTTTTGCGTGTTCTCAAGGAGCGCGAGGCCCATATAAACTATAATTCTGTTTTCGTCCACAAGCGGCATAACGTCCGCTATCGTGTCTATGGTAACTATATCTATATATCTGCTGCACATATCTTTTATGGTGGCAAGGCTGTATTTTCCGCCGTTTTTCAGCGTAAGTTCTATGGCACAAAGCAGTTTGAACGCCACGCCCACGCCCGAAAGCTCTTTAAAAGGATACGTGCAGTCTTCCCTTTGCGGGTTTACAACTGCCGTCGCCGCGGGAAGCTCGGGGCGGCAATGGTGGTGGTCTGTTATAACCACGTCGAGCCCCGAGGATTTTATATATTCCGTTTCCTCTATTGCCGTTATACCCGTGTCCACGGTTATAATAAGGCTCGTGCCGCGCGCCGCTATGGCGTCTATAGCGGAGTTATTGAGCCCATAGCCGTCCGTATCGAGCGATGGTATGAAATAATCCACGCTCGCACCCAAAGCGGTAAGGTACATATATATTATGGAAACGGAGGTGATTCCGTCCACGTCGTAGTCGCCGTAAACGGTGATTTTTTCGCCGCGTTCGAGCGCGAGCATAACGCGTTCCACGGCTTTTTCCATATCCTTCATCAAAAAAGGATTGTACAGGAAAGAATCCGATTTTTCAAGAAACGCGCGCGCACTCTCCGTATCCGTATATCCGCGGTTTATAAGCAAGCGCGCCGTTATTTCTTTTATATCAAGCGCCGACGAAAGCGCTTTCACCTGCGCTTCGTCCTGCTCTTTTATAAGCCATTTTTTAGAACCGTTCATTGTCTACCTTTATCTGTTTAATTACATTTGTATTTTTCCATTATGTGGAGCGCGCAGTTTATGCCGTCCACGGCAGCGCTCGTTATGCCGCCCGCATAGCCCGCGCCCTCGCCGCAGGGGTAAATGTTGCCGTAGCCCACGGCGGTGTAATCGCTGCCGCGCATTATGCGCACAGGCGAGGATGTGCGCGATTCTACGCCCGTAAGCACAGCGTACGGCGCATCGTAACCGGGGATTTTGCGCCCGAAATCGCGCAGCCCGTTTTCAAGCAGTTTCGCGGCAAACGGCGGCAAAAGCTCGTGCATATCAGCCATTTTTACTTTGCCGTTCATATAGGTCGGCTCCACCTTTGTGGGCAATGTGCCGCACGCGCCCCCGAGGAAATCCCCCACCGTCTGCGCGGGGGCAAAATAGTTCTTGCCGCCCAAGGCAAAGGCACGCCTTTCCAGCGTTCGCTGAAATTCTATTGCGTTTTTTGCGTTTTCGCCAAAGTCCGTGGGCAAAATGCTAACGGCGACAGCCGCGTTGGCGTTTTTGCCGTCGCGCGCATAGTGGCTCATACCGTTGGTAACCACGCCGCCCTCTTCGCTCGCCGCCGCCATAACCTGCCCGCCGGGGCACATACAGAAGGTGTACGCACCGCGCTCGCCCTCCCTGTGGGAAAGGTTGTATTCGCCTTTAGGCAAAAGCGGGTCGCCCGCGTGCTCGCCGTAGAGCCCTTTGTCTATTTCATCCTGCAGGTGCTCTATGCGCACGCCCACGGAAAACGCCTTCGGCACAAAGGAAAGTTCCTTTTCCATAAGCATTTCAAAGGTGTCGCGCGCGCTGTGCCCCAGCGCAAGAACGAGAAGCGAACATTCAAATTCGCCGCGCGTTGTCTGTATCTTCGTCACGGTCCTCGCAGAAGCGGCAAAACCCGTGAATTTTGTGTTGAAGTATATCTCGGCTCCCAGAGCCTCCAGGCGCGCGCGCATATTTGCGACCACTGTTTTCAGTATATCCGTGCCTATATGCGGCTTTGCCTCGTACAAAATCTGTGCGGGCGCGCCGAGCTCCACAAGGGTTTTGAGAACGTAGGAGCATTTTTTGTCGTTAATGCGCGTAACAAGTTTGCCGTCGGAAAAGGTTCCCGCACCGCCCGCGCCGAACTGAATATTGTTGTTTTCGTCCAGCACTTGCTCGTTTAAGAATTTTTCCACAGCCGCTTCGCGTGCGGGTATGTCGCCGCCGCGTTCCAGCACTATGGGGCGGTAGCCGTGCTCCGCAAGAAGCAGCGCGCAGAACATTCCGCAGGGGCCAAAGCCCACCACAACGGGGCGAGCCGCCATATTCTCTTCCCCGAAAACGGGCGCAAGCGCCTCTTCGCTCACCTTAACGGTGCTTGCGGCGAGCAGTTTCTTTTCCGGTATTTCGCGCGTGTCGGAAACCTCCGCCGTTACAGAGTAGACAAAGCATATATTATCTTTTTTGCGCGCGTCGAGCGAACGCTTGCTTATAACGAGTGAATGTATACTGTTCTTTGAAAAGAACTTCAAAAGACTCTTTTCCGCAATCGAAAGCGCCGCGTCTTTTGAAGTTCTGTACGGTAATTTTATGTTATTTACAATGTATTTTTGCATATGATTATTCTGTGGTTGTTTTGTTTATCGGAACAAGTTTTATCGTAATTTCTTTTTTGGAAACGTCGGAAATGTTAAGGTAGATGGGCGCATCTATAATTATTTCCGCCGCAATAATCTGTTCCTTATCGTTGGGAAGCGTGTTTATATCGTCAATGTATTCGCCCAGGTTGATGTAAACGGAAATATCGTCTACAGTAAGGTCGTTTACAACCTTTTTTCTGCCCTCGAGGTAAAAGCTTACTGTATTGTTCTCCTCCATAACCACGTTAAAGCCGGATTGCTCTGCCGCGCTCACAAAAGAGCCTTTTTCCTCTTCGTTTATCTGTATCGGCATAGTGAATGATTTTTCGCTTACGGCAGAGCCGTTTGTAACTGCCACAAGCCATATCATCACAGCACCCAAAACGGAAATGATTATGCTCACAACATAAAAAGCGGTGCTCTTTTTTTCCACAGCATAATCGTCTGCGTTGTTGCGCTCGATTTCCGAAGTTTCGGAATTTGCTTTGTTGCTTTTCATAAAAGCGTTAAATGAACTTATAAATGTTCTGATTTTACCCATTTATCCTCACCCCTCCGCACTTGCGGAAGCTTCTTCTGTTTTTTTGCCGTTATCGTCGTATAAGTATTTTGTAAGGGTCTTTTTAAGCGAGTTGTAATCGTAATTTCTGCGGAGCTTGCCGTCTACTGCCAGAGAAATCGTGCCCGTTTCCTCGGAAACAACTATAACCAAAGCATCGCTGTTTTCGCTCATACCAATCGCCGCTCTGTGCCTTGTGCCGAGGTCTTTCGTTATATCGTTTTTCTGCGAAAGCGGCAAAAAGCAGCCTGCGGAATGTATGCGGAAGTTTCTTATAATCATAGCGCCGTCGTGAAGCGGAGCTTTGTTGTAGAAAATGTTTTTTATAAGCGCAACGCCTATATCAGCGCCGACTGGCGTACCGTTGTTTATAATGTCGCCCAAGGGAGTGTCGCGTTCTATAACTATGAGCGCGCCCGTATAATCCTGCGCAAGCTCCTGCACGGCTTTGCAAAGAGCATCAAGCGCACCGGCGCTCTTGTTCTTGTTATTTTTATGCTCTTTAGATACGGAAAGCATTTTAAGGTCCTGCCCCGCACCGCCTATTTTTTCGAGCGCACTGCGTATTTCAGACTGAAAGAGCACAACCACCGAAATCACGCCTACCTGCATAACATTTGAAAAAATAAAGTTTATTGCGTTCATCTGGAAAATATAGCTTATAACCACCAGAAACAGCATCATACAAACGCCCGTTGCAAGCTTGCCCGCGCGTTTATCGCTTATGAACCGTATAACAAAGAAAATTAAGCACGCAACAAGAGCTATATCTATTATATCTACAAACTCAAGCGTCAAAAACTGCTTTATCGCGTGACTGAAAAAATCTTGAAAATTATTCATAGTTTCTCCCTGTTTTCCTCTCATTTTTTCAAAATATATTTTTACATCTATTATTATATAATATCTTTCGCAGGAAATAAATAGTTTTTTAAAAATTTTATTGACATTTTTTGCTTTTTTTTCGGTTTTTCTTGCTATTCTATTGTCAAATATGCTATACTTGTTACATAAATGATAAATAAACGCTCAAAAATCCGATTTGAAAGGAAATAATATATGGTAAATTTAATTTTTATGGCAGAACAAGCCGTGCGCGGTCTTTCCAAATCCGTCGGCCACGAAAAAACGAGCGCGATAATCCTCGTCGCGGGCAAAAGCACGCGCGTAGGCGGCAACACCACAAAGCAACTTACCGAAATCAACGGCATACCCGTTGCCGTGCACACTCTGCGTAAATTTCAAAAATCAGAAGTTATAGATGAAATTATCATCGTAGCCTCCGCAAGCGAGCGCGAGCTTTATGACGATTATATAAAAGAATACGGGCTCACAAAGGTAACAAAGGTTATAGAAGGCGGCGAATCCCGTGCAGAATCCGCCAAAAAAGGCTTCTTCGCCACGGATAAAAAAAGCAAATACGTCGCTATACACGACGGCGCGCGTTGTGCCGTAAGCCTTAAACAAATAGAGGACGTCGTGCGCGAGGCATACCGCAGCGGCGCCGCAATAGCCGCCGCACGCTCTACCGATACGGTAAAACGCGCAGATAAAGAGGGATTTATTGCAAAAACAATAGACCGCCGCTACATCTGGCGCGCGCAGACGCCGCAGGTGTTCCTTCGCAAGATGTATGAGGTTGCTCTTGCCAAAGCGGGCGATAAATACATCTATGCCACAGACGATGCTTCCCTCGCGGAAGCGGCAGGCTTCAAGGTTAAGCTCGTTGAATGCAGCGACAGCAATATAAAAATCACATACGCAGAAGATTTTATGCGTGTTAAGCATATCTTGGACGCACAGGAGGAAACAGAAAAATGACATTCAGAATAGGCCACGGCTACGACGTTCACCGCCTCGTAGAGGGGCGCGACCTCATTCTCGGCGGCGTAAAAATAGAATATGAAAAGGGCTTGCTCGGCCATTCCGATGCAGACGTGCTCTGCCACGCCATTTCCGACGCCATTCTCGGCGCTTGCGCGGAACGCGACATCGGCTACCACTTCCCCGATAACGACCAGAGCATAAAAGGAATTTCCAGCCTCATAATCCTCAAAAAATGCGGCGAAATTTTAGCTTCACACGAGCTTTCCGTTTCCAATATCGATGCCACGGTTATAGCGCAAAAACCTAAACTTTCCCCCTTTATAGAAGAAATGCGCAAAAACGTGGCAGATACGCTCGGCATACCTGTCGCAGACGTAAATATAAAAGCCACAACGGAAGAAAAGCTCGGCTTTACAGGCAGCGGCGAAGGCATTTCCGCACACGCAGTTTGCATTGTCAACGGAAATTAAAAGCCCAAAACGTTTTTTTACCACCGATTTCGCCGTTTTTTCACGCGCAAAAACAGATATTTTGCCCGTTTTTTGACCAATTCAAAGTTTTTTGCCGATTATTGTATGCCGATTCGTAAATTATTAACAAAATCAAAATATGAAATTCTATTACAATATTTTCCAATTTATTATTGCATTTATTCCCATAATATGGTAATATGAGATTGTAAAAGTTTGAATATTCAAAAAAACGACAAGAATAATTTTACGAAATCGGAGAAAGAATAATGGAACAAAAAATAAAAATCTTGATTGCCGACGAAAACGCAGAGTTTCGGGCGGCTTTAAAAGAAAATCTTCTACATATGGGATTTGACGTCGTAGATGAAACCTCAAACGGAATGGATGTGCTAACAAAAATCAAGCGCGCCGTGCCGGACATCGTGCTGATTGACATATGGTTGCCCAAAATGGACACCGTGCAAATCATAAAAAAATCCAAAACCCTATTTTCCTCGGCAAATGAAGCGCCCGATTTTATCGTATTTTCCTATTGCTACAACCAAAACCTCTTTTTGGAAGCAATAGATGCGGGCGCCGCCTACTGTATGCAGAAGCCTTTTGATTACAGCACGCTCAACGAAAGAATTTTCCGCATATCCAAAAACAGAAAAAGCGCATACAAAACCCAGCTTTCAAGCGAATATAAATACGGCGTGGAAACGGGCGATTTGGAAGCGCAGGTTACTTCTATCATACACAAAATAGGCGTGCCCGCGCACATCAAAGGCTACCAATACCTGCGCACGGCGATAATGATGACGGTGGAGGATAACGAGCTTATAAACTCCGTTACGAAAATACTCTACCCCACCGTGGCAAAAAAATACCAGACTACGTCTTCGCGCGTGGAGCGAGCAATCCGCCACGCCATAGAAGTTGCGTGGGACAGGGGCGACCTCGACACACTTAACTCATATTTCGGCTACACCATTCAAAACGAGCGCGGCAAACCCACTAACAGCGAATTTATCGCTATGATAGCAGATAATTTACGGCTCAAAAATAAAATTTGAATAAAAAACTCCCTACGGCAACTCCCGTAAGAATCGCAAAACCCGATGAAGAATAATTCATCGGGTTTTTATGTTGTTTAAAGCAATGTGCGCTCCATATAGCCGCAAGTAAACGGAAAGAAATCGAATTTTTGTGTTCCTATATGCGTGAAACCAAAAGATTCATACCATTTTTTGAGGATTTTATTTTCCTCAACTATCCCAATATTCATTTTTGAGCAACCCAAATTTTTTGCTGTTTCAAATGAATGTAATAACAGTTTTTCTCCTATACCGCGATGCCTGAACTGAGGTAATACACACAAATTATTTAGTTCACATTCTTTATTTTCTTGTAAAGCTAAAGAATAATACCCGATAATCCTATTATCAACAACAAAAGCATACATCGGTCTTTGTTCCTTATTTAATTGCCAAGACAAGCGTTGCTCTGTCGTAGCAAAAGCAGTAAAACGAGGTGCGTTTTCCGCAGTAAAACCAAATTCATTCGCCACAGTAAAAAAACTGTTTCTGATTACATCAACACATTCTTTAATATTATTATGAACCACAGTTTGTATCATATATTCACCCTCCTTCATTTACAGTAATTTTCGCATTTTTATGTATGTGCTGTTTACAAGCGCATATCGATACAAAGGTGTCAGCTATATTATATCATAAATTCGGCAGAGAAACAATATTTCTGCCTTTTTTTAGGAAAATCTATTTTTCAATCTGCCGTTTCACAAAATTGGAAATAAATAGAGTTAGCTCCTTTTGCATAAACAAAACCCCTTTGCGGCAATACTTTGAATATCAAAAAATGTCACAGAGGGACGATATGTATTATAATAAAGTCGAAATCTGCGGGATAAACACTTCCCGTCTTCATACACTTTCCGCCGAGGAAACGGAAGAACTACTGCAAAAATCCACATCCGGCGATAAAAAGGCGCGCGAGGAACTTATAAACGGCAACCTGCGCCTGGTGCTCAGCGTAATTCAGCGCTTTGCGGGCAGAGGCGGTTGCGCCGACGACCTTTTCCAGGTGGGGTGCATCGGTCTTATTAAGGCAATAGATAATTTTGACATAACCGTGGGCGTAAAATTCAGCACCTACGCCGTGCCGATGATTATAGGCGAGGTACGCCGCTATCTGCGCGACAACAATATGCTGCGAGTAAGCCGCGGCACGCGCGACCTCGCCTACCACGCGCTTTCCGCCAAAGAGGCGCTGACAAAGCGGCTCGGGCGCGAGCCCACAAATTCGGAAATCGCCGCAGAAATGGGCGCAAGCGAGGAAAGCGTGACCTCCGCACTCGAAGCAATTGTAGAGCCCGTTTCGCTCTATGACCCCGTGTATTCAGACGGCACAGATTCCGTTTTCGTTATGGACGGCATAAAGGACGAAGAAAACACAGACGAGCGCTGGCTTGAAAACATCGCGCTCGAAAACGCGCTTTCAAAGCTTGGCGAGCGCGAAAGCGCGATAATAAACCTGCGCTTTTTCCGCGGCAAAACGCAAATGGAAATAGCCGAAGAAATCGGCATTTCGCAGGCGCAGGTTTCCCGCATAGAAAAAAGCGCTTTGGAGCATATAAGAAAAAGTATGTGATACGGCAACAAGCCCGCTTCCGCGGGCTTGTTTTTTTACCAATTAAAAATTCTGTTGCCGTCCTCGTCATAGCGTATTTCTTCGATAAGCTCGCCCCGGGCATATCTTTCCCATATGCTTATCTGCCCGTTGGAGTGATATTGGTATTTATCCCTTTCGGTCACTACGCCGTCGGAGGTAGTTACTTTTTCCAGCAAAAGTTTTTCGCCGTTAAAGTCTACATAGGTGTATAATATTTCGCTTGACGTTATTATACTTTTATCAGCTACTTTGATTTTCGCGCTGTAAGACCTTAACGTGTTACCGTATTCATCATAATACGTGAAGCGCTCCGTATAAGTTTTTTCGTCGCCATTATAAAAACTATAATAATATTCTTCCTTTACTTTTCCGTTGGCGTGGTATTTGTAAGATTCACGTCCAAATAAAATATCCCCGCTATATCTCGATTTATCTGTAAGCAGTCCGTTCTCATCATATGTATAATAAACATCGCTCTCCGAAGCTATGTCGTTATGAAATGATTTAAACGTTTCGCGAATCTTGTTTCCTGCGGCATCGTAATAATACGTGTACTGCCTGGACAATTTTTCATAGTTATATGTATATTGGTCCTCTTTTGCAAGATAACCGCTCTCGTCGTATTCGTAGAGGTAACGGAGATAATATTCATCGCCATATCCCGGATAATAAGATTTGGTAAAATGGAGTTTTCCGCTTTCGTAATATTCGTAAAGCTCATATCTATCAATTTCCGCACCATCGTCATTCGAATAGTACAAAGTTTTGCTGATAGCCAAACCGTTTTCATCATACAAAGTTATAAAATGCTGGTTTGAATTCCATTCACAAATTTCGCGCAACGAAACAATCATACCGTTTTCGTAAAATTTTTCTTCTAGGATATTTCCGTGTTCGTCATACACCGCCTCGGAAGTTTTGTTGCCGTCTTTGGTTATATGCGAAACGGGTTTTCCGTTGCCTGTATTTTCCTCATACTCGATGTATTTATACGCAACGATTTCGCCGTTTTCATATGTTTCCTCCTTTACCAAAACATATTCTGTATCGGGGTTTCCGTAAAGGATATATTTCAGCTCCATATACTCGGAGTAGTGTATAAGTTCCCCTTTCGTATTATATTCGGAAATACTTTTAAGCGGTTTGGGCGTAATGGGTGCCATTTCAAAATATTTGTAAAATCTATAGCTGACAAAAACATTGTTTTCGTATATTTTTTCGCTGACCAACGTGCCGTTTTCATCTTTTATATATTCCGTACAAACAATTTTGCCCGCCTCGTTCAACGCGTATTTTTTTATAACGACACCGTTTTCGTTATACTCCTCGCCGAACTCGAGAACTCCGTCGAGGTAAAGAAAACGTTTTTTCTCTTTGCCGTTTTCAAAAAATTCGTATACCGAACGCCGCTCTACGCCGCCCTCCATATAAACGGTTTCTATGCAGTTGCCGTAACGGTCATATGTGTGCGAATCGTGGAATGCACCCTCTATACCGCTGTAATTTATCACTTTATAGCCGCCGTCTGCATAATACTCCCTTTCCTTGGATTTATAGCCCCAATAGTCGTAGGAAACAGTGTGTTTCACTTCCCCGTTATCGAAATATTCGTACAGCGTATATTCGCTTGCGGAGGTTCCTTCTGTGTGCCAGACCTTTGTTTCCTTAACGAGGTCACCATTCTCGTCATATTCATATAAATATTCATAGTTGATGGCTTCGTAACTGTACTCCTGCTTCTTTATGACGTTGTTATATTCGTCGTACGTATACGTGTCGTAACCCGTGCGTTCGCCGTTTTCATAGCTTTCGTCGCGGATTGTTCTTCCGTATATATCCGTAAATACCTGTCTGTTTACCCTGCCTATTTTATTTTTATAATACACTTCCGTGCTTCCGTCGTCATTGTAAATATAGGAAACAGAAGTTGTGGATACGCTTGTATTATAGGCTTTTTCCGTTGTTGTAACCGAGGTAAGCAAATTTTGCTGATTATACGTATACACTATATGTTTTTCCGTTGAAAATCCACCGTTATTTGTATAATCATATTTTACGAGAAAGCCTTTTTCATCGAACGTATATTGGGTATAATATTCGCTTATAGATTTAAGCTCACCGGCGCCTCCGTAGTTATATTTTGCCGCTCCGTTCTCTACGATTTTTCCATCGGTATCGAATTTATATACGTTTGGAACACCTTCGCCGCCGTCTTTATACGCCGCAACGGCTTGATATTCGGCAATTTCGCCCGCAGAATGGTATTTTGCGCTCCATTTGGCGGAAACGTATTCCTCTTTTTCATAGAAATCGCATTTTATAAAGTTTCCGTTTTCATCATATTCGGCCTCGGACATAAGTTTGCCGTTCGCATAAAAGCTCCTGCGGGATTTTATGGTGCCGTCTTCATAATATTCAGCCTCTTCGGCTTGCTTCACTCTGCCGTTCCTATCGAAAAGCTCACTTTTCACAACGTTGCCGAAGACGTCTTCGGTTTCTTTTATATAAAACTGCGTTTTTTCTTGCTCGTTTAAAATTTCGTAGTTGTATTTTGGGTTTTCGAGCGGCAGCAACGTATAGCAAACCGTTCTTTCGCCCTTGTGCGGGGCGGAAACGTCGTATATATAAGATTTTGTTATATTTCCGCTGTCGTCCAAAACATTTTCTATTATTATATCTCTTTCCCACGTGCCGATGCTCGCGTCTATTCCGTCGATGTAAATAAACTCAAGCTGACCCGCATCATTGTAAAATTCTTTCACGGCGTAAAGCCCGTTTTCGCCGCAGTCATAACGAACTTTTTCCAAAAGCTCCTCGGGAATATCAGGCACGTTAGGCGCCGTGGTTGTTATATTCGTGCTTCCGCTTGTGCCGTTTGCGGGCATCTCGCCGTCACCGTTCCAAAAGCTCGAAACAATGCTTTTATAAACCTCGATTAAAAATTCCGCAACAGGCTCACGCACGCTGTAAACAGCAGCTGAAAGAGATATGATTATCGCGAGCGCCGCCGCTATATAAGCGAGTGGGCGCACAAAAATTTTTCTCGTCTTTTTCGGCTTCGGCGCACTTTCGCGCGTTTTTGCTATAAGCAGGCTTATATCGCGCTTATATTCCTCGGAATATTCCACGTTCACGTCTTCCGGCGGATATTTTTCCAAAAAAGAGAGCTCGTATTCCGCAAGCGCTTGCTTTAAGATAGCGCGGCCGTTTTTCATCCGTTCGTTCATACCAAGCCCTCCTTAATAAGCAGTTCTATAAGCTTTTGCCTGCCGCGCCTCAAGCGCGAGCCTACGGTATTTTCGTTCACATCCAAAATATGTGCTATCTCCTTTATGGTGTGCTCGTGCAGGTAGTAGTAAAGCAGTACGTCGCTGTAAGGCTCGTCAAGCTTTTCTATGCAGTCACGTACAGCGGCTATATCGAACCTGCCGCAAACGTCATAAAGCTCTCTGTCGTCCACAATTCCCTCTATATCTTCAACATCGCACATAACAAGCGCCTCTTTTTTTCTTTTTCTTATAACGGAAAGCGCCTGATTTTTCGCGATGCCCAAAATGTATGCACGCCTTCTGTCTGAATTCATATATCTGAAAAGCTCTATATGCTCGCAAACGGATTTCCAGGTTTCCTGCACGGCATCTTCCGTATCCTCTTTAGAACGCAGGATTTTATATATTCTTCTGTAAATATCTTTTTCGTAAGCTATATAAATTTGCTCAAAATTCAACTTATCGGTTTCGTTATCGAGCATTGACAAATAAAATGTTAACATTGTTTTCTCCTTGAGTTTGCTACTATAAATATAAGTTGAATTTTGCGCGCGATTTTGTGCAAAAAAGTTCTTTGTTCACAAAAAATTAACAAATGCAAAGTGCTAAAAACCGCCCCTCTTTAGCCTCGGGTACTAAAGGACAGTTTTAATAAAAATCAGCCTCGGTAGGGAGTTTCCTGCCGAGGATGTTCTATTTATCAATAAATCAAACAAATAGCAGAAAAATTCCCGAAATAGGCGAAATGCATTCTAATATTGCGTTATTGAAATTATGTTTGTGCTATGATAAAATATATACACAGCAGAGCTCGCTGAATATCTATTTAGGAGATTGTTATGGGACTTAATCTTTCGGAAAACATTAGAAAAAGCAGACGTGAGAGCAATCTTTCACAAGAAACATTCGCCGAGCGACTTGGTGTAAGTTTTCAAACTATAAGCAAGTGGGAAAGAGGAGAGTGCTATCCTGACATTGAAATGCTTCCCAAAATTGCGAATTTTTTCGGCATTACAATAGATGCCTTGATGGGAGCCGACCAAAGCCAAGAAAAAGAATATGTGGATACTCTTCAAGAAGAACTGCGCAAATGTGATATAATGCGCGATGAGACTACATTGGTGCAAAAAGCCGAAGAAGGGTTACGGAAGTATCCAAATAATCATTTGCTTATGGCGTGGATAGTATACGGTTCCCAAAATATTAATCCCCAACGAAGCATAGAACTTGGTGAGTATCTTATGGCAAATTGCCGAAACACTCATATTTTGAACTGGGCAAGAACGGAACTGTGTTACGCCTATTTTAAGGCAGGGCAACAGATTGATGGAATTAATGCTGCTCGTAAATTACCCACTAT
>JAFTOK010000018.1 GCA_017463815.1 Clostridia bacterium | reverse complement strand
TTATAATAGCATTGTAAGCGTAAAAAGTCAAGTATTTACACGCACAAACCCGCCGTAATCGAAAAGTGCGCCGCTTCCGAGGTTTTCCACGGTCGTACCGTGTGCGCGCGCAAAGGCGCAGATTTTTTCGCCGTAGGGGTGCGAATACAAATCGCCGAAAACGCACACCTTGCCCTCGCAGAGCGTACCCGAAGCGCCGCCGATAAAGCCGGTGTCGTATTTTTCTATGTCCACGTACCTCGGGGTGATAAGCAAAGTTTCGATTCCGTGTGCACGCGCCGCCTTGCATATGCCCGCGTCTGCCGTTACGATTGCGCCGTCAACGGGCATTACAGAGCATTTTGCGTAGCCCTGGCGCACGTTTACAAGAGTAAAGCCCTGTTCCTTTGCAAAATCAATCACCTCTCGCGAGGTGTATTTTTCGTTTGCAAAAAGCAGTTTGCCTACGGTAAAGAGGTTAAGCCCCACGTCGGCGGGGTAGAGCTTGCCCGCTTTGTGCGAAACCGTGCGGAAGGGTATACCGTGCTTTTCGAGCAATTCCCTGAGCTCCGTGTGCTCCGCATACACAAAAAGCGCGCCGCCCACGTTTACCGCAAGCATATCGGGGTGTGCACATACGGGGAAATCGAGCGCGGCGAATGGCGGCACGGGCAGGCACGTGCCATACGGTGCAAGGCGCGCGCAAAACTCGGCGGGAAAATTTTCGTTTACAAGAAAATACGTCATAAAACTCTCCGAAAAAATCAAGAAGCCTCTTCTTTACGAAGAGGCTTTTGGGCAATATTAGACCTTGAAGGCGCTTTGTCAGCTTCTTTCTACCTTACCGGAACGAAGGCAACGAGAGCAAACGCTTACAGTCTTATGTTCGCCGTCAACAACAGCATTAACTTTTCTGATATTAGCCTTCCAAGTTCTGCCGGTTTTACGGTTAGAGTGGGAAACATTGTGACCGAATGTAACACCTTTACCGCAGTACATACATTTTGCCATATCTACACACCTCCAATATTTTAATTTCGTCTACAAAAAACAAACCGCTGTTTTTGCGCGATTTATGAATCTGTTGCAGCATAGCGAGATAAATTATATCACACAGTTTGCAAAAAATCAAGACTTTTTTTGTGTTTTTATAAAACTTATTGAAAATTTTTTTATTTTTCCGCCTTAAAAGCCTCTAAACGGTTGATTTTGAAGCCTTTTGCCGAAAAATTGCGCTCATACTCCGTTTGAACGTTGTTTTCCGCCCACTCGCTCGCGTGCAAATCGAAGCAAACGTCGCGCATTTCGTAGCCCGCTTTCGGGAATTCTTCGAGCGAAAATTCAAAAAGACCGATGTTGTCTGTCTTGAATTCTATTTTGCCGTCGTCGGCGAGCAAATTTTTGAACAGGCGCAGAAAGCCTTCGCTCGTGAGCCTGCGTTTGGCGTGGCGTGCTTTGGGCCACGGGTCGCAGAAGTTGATGTATATCGTTTCCAGGCTCTTTTCGTCGAGAAGCGCCGTGAGCGCCGCCGCGTCGCCGCAGATAAAGCGCACGTTGGGTAGGTTTTCCGCCTGAACCTTTTCAGAGGCGAATATAACAACGTCGCGCACCTTTTCCACGGCAAGAAAAGCCACGTCGGGGTTGCGCTTTGCCGTTTCGGTTATAAACGTGCCCTTGCCACAGCCGATTTCGGCGCGGAATTTTGTAAAGCCGGGGAAAAGCTCCGCAAGGGAAAGCTTTTCGGGGGTTTCTTTGTCAAATTCTATAAAAAGCTCTTTGCAAGCATCGAATCTTGCGTCGCCGTTTTTCTTTTTTCTTACACGCATATAGTGTTTCCTTTCGGGATACTTAGATGAAATTACATATACATTCTATCACACATATTTTATTTTTGCAAGAAAAAACGAATTTTATCGAAAAAAGAGAATAAAATAATTTTGCACGGTCAAACTATAATCAGACCGTAAATATAAATAGAATAAAATTTAATTTATCGGTGAGGTAAATATGATGCTTGACAGAATAGCACTTTTACTCGTTATAATCGGCGCTTTTAACTGGGGCAGTATCGGTCTTTTCGGCTTTGATATTGTAGGTTGGCTCTTTGGCGGCACGGGCGCGCTTATTTCGAGAATAATTTTCACGCTTGTGGCGCTTGCGGGCGTTTGGTGCGTTTCGCTCCTTTTCCGCTCCCGCGAGGAAATCACCGCAGGCAGAGATTAAATGCAAAAAGCAACCTTCGGGTTGCTTTTTGCGTTAGAGTTAAATTTTCGGCATAATTACCGTGGTTATGGCTTTGCGCTGCTCTTCCTTCGGTGCTTGAAGCTTACCGCTTGCCACAAGCGCTTTCAGGCAATGAAGCAGAAACCAGCCGTCGGAGCTGAAAAGATACTGCAGGGTATATTCCTTGGCTTTACGCATATGCGTTTGTACCGATGCAAGCTCGGCATCAATATACGCTTTCTTTATTTTCGTAAATTCGCTGTTCAGATTTTCTTTTATTTCATCTCCTATAGCAATAAGCTTTTGCTGTATTTCTTTATTTGCGAGAATGACTATTTGCCAAAGAACTTTTCCGTTTTCGTCGGTTTTCACATATCCGCGCTCGGCAAGCCAAGCCGCATCGTCGCGGTTAAGCGCGCCGTTTTCTTTTTCGCGTTTGTAAAGCATAATTACGCGCTCCGTTTCGTCAAAGCCTCGGCGGTCGCGTATTACGCGACTTTCCGACCATTCGCTGTCTACTCGCCAAAGCACTGTATCGGTATTATCGCTCCAGCAGGGGCCAAACCAGTTTTTCATATAAATGTAATCTTCGGGAAGAACTATATCTCGGTTTATTACCGTGGCAACGCAAATGTTGTGCCCGCCGTCGGGGCGAAGCGTGGCGGCTTCGCTGAATTTGATTTTTTCCTCCATAATATGCTCGCCGGAGAGTGAGGATATAAGCGGAATGAGCGACCAAAGAAGAAAGTTTTTGTCTTTTTGCGCGCAGATAATGCTCTCATCGTCTAAAATTCCGCTTTTCGTGAGCTTTTCGTAAAGCTCGCTTGCAAAGAGGTTTGCCGCTTTTTTATACATAGCGTCCCGTATGGTAAGCAGTTCCGAAGTAGGCTCCTCAATTACTATATTTGATAAATATTTTTCTTTTTCCAAGGTCAGAAGTACGTATTTTTCGAGGTGTTTTGCTTCGCTTTCAACGTAAACCGGGGAAACGCCGAGGTCATCGGCAATTTCGTTTATCGTTTTCGGCGTGTTTTTCACACTGTATAAAATATTTTGGGCAAGGGAAGAACGCAGAAAGTTATCGAGATTTTCCTCTCCTACACTTCCGCAAAGGCCGTAATTTTCAAATTTTATGGGGTTGAATTTAAGTTCGCTTGCTTTTCTCATAGTATCCATACCTCTTTTCAAATCTTTTTTCGCTTCAAACAAGTGCCATTTGACCGTGCCGAGCGGTATACCGAGCTCGGCGGCGATTTCCGTTTGTTTCCGATTTTCAAAATAGTATGCTATTATAACGCGCCGTTGTGTGCGAGAAAGGTACGCGATTTCTTTTTGCAGGCGGGCGAGCGTTTCTTTTTCGTCGCCGCCGAAAAATTCGGGTTCTTCGCCTGCGAGTGTTTCCGATATTTCGTCTATAGAAACATTGAAAGCGTGTTTGCCCGCATCGCGGTAGTAGTTTGCCAGCGTATTGTGCGCGACCGCCCATATGAATTTATTAGTATCGGCAATATCGTCTTTTGCAAGCAACGCACGGAACGCGCGCAGAACTATTTCCTGCGAAAGGTCTTCCGCGTCCTGCTCGGTTTTGGCACGTTTAAGCGCAAAACCGAAAATCGGTTTTACATATTCGGTGATGATTTTTTCTGCATCTTGTTTGTTCATTTTGTGTTCTCCTTGAAAGCTTTCACCCATATAGACACAAATTTTTGAAAAGGTTGGCGTTTTCTGAGAAAATATTTTAATTTATTTTATCATACAGCCGCTATATTGTCAAATAAACAAAAGATGCACTCGTTTGAGTGCATCTTTATGTTTACCTGACTTTTCCGTTGCTGTCGTATTTTCCCCGGTAAATATAAGTTGTTTCGTACTCGCCGATTTTTTCGAGCAAAGCATCTCTTTCTATCGGCTTGCAAACGTCAGAGCCGTATTCGATGATATAATATGCATCGTCCATTGTTGTGTACGACAAAAGCCAGGTTACACGCACTATTCCTATAACGCCGTCGGGCGTTTTTGCATACCAACCGAAAATCCCGTATTTATTATATTGTGATGGCTGTTTTTCGTAATTTTCAATATGCGGAGGTGTGATTTTTCCGCGTCGTAAGCTTTTGCCACGGCGGCAATCGCTGCCTTGAGGTTTGGCAGAGCGTTTAAATCCTCCTCTGTGAATCGGGCTTCTGTAAACGAAAATATATCTTCCTCGCTGCCGTACCACTCTTTACTGTAAATGCTTACTTTTTCGTTTGTGGGAAAGCCGTTTATATATCTTACGGCTTGAAGCTGAACTTCGGGGGAGAGCCAGAGCTTTTGCGATGAGTTTTGTACGTAAATACCGTTTTCGAGCGTCATAATCTGCGCCAGAACGTCTGCTGCCTCTCCCGTAATATCTTTCAGGGAATGAACGTAAGCATTATCGCGCATAGGCAATTCTTCCAGGTCGAGTTGGCGTACTTTTTCCTCTGCCTGCCCCAGCGTTTGGGGGCTTTCCGCTTCGGAGGTGCTTGCAATCCATTTTTCCGTCGATTCCCACAACCTTGAATCAAAATTTCCGTCGGCATCGAAAGCCATAAAATTTTTGCCCATAAATCTGTATGACAGGGTAGAATACCCGAACAATACAAGGTCAAGCCGCTCGGCGCAGTCTTGTGTTTTGTTGTAAACTACCGAATATTCATAGCCAAACTGCCCCATATCTGTAATGACGAACGTATCGAAAACAGAAAAATCTGCCATAAACCCCACGGGAACTATATAGTAGAACTCCCCGGTCATTTCTTTTCCGCGCAGGAGCGTGACGGTTTTCATTTTTAAAAGGCGGTATTCGCTTTGCGCCCAATCGTCGAAAAACGTGTATGTGTCGGGCAGTATTTCGGTAATCTGCGCCGTGACGGATATACCGAACGGAATAGGCGTGGTGCCCATATCGGATAGGCTCACACTGCTTTCATCCCCGTAATATAGCGGAGCGTGTGACGGCGCGCCGATATCTACTATTGGTATATTCGGGCTTTTGCCGAACGGTGCGATAACCGCGGCGGCTATAAAGCAAAGGCAAGCCGCGATTGCGGCGAAACGGAGCAGGCGGTTTCTGGTTTTTTTGTTTGCTTCAATTTTTTCACACTTTACCGCAAATTCTTCGACAAGGTCGCCGTCTATGTTGTTGAGCCCGTTGTTCCAAGTTTCTTTTTTCATATTGTGTACCCCTCATTTTCAAGTTTTTCTTTCAAGCCGTTTCGGATAAAGGCGAGCTCTTTGTTGACGGTGGAACGGCTCAAATTCAAATCGCCCGCGATTTTGTTTACGGTGTTTGCCGCGTAATATCTGCTCATAAATATAAACCGTCTTCTTTCCGAAAGAGAGCGAATATAATCGCTTATAATCTTGCCGAGCCTGTATGAATCGAACGATTCTTCAAAATCCGCTTCTTGCCCGATGGCTTCTTCCAGCTCAGAAAGCGCGAGCGTCATTTCCGAAGGAACGGTCGATTTTTTATTGTTGCTGTGGTAACGGTTTACAGCTGTTCTTCGCATAATCGTCGTAAGAAACGCGCGAAGGATGTCTGGGCGGGAGGGCGGCATAGAATTCCACGCGCCTACGTAGGTGTCGTTCAGACATTCCTCGCAGTCGAGGGTGTCGTGCACGATATTATACGCTATGGCGAGAAGATATTTTTTGTATTTCAAATCGGTTTCTTCAATCGCGTTTTCATCCCGCCTCCAATAAAGCTCAACTATTTTTTTATCGTCAAGGGCAGCACGCGC
>JAFTOK010000191.1 GCA_017463815.1 Clostridia bacterium | reverse complement strand
GTTCATAATACCGAAGCGTGACGCCTCCTCCATAGAAACGGGAAGTGCCGCAATGGTGACCGCCGCACCGTGCTCCTTATGAAAATCAAGCATTTTGGAATAGTCCATTTTATAGATATGGTCGCCCGAAAGAATAAGCGTGTATTCGGGAGAGTAGCGTTCTATAAAATTGATGTTCTGGTAAATCGCGTTTGCCGTACCGCTGTACCAGTCGGAAGAGGATTTTCCCTGGTAAGGGGGCAGCACCATAACGCCGCCGCGTGTGCGGTCAAGGTCCCACGGCTCGCCGTTGCCTATGTATTCGTTGAGCACGAGGGGCTGGTATTGGGTAAGCACGCCAACCGTGTCTATACCGGAGTTTACACAGTTAGACATCGGGAAGTCTATAATTCTGTATTTACCGCCAAAGGGTACGGCAGGTTTCGCCGTTTTTTCTGTCAAAGCATAGAGTCGGCTGCCCTGTCCGCCCGCCAAAAGCATTGCGATACACTCTTTTTTTCTGTACATAAATAATTTTCCTCGCTTTCATATTTTCGTTTGCTTGTTTTTGCAAAATTTATCTGTGCCGAATCAAATTACTGTTTATAGTGAGTTCGGGTCTGCGCTTGTAAACAACCGCGCCGTATGCAGGCAAGGTTATTTTAAACTCTGCCGCGAAATCAGTGTCAATTCTTATATTTTTGGCTTTAAAGGTGCCGTTTCTCACGCCGCCTCCGCCGTAGCGGGTGTTATCAGAGGTAAATATTTCCTCATACACGCCGCGTCTTGGCACGCGCACCGTGTATTCTTCCCTTTTTTCGGGGGAAAAGTTTATAACAACTATAAGCTCGTTCCCTTTTGTGTCTATTCTTCTGTACGAAATAACGTTAAGCTCCGCCTGGTCAGCCTCTATCCATTTGAAACCTTCCCACGAGTCGTCGATTTCCCAAAGCTCGGGCGAACGCTTGTAGAGCAGGTTCAGTTCTTTTACAAACTGCTTCATCTTGGCGTGCTTTTCGTAATCGAGCATAAACCATTCAAGCTGGTTTTCATAGTCCCATTCGCGGAAAGGCGCATATTCCGTGCCCATAAAGAGCATTTTTTTGCCGGGAAAAGTCATCATATACGTCAAAAACGCGCGCATCGCCGAGAATTTTTCTTCATATTCGCCGTACATTTTATCCAGCAAGGATTTCTTGCCGTGTACCACTTCATCGTGCGAAACGGGCAAAATGTAGTTTTCTGTAAATGCGTACATCATCGGGAAAGTGAGCTTTGTGTGGCTTCCCTTGCGGAAAAACGGGTCTATCTGAACGTATTCGTACACGTCGTTTGCCCAGCCCATATTCCATTTGAAGTTGAAGCCGAGGCCGCCTTCGTGAACGGGTTTGGTTATTTTGTTCCAATCGGCAGATTCCTCTGCTATCATAAACGTATAGGGGAATTCCGCAAACACAGCCTTGTTCAGTTTTTGGAAGAAGGCTATTGCTTCCAGGTTTTTGTTGTCGCCCTGCTCGTTCGGTATCCATTCTCCGGGGTCCTTGTCGAAATCAAGGTAAAGCATCGCTGCCACAGCGTCCACACGCAAGCCGTCAACGTGGTATTCGCGAAGCCAGAAAAGCGCGTTGGATACAAGGAACGATTGCACCTCTGGGTAGCCAACGTCAAAGCAACGAGTGCCCCAACCCTTGTGCTCCATTCTGTCCTTTCCCTTATATTCATAAAGCAGGTCGCCGTCGAATTCGTAAAGGCCGTGTTCGTCCTTCGGGAAATGTGCGGGGACCCAATCCAGAATAACGCCTATACCGTGTGCGTGCAGCTTGTCTACAAAGTAGGCAAAATCCGCAGGTGTGCCATAGCGCGAGGTGGGCGAATAATATCCGCAAACCTGATAACCCCAGGAACCGTCGAACGGATGCTCCATAACGGGCATAAGCTCCACGTGCGTATATCCCATATCGGCAAGATATGGCGCAAGCTCGTCTGCTATTTCGCGGTAGTTAAGGTAAGCGTCGCCGTCCACGTTCGTTTTGCCACCACGCGTTTTCCAAGAGCCCAAGTGCATCTCGTAAATATTGACGGGGGAAGAACAGAACCTACCCGGGTTCCTCGTAAAGCGGCTTGCCGCGCTTTCGCGCCAAGCCTCATCGTGCCATTCGTGCTTTTTTATATCGTAGATAACAGAAGCCGTATTTTTAAGCGTTTCAGAATAGAAAGCATAAGGGTCTGCCTTCATATGTGTGCCGTTTTTGCCTGTGATTTTATATTTATATCGGCAACCCTCCAAGCACTCAAGGCTCCATATTTCAGTTTCCCAAATGCCCGAATCTTCGTCCTTTTCCATCGGCAAGGAATCGCTCCAGCCGTTGAAATCGCCGCAAACAAATACGCTGTAGGCTTTAGGTGCCCATACGCGGAAAACATATTTGTAAGAGCCGTTTTCGCGCGAAACGTGAACACCCAAATAATCGTATGAATACGTGTTTGTGCCTTGGCAAAAAAGATATGCCGCGACATTGGATTTTCCTGTTTCCATAAATTGTACTCCTCTATTCTTCGTTTTTTCATACATTATCCCAATATACAATATTATTATATATTATTTATATGATAATTTCAAGCACACACGGCAATATTTTGTTTATAATTTTGCAAAATAAATGCCCTTTGTTACAATACGATACCAAAGTTTTTTGTGCTCTGTTTTCTTCCCAAAACAAAATCCCAAAACAGAGGAAATATTTTAATCTTTTTCTGCCAAAATCAATGACAAAACAGAATATTTATGTTAAAATATATATTATATAATAATTGCAGATAAATATTCTTTTCGGAGTTTTCTATGCTTACAAACAACCCTTTTCTCGCTCAATTAAAAAATATTTGCGAAGCATACGCGGCGTATCCGCTTGCAAACCGCAGCACGTTTAAAATCGGCGGCCAGGCAGAGTTTGCCGCATTCCCCAAAACACAGGCGGAGCTTTGCGCTCTAATAAAACTCGCAAAAACGTGCGATGTACGCGCGCGCGTCTTCGGCAACGCTTCCAACATACTGTTTTCTTCAGAAGGCGTTTCGGGGCTTGTAATATTCACAAATCAGATAAAAGAGATTTCGCTTGAAGGCGAAAATATACGCGCATCTTGCGGGGTAAAGCTCTCCTCGTTTTGCAATCTCGCGCTCAAGAATGAGCTTTCGGGCGCGGAATTTGCTTTCGGCATACCGGGCACTGTGGGCGGCGCGGTATATATGAACGCGGGCGCGCACGGCGGCGAAATTTCCCACATTCTTGTGGAAAGCACCTGCCTCGATATGCGCACGGGCGAAACCCTCACGCTTTCCGCCTCAGAGCACTGCTTTGCATACCGCACAAGCGTATTTGAAAAGGGCGAGCTGCTCGTGCTTTCTTCCCTATTTAAACTCCGCAAGGGCACGGGCGAAGAAATCGAAGCAAAAATGAAAGAATATACCGAAAAGCGCAAAGCGAGCCAGCCGCTCACAATGCCCAGCGCGGGCAGCGTTTTCAAGCGCCCCGCAGTCGGTTTTTCCGGCAAATACATAGAGGATGCGGGGCTTAAAGGCTATAAAATCGGCGGCGCACAGGTTTCGGAAAAGCACGCGGGCTTCATAGTAAACGCAGGCGGTGCTACCTCCTGCGACGTGCTCGCACTCATAGAAAAAATAAAAACCGTCGTTTCCGAAAAATTCGGCGTTATGCTCGAAACGGAAATTATATATGTAGAATAAATAAAGGGGTATATTATGTCTTTTTCAGGCAATACAAAAGCTTCTGTTTCCTCTCTCCCACCCGAGCGCGATTGTTGTGCCGCGGCACAGCTCCGCGCAATGCTTTCCTACGCCGCAGCTTTCGATGAAAACGGCGTAAAATTCATAACCGAAACACCCGAAGTTTCCGATATGTTTACTTCCCTTTTACTCGTCTGCGCAGACGTGGTGGCAACCCCGGAAATAAAAGAAAACAAAAGCACCGTCGCATATAAAACCGAGATAACGGAAAAAGAAGATATAGAAAAGCTCTTTGCGCTTTTCGGCGGCGAAGAAAATATACATAAAGTAAACAAGCACCTTTTCTCTTGCAAAAAATGCGCAAAGGCATACATACGCGGCGCGTTTCTTTCAGCAGGCTTCGTAAACTCGCCCGAGCATAATTATCACCTGGAAATTTCCACGCCGCACGCGGACCTCGCCGTGGACACGGCGGTTTTGCTTTCCGAAAAAATCGGTATGCCCAAAATTTCCGCGCGCAAAGCAAGCCAAATCATCTATTACCGCGAAAGCGCAATGGTGGAAGATTTCCTCACGTTCATAGGCGCCACAAAAGCCGCGCTCGATATAATGAACGAGCAAATTTTGCGCGAAATGCGCAACCAAGCCAACCGCCACTCCAATTTTGAGGTGGCGAACCTGGGCAAAACGCTCGGCGTGGCAATAGCACAGCAAGAAGCCATAGAAAACCTTAAAGCAAACGGCAAATTCGAAGAAATGACGCCGCAGATGCAGGAGCTTGCTACCTTACGCGCCGAAAACTGCGAGCTTTCCCAAAAAGAGCTCGGCGAGCTTATGATACCGCCGATTTCGAAATCGCAGGTAAGCAAAATTCTCGCAAAAATTATGAAGTTCTACGAACTCTACAAAGACGAAAAAACAAAAACACAAGAATAAACACCGAAATCAAAATTCAAAGGAGGATTTCCCGTGCCATTCGTACATTTGCACCTACACTCGGAATACAGTTTGCTCGACGGCGCGTGCCGCATTTCGGAAATACCGAAGACCGCCGCCGCTATGGGCCACAACGCCGTCGCCATAACAGACCACGGCGCGATGTTCGGCGCGGTGGATTTTTACAAAGCCTGCAAAAAAGAGGGCGTAAAGCCCATAATCGGGTGTGAAGTATACGTCGCGCCCGCCTCCCGCTTCGATAAAACGCGCAGCGACGAAAGCGCTCGCTACCACCTCGTATTGCTCTGCAAAAACGAAACGGGCTACAAAAACCTTTGCTATATGGTTTCCAAAGGCTATACCGAGGGGTTCTATACCAAGCCACGCGTGGATATGGAGCTTTTGCGCACGCACAGCGAGGGCCTTGTGTGCCTTTCCGCGTGCCTCGCAGGCTTTATACCGAAAATGATTTTGGCTGGAGATTTCGAGCGTGCGCGCGATTACGCGCTTGAGCTTAACAAAATTTTCGGCGAAGGCAACTTCTACCTCGAACTGCAGGACCACGGTATGCAAGGGCAGAAAGAGGTTTGCGAAGCGCTCCTCTCGCTCCACAACGAAACGGGCATACCGCTCGTAGCCACGAACGACGTACACTACCTGCGCCGCGCAGATGCGGATACGCAAGCCGTGCTTATGTGCATACAGACAAACTCCAAAATTTCAGACGGCAGACCGTTCGGTTTCGAAACGGACGAGTTCTACTACAAAAGCACCGCTGATATGGAGCGTCTTTTCGCCGCCTACCCAGATGCTTGCCTGAACACGCAAAAAATTGCGGATATGTGCGCTTTCGATTTTGAATTTGATAAGCTCTACCTTCCCCGCTTCGTACCCGAAACGGGCGAAGCGCCCGACACATACCTCGCGCGCCTTGCAAGCGAGGGCTTCGAGCGCAAAAAAGCCGCAGGAGAAATAGTTTTCACCGAAAAGCACCCCGAAAGCGAATACCGCGAAAGAATAGATTATGAACTTTACGTAATCTCTAAAATGGGATATTCGGAATATTACCTCATCGTGCAGGACTTTATCGCCGCGGCAAAAGAGCGCGGCATACCCACGGGCCCCGGAAGGGGTTCGGGCGCGGGCAGCCTTGTGGCGTACCTCAGCGGAATTACCGACGTAGACTCTATTAAATACGACCTTATGTTCGAACGTTTTCTTAACCCCGAGCGTGTCAGTATGCCCGACTTCGATACGGACTTCTGCTATGACCGCCGCGACGAGGTTATAGACTACGTCGCGGAAAAATACGGCAAAGAGCACGTTTGCGGCATAGCCACGTTCGGTACACTTTCCGCAAAAGCCGTTATACGCGACGTCGGCAGGGCGCTCGGTATGAACTACGCCGACGTAGACGTTGTGGCAAAAGCCGTGCCGAACGATATAGGCGTAACACTCGACGAGGCGCTCAAAGGCAGGCTCGGCGAAATGTACGAAAACAGCGCCGATGTAAAAAAGCTTATAGATATTTCCAAGCAGCTTGAGGGTATGCCCCGCCACGTTTCCGCGCACGCCGCAGGCATAGTTATAACAGACCGCCCCGTGCACGAATACGTCCCCGTGGCTTTTTCCACGGATATGACGCTCACACAGTTCACTATGGATACGGTGGCGGAACTCGGTCTTTTGAAATTCGACTTTCTCGGCTTGCGCTACCTCACCATCATTTCCGACACGGAAAAGCAAATCCGCGAAAAAGAGCCGAATTTCCGCATAAATGCAGTTCCGCTTGACGACGAGGGCGCATACGCGCTTCTCGGTGCGGGCAGAACAGAGGGGCTTTTCCAGCTTGAAAGCGCGGGTATGCGAAAGTTGCTTATCGGTATGCAGCCAAAAAACATAGAGGATATAGTTCTCGCCATCGCGCTGTACCGCCCGGGGCCTATGGATTCCATACCGCTCTTTCTCACCAACCGCAAGCACCCCGAAAAGGTTACGTATAAATGCGAGGCTCTGCGCGATATACTCTCCAATACTTCGGGCTGCATCATTTATCAGGAGCAGGTTATGCAAATCTGCCGCAGCCTTGCGGGCTTTTCCTTCGGCAGGGCGGATATTGTTCGCCGCGCTATGTCCAAGAAAAAAAGCGGCGCTATGGCAAAGGAGCACGACGCTTTCATATACGGTGAAAAAGACGCAGACGGCAACGTGCTTTGCACGGGTGCGCTCGCCGCAGGGCTTTCCAAAGAGGATGCAGAAGAAATTTTTGCCGATATGGCGGATTTTGCAAAATATGCGTTCAATAAAAGCCACGCCACGGCATACGCCTACCTTTCCTACCGTACGGCATACCTTAAAGCGCACTACCCCTGCGAATATTTTGCCGCGCTTATCTCCTCCGTTTCCGATAATATAACAAAAAGCGCTTCCTATATCGAAGAAGCGAAAAAAATGCGTATAGAGGTCCTCGGGCCCGATATAAACGAAAGCCGCAAAACCTACCACGTCGTATACGGCGCAGGCGGCAAAAAATCCGTTCGTTTCGGGCTTTTGGGTATAAAAAACGTGGGGGACGCTTTCCTTTCCCAAGTGATTGCGGAACGCGAACAAAACGGCGCATTTTCCTCGTTTGAAGATTTTGTAAAGCGTATGAGCGTTTACGAGCTCAACAAGCGTCAGGTAGAGTCGCTCATCGGCAGCGGCGCATTCGATTCACTCGGGGAAAAGCGCAGCGCGCTCCATTCCGAATACGAAACGATTGTCGATATATATATGCGCCGCGCGCGTGAGCAAAACGCAGACCAGATGGACCTTTTCACGCTCGGCAACATTTCCGCAAAGGAAACCTTCGGCGAAGTCTACAAATACAAACTGCCGGATATTCCCGAATATTCCGTAAAAGAAAAATTACGCCAGGAAAAGGACTACACGGGTATGTACTTTTCGGGCCACCCGCTCGACGATTATGCGGAAATGCTCGATGAAATTCTGCCTATGCCCATCGGTGCAATACTTTCCTCCTTCTCGGAGGAGGAAGAGGCAGACGATGCTCTCATCGCATTTGCCGATAAACAGCGCGTTAAGCTTTGCGGCATAATAAACTCCAAAACGGTAAAAAGCACAAAAAACGGCGCTTCTATGGCGTTTATAACAATAGAGGATAAAACGGGCGAAATAGAGCTCGTGGTCTTCCCCAAAGTTTTTGCGGACAGCTCACATATTCTTATGAAAGACACGGCAATCTGCCTGCGCGGCGAAATCTCTGCAGAGGAAGGCAAAGCGCCGAAAATCCTCGTTTCCGCCGTAAACCTCATTTCCGAGGGCTTGCCGGAGGAAGTAGCAGAACGCAGGCGTGCTTCGAGTGCGCCTTTGCCTACGGCTCCGCCGCCCACCGCGCGCGAGCAAGTGCCCGCATACGTTCCCAAATTGCCACAAGACGGCAAGCTCTACCTCAAAGTCCCCGATAAAAACAGCGACGTTTTCACCAAGGTGCTGAATATCATTATGATTTTCGAGGGGCGCACACCGGTTATACTCTATAACGAAAAAGAGAAAAAATACGAAAAGTACAGCGGCGGTGTGGATATCCGCCCGAATATGCTCGCATATCTTCGCGAGCTTTTAGGCACAAACGGCGTTGTGCTGAAATGAAAACTGTCGCACATTAAATTTCAAAAAGGAGTTCTTTATGGTAACAAAAATTGTAAAAGGGTGCCCACCCGAAATAATCAAAAAAAGAAAGGACAGAATCAGAGAAGCATTAAACATTACATTTGAAGATGCCAACTGTCCTGTAAAATTCGTTGTTGATACATTACCCGACGGCACGGAAGTTTATTTCCACAAGCCGGGAAAAGAATATTTCAGAACAACTCCTAACTTAAATGATATGAGCCCTAATGTCGGCGAATTGTTCACAAAATTCTCTTTCGCAGATATATGGGAACTGCTCTGCAAACTGCGCAACGCAATAAGTTTAGAGAATTACAAAAAATTATCCGTCATTTTATACAGAGTTGCATATCTTTTGGATTTTGATTATGTAGACGGGCGTGTTCGCTTTTGCCCGAGCAAGGAGCTCACCGAAGAAATTCAAACCATTCAAAACGAGATTGATAGCAAGGGTTTAAATATAAATATTCTGGCATTTATTCATTTTATAGATATTCTCGGCTGGAACGATGAAATGAAAACTCACGCTACAAATGAGGGCTTGAATTTTGTGACAAAAAAACCGAGAATGGGCAGAATAAACACCATTCTCAGTTGTTTGTCTATACCTATTTTACTTCAGGAATTTGTAGATGAGGTAATAAAAAATAAAGATAACAAGGCAAACATAGATTTTTCAATCGCAATCAATATTGCTCAAACTTTCGCAAGAACACGAGGAGTTCATCCCTTACCGAACAAAAGGCTTATAGAACTGCTCTCCCCTGAATTAACCGAGTAATCATTTCTTATGTAACTTCAACTTGAATTCCTCGCTTATTTCTCCGTTATGTTCCAACCTGTCATTGATTAACTCTACGTATTTAGGCTCCAACTCGGCACTGATGAAATTTCTGCCGAGTTGTTTTGCTTGTATAATCTCGCCGCCGGACCCCCCGAAATGTATAAGTACGGTGTCGTTCGGCTCGGTAGAGGCCAATATGAGTTTTTCCACAAGCCCTTTGGGAATTTGGCAGGAATGAATTGTCTTATCTTTGGATACATTTTTAACCAAGTCATAATATAGCCAGGAATAAGGCATTCTTCCGCAGCTTCCATTTGCTAAATTAGCCTGAATTCTTTTGTCCGTAGGATTTTTATACGGTTCGGCAACCTGATTTTTAAACCATTTATTTTTCTTTGATTTCGTGCAGTGTAAAATACTTCTGTGAGCTGTTGTAAATTTTTTCGGCGAATGACCCACGTTGGAATTATACACCCAAACATAATCGAAAACATCATAGCAATTTTCGTCCAAAAAATTAACCCTCAAATAAGCATTCTGCTTGGGATAATTTATAAAAAACATATTTCCCTCAGGTTTTAAAACTCTCAAAGATTCTTTGGCAAGTTCCACGTACCAATCTATGTAATCTTTAAAATTTTTTGTATATGATGTGCCATTATATTTTATGCCCACGTTATAATCAGGGTCGCTGTAAATCATATCAATGCTGTTATCAGGCAAGTCTCTT
>JAFTOK010000190.1 GCA_017463815.1 Clostridia bacterium | reverse complement strand
CCGCACTCCGTGCGTCAATGATATACCAAGCCTACGGCTTGGATAAACAAAAGCAGAACATTTGTCTATCGACAAATGGTCTGCGTTTGTTGGTGGGAGCGGGTGGATTCGGACCACCGAAGTCACTGACAACAGATTTACAGTCTGCCCCCTTTGGCCGCTCGGGAACGCTCCCATTATAAATCCCGTAGCCGAAACTACGGAATTTTTTGGAGCTGGTGAACGGAGTCGAACCATCAACCTGCTGATTACAAATCAGCTGCTCTGCCATTGAGCAACACCAGCTTATTGTTACCGCCGAGGTGCTTCGCCCTCGCGACGGTAACAAGTATATCATATTACTTTCTTTTTGTCAATACTTTTTTTAAAGTTTTTATTATTTTTCGACAATTATTTTATCGTGTCGAAAGCCACTTCAACCTTGAAAAGGTCGCCGTCTATTTTTATATCAAACGTGCCCCCCTGAAGCTCTACAAGGCTTCTCGCAATAGAAAGCCCCAAGCCGCTGCCCTCTGTATTTCGAGAAGAATCGCCGCGCACAAAACGCTCCATAAGCTCATCGCTGGAAATATCCAGCTGTGCCTCCGAAATATTGCTGAAAGAAATTATAACTCTTTCGCCGCGCACCTCGGATTTAAGGTAAACGCGCGTTCCCTTCTGCGAATATTTGCAAATATTATTGAAAAGATTGTCGAAAACGCGCCAAACGAGCCCGCCGTCCGCAAAAATTTGCGGGTTTTCTTCGCTGAGCGAAAGCACGGGAATGAGCTCTTTTTGCGAAAATTTCCCTTCATATTCGCCGCTCGCTTGTGCCAAAAGCACGTTTATATCCATTTTTTCGGCATTTACTTTTATACAGCCCGATGTCGCCTTGGAGGCGTCTATAAGGTCTTCTGTCAGCTTTTTGAGCTTCGCCGCCTGGCGCTCCAGAACCTCTAAATACTCGGGGGCAGATTCGCTTTCAAGCCCATCTTTCTTAAGAAGCCCCACATAGTTTACAATGGATGTAAGAGGCGTTTTTATATCGTGAGAAACATTTGTTATGAGCTCCGCTTTCATATGCTCGCTCTTTATCTGTTCGGAAAGCGCCGTTTTCAGCCCCTCACCTATATTGTTGAGGTTTTCGCCGTGCTCACGCAATATTTTCGGCATATGAGCGAGGTCCGCGCGGTAATCGAGGTTACCACCCGCCATTTCCTTTGCCGCTTTCTGTAGCTTTCGCAGGGCTATAACAATGTAAATCACCAGCCAAACGCTCACAGCAAACTCGCAAAGCCAAAAATATGAAAACGTGGAATACCCTGCAACGAGAAAAGCAAATTCCACAACTTTAAGGAGCAAAAGAAGCACCAGAGTTTGCCAAATCAACGGCAAATGCTTGAAAACATATCTCACACCTTTAAAGCAAAGCACAAAAAACTTCTTTATAAAGCACAAAATCCTATATATGAGCGTGTTCTTCCACCAAGTACCTGCCTTTACACGTGCCGCAAACGTAACGATGGCAGAGGCAAGCATAGCCGAGCAAAAAGTGGTAACCAAAACAAACATCAAAAGCGAAAACCACTCATATTCATCACCGTTTGAGGCTGCATCCAAAACAATGAGCAAAATTGCTGCTCCAAAAAAGCTGAACGCCAAATATAAATCGAGCGGTATACGGTGTATAAAGGAAAGTCTGTATTCCCCTGAAGCTTCCCTTACACCGGCAGATGAGCAAAGGAAAATTATAACCAAAAGGCACATAACAGCGCTTGCCAAGCCAATCAGTATAACCCAATAGCGCATAGCAACAACAAGGTTTACCGCGCCGAGTGTATAATAATATCTATCCTTCGCAGAAAAATCCTTACGTATAAATGCATTTACGGTGTACGCTTCATATTCGCAATACGTTATATTGCACACACCGCTCTCTTCATCATAAGACCACATTGTAACGTAATACGTTTCTTCAAGGGAATTCACATATGCTTCCGCTTCCGCGCGCGAGGTAAACTCTTTTTCTTCCGTAATACCTTCGCCTTTAAGATGATGCTCCAAGGTATAGTCATATTTAATTTGATATTCTTCGTCTGAACCGTAATCGACCACGGTATTCCCCGCTGAATCTTTGATTACGAAAAAAACGTTGCTGTTTTCGCGGGCGTACATTTCTCTGTATTCGCTGTCATCAAGCATAGTGCCGTTATGGTATTCGTACACAATATAGCGTATTCGCACACGGTCAAAGCCAAAAACTTGCTCCGCCGCCACTTCGCGGAAGTTTCGCCCGCCATCCCAATACGCACCCGTATTGAGTAGCAAAGCAATGCCTGCAATACAGGTAAAAAATACGAATATGAAAAACACGAGTAAAAGCCACGCTATTGTTTTGGCAATCAAGCCGGATTTCACTTTTTTCATTTCGCACCTCTCTCTATTTTATAGCCCTGCCCCCAAACAACCTTTATGTATCGCGGCTCCGCAGGGTTTATTTCCAATTTTTCGCGCAAGTGGCGTATATGCACCGCAACGGCATTTTCCGCGTTTATGGGCAACTCGCCCCACACCTTGCGGTAAATTTCCTTCGGAGAAAACACATTGCCGGGGCTTTGCATAAACAGCTTCAAAATCTCATATTCGCGCGGAGTAAGCGAAATAAGCTCGCCGTCGAGATAGACGTTCTTTTCGCTGTCGTCGAGCGTTATGCCGCCTATAACAATGCGCGATTGCTTAACCTCTCCGCCGCCGAGCTGGATATAACGGCGAATGTTGGAGCGCACGCGCGCCATAACCTCCACGGGGTTAAACGGCTTCGTTACGTAATCGTCCGCACCCACGTTGAGCCCGAGCACTTTGTCTGTATCCTCCGATTTTGCCGTGAGCAAAATCACGGGTACGTTTGAAAGCTCGCGTATTTTTGAAATAGCGGTTATACCATCCATCTGCGGCATCATTATATCGAGCAGAACAAGGTGTATATCTTCCCTATCTACTATAGCAACAGCTTCTTCGCCATTGTATGCCTCCAAAACGCTGTATCCCTCTGCCGAAAGGTAGATTTTCAGCGCGCTTACTATATCTTTATCGTCATCACAAACGAGAATATTGTACATTTTTCACCTCTGATATTTTAAATATCTGTCTTTTCTTCCATTATAACGCAAATTACGTTAAAATACAATGTTAAAATATATTAAGATTTATTTAAGATGTAGAAAGCGTGCAAATAACCGCGCTCCCACGCCTTCCCTGCCCTGTGTAAGGGGAGGTGGATTTAGCGGAGCATTAAGCGGAGCAAAAGACGGAGGGGTTGTTTTGGAAAATTAGAAAATCTTTGGAACAATCCCTCAGTCAGCTAACGCTGACAGCTCCCTTTGCACAAGGGAGCCTTTGACACCACAACATCTCCTACCACTTTTTTCTTTTCAATTTATCGGCATAGCCTTTATTGAACCTCGCGGCGAGCGCGTGGTTTTTGTTGTACAACAAAAACCTCACTTTAAAAGTGAGGTTTTTCTGTTGAAAGAGCTTTTCTGCGCGGCAGGGGAGCAAAGCCTTCTCCTGCGGGAGCAGGGGGACCGCCAAGCGGTGGATGAGGAGTTCCTGAGGGGACAGAACACCTCATCCGTCAGCCTTCGGCTGCCACCGTCCCCCACCGGGGAAGGCTACTGACACTTTGTGCGTCGCAGGCTCTTTTTATTTAGTTGTTGTTTCGGTTATTCTGTGATGCTTACTGTGCTTTGGATTCCTCGCACTTGCCGGTGGGGTCACCGAAGTTCAATGTACTTCCAGTAGGTGTTGTTCCACCATAACTTGGTGGCGCCGTTCGGTTGATACTCTGCTTCGGCATTTGCTTGTTCGCGATTCAGAACAAGTTTACAACCTCCAACACT
>JAFTOK010000189.1 GCA_017463815.1 Clostridia bacterium | reverse complement strand
TATCAAAGCCCCATCGCCACATCATAAAACGTTCCTTCGAATATGCAAAAGGAGTCATCTGCTCCGAAAGCTTCAGCATTTCTTCGTTTTTTCCCGCGTAATAGTATGCGAGCGCCAGGGTATCGAGTGCCTCATAGCGCAAAGTGCTGTCTGTGCAGTTATCGAGAATATTTTTGCAAAGTGATATTACGTCGTTATACTCTTTTTTGCCCTGTCTTGAATAAACGCACAAGAGCGAATTTGCAAGTTCGTACATTATTTTATACGAGCGCGGGAACATACGGTGCGCTTCCCCGAGTATTTCCGCCGATTTTTGAAAATCGCCTTGGTGCAACGCACGCTTCGCATTTTTCAGAAACTCATTTATCTTCTCTTCGTTCTTCGCCACGTTGATTTCGAGCAATTCGTCTGCGCTCACGTTAAAAATATTTGTAAGCCTCGGCAAAAGCGAAATATCCGGCATAGCTGCGTCCGTCTCCCAACGGCTTACCGCTTGCGGAGATATTGCGAGCAGTTCGGCAAGTTCTTCCTGTGTCATATCAGCCTTGCGGCGTAATTTTTTTATAATCTGTCCAAATGACATATCCTTATTTCCTTTCAATGATAAATTTTAAGCGGTACCGTTTCTGTTTTTATTGTAGCACAAAGCGTATATTTTGTCCACCTCTCGCTGATTGAGAGGAAAACAATTCAAAATTGAGAAAAAGAACTTGCTTGTAAAGCAAGTTCTTTCCAATAAATATATATAATTATATAATATCAACCTTTTCTTTTAAGTATAGCCCCCACAATAGAAAGCACAAAGAAGGAGAGCATATTGCATACCACGATGGAAGCTCCTATCGGCGTGGAAAAAACAAAAGACATAAACATTCCCGCAAGGAAACTGAGAACCGATACCGCAACCGCGCAAACATTCGTGGCAAAGTAGCTTTTGCATACGCGCATAGCGGATATTGAAGGAAATATGACGAGCGCGGAAATGAGGAGCGTACCCATAATACGCATACCTATAACTATAGTGACAGCCACAAGCACAGCAAGCAACATATCGTAGAAACCCGCCTTCATTCCCGTGGCACGTGCAAAACTTTCATCATAGGAAACGGCAAATATTTGCGTATAGAAAAGTATAAACGTGATTATAACAATAGGAAAAAGGATAACCGCCGTTATAAAATCGTTTTTTGTTATGGCAAGTATGCTGCCAAACATATACCCTTCCAAATCCGTATTACTCCCGGAGAGAGAAACCAGCATAACGCCGATAGCAAGCGCACCGGAAGATATCATAGCAATTGCACTATCACCCTTTATTTTTCCGTTTTCTTTAAGGCGAAGAAGCAAAAAAGAAGCTATTATAACAACAGGCATCGCCACGGCAAGCGGTGCTGCGCCAAGCGTGGAGGCCACAGCAAGCGCGCCGAACCCTACGTGAGAAAGTCCATCACCTATCATAGAATAGCGTTTTGGAACAAGGCATACGCCAAGTAAAGCGGTGCAAACGGAAAGAAGCAACCCTACTATGAGCAATCGCCAAGTAAATTCGAAAGAAAAGTATCCTAAAAATTCAGTCACCAATGCCGTGCCCTCCCAAATATGCCTTTGCAAGGTCTGTTTTTAAATATTCCTCTGTAGTGCCGAAGAAAAGCTGTTCGTGCTTAACGTGCAAAATCTTGTTTGCATATTTTGTAGCCGCCGCAACGTCGTGCGAAACCATTATAACGGATATTTTTTCTTCCGCATTAAGTTTTTTTGTCATTTCATAAAGTTCTTCCGTTACAATCGGGTCAAGAGCCGCTGTGGGCTCATCGAGGATAAGTAGATTTTCTGCGGAACAGAGCGCACGTGCAAGCAGCACACGCTTCTGCTGCCCTCCCGAAAGCTCCGAAAAGGAACGTTTCGCAAAATCTGTAACGCCCAGCTTTTGCATAACGTCTTCCGCGCGCTCGCGCTCCACTTTGGAATAGTAAAACCTGAAACCGCGTTTACCGAGAAAACCCGTGCGCACTATTTCGCGCACACAGGCAGGAAAATCCACCCCAACGCTCTGTTTCTGCGGCAAATAACCTATATTTTCCGCTTTCACGCCTTCGCCGTATACGATTTTGCCGCCTGCGACCTTTTTCAGCCCCAGCAAAGCATTTATGAGCGTCGTCTTGCCCGAACCGTTTTCGCCGAGCACGCAAAGATAATCGCCCTCGTTAATTTGAAAATCTATATTTTCTGCAACCGTGCGCCCATCGTATGAAAGAGCCACGTTTTCGCATTTTAAAATCATTCTTTGTTCTCCTTTTTCTCACATTCAAGGCATACGCCGTTTATAACGGTCGATTTCGGGTCGAGCCTGAAACCGTGTTCACCCGCAATGTGCTCCTCAAGTTCTGCCATAAGTTTGCAATCGAGGTGTATAATTTTCCCGCAATTACGGCATTTGAGGTGAAAATGCTCATCACACGCGTGCGCCTTATCTATGTATCGGTAGAGAATTTTTTTGCCGCCCGCTCCTCTTGTACGTAAAATATCTCCGTCTTCGCAAAGCTTAGAAATAAGCCTGTACACTGTGCTTTTTCCTATTGCCTCGCCGCATAGCGCACCCGTTATTTCTTCCGTAGAAAATTCTTCGTCGGGGTGCGAGCGCAAAAAATCGAGCAAAATTTCGCGCTGTGAGGTTTTATATATGTTCTTTTCGTTTTTCATATGCTCCTCTAAATTTGAGAATTACTCTCATATTATACGCATACAAGAACGGCTTGTCAAGATATTTTTTCAACATTATAAAAATTATTGAAAAACTATTGACAAACTTGTCTATTGATGATAGACTATATGTGCAGTCTATTAAAAATAGACAAGGGAGGATATTTTTATGGAAGAAATGAAACTTGGCATAGTGGAATCTCGCTTTGCGGACATTGTTTGGCAAAATGCGCCACTCACCACAAAAGAGCTCATCGCTATTTGCGAAAAAGAACTTAATTGGAAACGAACAACCACGTACACCGTGCTGAAAAAGCTTTGTGAACGCGGTATATTTGCTATGGAGAACAGCACCGTAACGGTAAAAATATCGAAAGATGAATTTTCTGCTATTCAGAGCGAAAAATTTGTGGACGAAACCTTCTCGGGTTCCCTGCCCGCGTTCATAGCCGCTTTCGCTTCGCGCAAAAAGCCGAGCGAAAAAGAAATCGCTGAAATCCGCAAAATGATAGATTCTTTCGGAAAGGATGAAAAATGAGCGAAGTTTTTATAAAGATAATCAATATGAGCATATCGGCAAGCTGGCTGATTTTAGCCGTACTTTTGCTCCGTTTTTTGCTTGCCAAAGCGCCGAAATGGATAAACTGTTTGCTTTGGGGCGTGGTCGCGATAAGGCTGGTATTGCCCTTTTCCCTTGAAGCAAAATTCAGCCTTATTCCCAGCACGCAAACAATCCCCGAGAATATGACAACAGAGCACATCCCCGAAATAGACAGCGGTATTGCCACCGTTGACAAAATCATCAACCCCGTTCTCTCGGAGAATTTCGCTTATAGTCAAATAGGAAAAGTAAACTTAACGCAAATAATTTTCTTTGTGGCTTCTCTTATTTGGATTTTAGGCGCGGCATTTATTTTGTCATACGGTATAGCGGAATATATAAAATTAAAACGGCGCGTTGCAGCTTCACTCCCGCTTCACGGCAATGTTTATATATGCGACGATATAACTTCCCCCTTTGTCCTCGGCATTGTAAAACCTCGCATATACCTTCCCTCGGATATGCCTGAAGAATACACCGACTACGTACTCGCACACGAAAAAGCACACCTGAAGCGTAAGGACAACCTTTCCCGCATTTTCGCCTATATTCTGCTTGCCGTGTATTGGTTTAACCCGCTTGTCTGGGCTGCGTACATTCTTTTTTGCCGCGACACGGAAAAGGCTTGCGACGAAAGTGTTATTAAATATATGGAAAAAGCCGATACAAAGGCATATGTCGAAGCGCTTCTTGCTTGCAGTATGCACAGGGCAAAAATTCTTGCCTGTCCCTTGGCTTTTGGTGAAGTCGGCGTGAAAGACAGGATAAAATCTGTGCTCAACTACAAAAAGCCCGCCTTTTGGCTGGTAGCTGTTGCGATTTTACTTTGTATAGCCACCGCGGTGTGCTTTTTGACAAACCCATACGGCGGCGTAAAAAGAAAATATATCACCAATTACGAAGAATTGTTCCTCGACGGCAACGAACATTCTTTTACCCTTTCCGAATTTCCCGATACAGAATTCATATATGATGCAAGCGCTTTATACGCAAAGAAAAACGGAAAAACGGAATTGCTCTTCGGTGCAGATGAAATCAAGAACCTCTTTATCGCAGACGTTACCGGCGACGGAATAAAAGACATCTGCGCCACAATGAGAAAAGGAACTCATTTGTGTAATACATATATAAATATATTTGATTATCATACGAATGATATTTACAGCTTAAAAGGCAACGGGTTAGATTATTTCAACTACAGCTTTATAACCATAAACGGTGAATTAAACGTTGAAAAGCGTGAAGCACTTCCCCTTGGTGAATCGGAACGCGGCATTTTAATTTACAACGATTCCAGGGGTATTTACTTTAAGCCTTTGGATACTTTGCCGAAAATAGAACTTAAAGGCGCATTGAACCACTTAATATATTCCGCAGTAGAAGAATACGGTAGCCAAACCTACGAAAGCGTTGAAAGATACCAAATATCTGTTTTCAAGCAGGAAAAATACGGAAACAACTTGGTTTTCCACGTTTATTTCGATACATACGGAGCAGTGCGTAAAGACACCCCGGGATATTTGGCGCTTATTCCCAAAGACGGTATCATTATAATAACAATAGAAGACAACAACGGTATATACAAATTAAAAAACATTGAACCAATCGGATAATAATACATATACAAACCCGTGAAAACACCTCAAATTTCACGG
>JAFTOK010000188.1 GCA_017463815.1 Clostridia bacterium | reverse complement strand
TTTTTATTCTTTTAGAGCTTTTCTTGTAACCAAGAAAAGCGGATATAATTGTTTAAGACCGCGTTAAGCGGTCTTTTCCTTATACTTTTTCTTTCAATAAGAAAAAGTTCGTATAATCGTTTGGAAAGCCGCAGGCTTTCCGTCCCGAACAAAAAAACAGGCTTTGAAAGCCTGTTTTTTATTCGGGAATTATTGCAAAATC
Source organism: Clostridia bacterium (assembly GCA_017463815.1). Lineage (GTDB taxonomy): Bacteria > Bacillota > Clostridia > Oscillospirales > CAG-272 > UMGS731. Next base: position 7,041 of record JAFTOK010000188.1, on the reverse strand, counting down.
AATTTTAACCTCGCCCCCGCCGAGCGCGCGCACGGCAAGCGTGTGTTCGCCCTCGCATAGCCCGAAGCGCTCGAGCACTATGACGGGCTGGTCGTCTGTTTCATAATAAAGTTCGCGCGTTTCGCTCTCGCCGTCGAGCAAAATTTCCACCTTGCCCGCTTTTCTGTCAAATCTTGCGCCAAGGAGCACGGCATTGCCCTCGAAAGCAAGCGAAAGTCCCGCGCCCGCTTCGCTTGTAGCGAGGCTCGGGCCGCTTCTGCCGGGGTTGGGCGTGTTCCAATCGCCCGCGCCGCTCTCAACCCAAGCGCCGGTGCGCGCAAAATCACGCGCGTTTATAAACTTGCCGGAGCGTTTTTCAAAATCTGCACACATCGGCTCGCCGCACGGCTTTTTGAAGCTTTCGCCCGAAAGCTCGCGCTTTATAACCTCTGTGTAGAAGTCGTAGCCCGCTTCAACGGGGTGTACGTTGTCGGGGCGGAAAAGTGCATCGCGCGCGGTGTTCACGCCGGGCTCGCCCTTTCCGTACTCCGCATTCATAGCCGCCTTTACGTCGATGTACTGCAAGCCGTAGTGCGCGGCGATTTTTTTGTGAAGTTCCGTCTTAAACTCCTGCTCCCTGTTCGGCACAACGCCTATGCAGATGACGTACGGCACCTCGGGGAGCGCCATAAGCCCCCTTATAATGCCCTCGTACGTGCGCGTGGAAAAGCCGTCGCTCATATCGGCATCGTTAAGCGAAAAATCGATAAAGACCGCCTGCGGCTTCTGCGAAAGCACGTCGCGCGAAAGCCTGAGCATACCATATGCAGAGTTTGTACCGCCTATGCCCGCATTTATCTCGCGAAAAACCGTGTTGCCGAGCGCAAGAGAGTTGAGGTACGCCGTGATTTGCGTGGACCATCGGCGCGTTTTGTCGCTCGCACCCGCGCCCTCGGTTATGGAACCGCCGAGGTACACTATGCGAAATTCGCCCTTGTTTCCGAGATTTTCAAACATATTATTCGCCGTAGGAAAGGTCGTAATATGCGGAGTCTACCGCGTCTGCAATAGCCGTGGCAACGTATCCCTGCCACCATTTACTCTTGAGCATCATAAGGTCGTTATCATTGGTGATAAACCCGAGCTCTATGAGAACGGAGGGTATATCTTTTGCCGCAAGCACGGCGAGATATTTGCCCTCGCCGTAGAGGTCCTTGTCGCTCGCCACGCGCGCAAGCTTCATATTGGGGTAAGCGAGCTTGTCGGGGTCTGTACTTAGCGGTACGTCGCGTATATCGTCGAATTCTTCCGCAAAATATGTAGCGAAATCACGCGCGGCATAGGAAAGCCCCGTGCGGTGCGTATAGTACATTCTGGGGCCTGCAACGGAAGAAGTGCTGAAGGAATTGACGTGAATGGAAATAAACATATCCGCGCCCGCGTTCTGTGCCATAGGCGCGCGGCTGTTAAGCGCCACGTATTTATCCGTTTCGCGCGACATAACCACGGTATAGCCGCGCTTTTCGAGCGCTTCTTTGGCCTTGAGCGCAACGGAGAGGTTCATATCCGCTTCCGTATACTCCACGCCCTCGTACGTTCTGATAACGCCGGGGTCGCTGCCGCCGTGGCCGGGGTCGAGGAATATGGTTATATTCTTCGGCGTAACCGTTGTCGATGTCGTCGCTTTGGTTGTAGCTTTTGTGGTTACTTTCGTTGTAGCCGTCGTCGTGGCTGTAGTCGTTACCTTTGTGGTAACAGTCGTTGTTTTGGCCGTGGTCTTCTTCGTAGTAGCAGTTGTCGTCGCCGTAGTGCCCTGTGTCGTAACGTCGGCGCTTGTTGTGCCCACGATGCTTGCGCTTGTATCGGCGCTGCCCGTTGTGGTGCCGTCGCCCGAAGCGGCGAGGTCACAGCCCGTAACAAGCGCACAGAAAAGCGCAAACGTAAAAATTATTGCGATAAGAGAAACTATCTTTTTCATTTTACCTCGCACTCAGTTCTTAAGGCTGTGCATAGGCGCGGGGATATGACCGCCGCGGCGAATGAACTCGCAAGAGGAATAGGGGCTTACTTCCATAATGGGCGCTGTGCCGAGCAAGCCGCCGAAGTCCACGCTGTCACCAACATTTTTACCGTATGCGGGAATAAGACGAGCCGCGGTTGTCTTGGTGTTTACAACACCGATGGCAATTTCGTCTGCGATAATACCGCAGATTGTTTCCACGGGTGTGTCGCCGGGAATGGCAATCATATCAAGGCCAACGGAGCAAACCGCCGTCATAGCCTCGAGCTTGTTGAGGTGGAGAGCGCCTACGTTTACGGCTTCTATCATACCTTCGTCCTCGGAAACGGGGATAAACGCGCCAGAAAGACCGCCCACGGAGGAGCTTGCCATTACGCCGCCCTTTTTAACCGCGTCGTTGAGCATAGCGAGCGCCGCTGTAGTACCGTGTGTGCCGCAATGTTCAAGGCCCATATTTTCGAGTATTCTTGCAACGCTGTCGCCAACGGCGGGTGTGGGGGCAAGCGAAAGGTCCACGATGCCGAAAGGCACTCCGAGTTCCTTTGCCGCGTCAGTTGCAACGAGCTGACCAACGCTTGTAATTTTATACGCCGTTTTCTTGATGATGTTCGCAAGCTCGCCGAAATCGCAGTTGCCCGCGCGTTTTATAGCCGCCGCAACAACGCCGGGGCCAGAAACGCCTACGTTTATTACACATTCGGGCTCGCCTATGCCGTGGAAAGCGCCCGCCATAAAGGGGTTATCCTCGGGAGCGTTGGCGAATACAACAAATTTCGCGCAGCCTATGGAGTTTCTGTCTTTTGTAAGGTAAGCAAGCTCTTTTATGGCTTTGCCCGCCATATAAATAGCGTCCATATTGATGCCCGCTTTTGTAGAGGCTACGTTAAGCGAGGAACAGAGGAAATCTGTTTCCGTGAGCGCCTGAGGAATGGACTTTATAAGCTCTTCGCTTCCGCGGGACATACCCTTCTGCACGAGCGCGGAATAACCGCCGATGAAGTTTATGCCGAGCTCTTTTGCCGCGCGGTCGAGCGTTTTTGCGATTTTAACGTAATCTTCGCTTGTGGATTTGCCGCCGATAAGCGCAACGGGTGTTACGGAAACACGCTTGTTTACAATCGGAATACCGTATTTTTTGCCGATACCGTCGCCTACCTTAACGATGTTTTCCGCTTTTTTCGTGATTTTGTCGTAGATATTATCGCAAAGTCTGCCTATATCGTCGGAAACGCAATCGTAGAGGGAAATACCCATTGTGATGGTACGCACGTCAAGGTTTTCGTGCTGTATCATATTTATTGTTTCGAGAATGTCGTTTGTGGTTACGATAGACATAGTTTACCTCCCCCGGGCTCAAATTTTGTGCATAGAATTGAAGATGTCTTCGTGCATCGTGTTTATCTGAAGACCGCATTCCTTGCCCGCCGCAGCCATATAGTCTACAAAATCGCAAAACTGTACGCTGAGCTCGCTTACGTCGGCAATCATAATCATAGCAAAATAGCCGCCCAAAACCGTCTGGGAAATATCTATAATGTTAGCCCCGTATTCGGCGCATTTTGCGCTTACCTTTGCTACGATACCAACACCGTCTTTACCTGTTACGGAAATTACTGCTTTCATAATTTTTAAAACCTCCGAGTTTATGTTTTAAGCCAATAGGCAAATAAAGATAAAGTTAGTATAACATAGTATTTTAGAAAAGTAAACCGCTTTTTCCGGATTTATTTTATTTTTTTATATTGAAAATTCCGCAAAATATGATATTATATAAAGGGAAAATACTAAAGAAAGTTGTAAATAACCAAATGAATATAATAAAAAAAATCATAATATGTTTTTTTGTCTTTGCCATAACCATTCTGCCGCTCTGCTCTTGCGGCCAAACGCAAAGTGAAAGCGATGTTTCCGTGGTCACCACGATTTTCGCACCATACAGCTTTGCGCGCGAGCTTGCGGGCGGAAAAGCGGAAGTAACAATGCTCCTTCCCGCAGGGGCAGACAGCCATTCCTACGACCCGACGCCGAAGGCTCTGCTCGCCGTAAGCAAATGCGACATTTTCATCTACGTCGGCGGCGAGGCGGATTCCTGGGTGGAAAACATTATAGCCGCCGCAGAAAACCCCGATATGAAAATAATAAAGCTCATCGACCACACAGAGGAGCTTATATGCGCGGAACACGACCACGAGCACGAACACAGCCACGAGCACGGGCACGAACACGGTGAATATGACGAGCACGTGTGGACAAGCCCGCGAAACGCCGCGCTCGCTTGCGAAGCCATAGCCGCCGCCCTCTGCGAAGTTGACGCGGAAAACACAGACGCATATGCAGAAAACCTCGCATCATACAAGGCGGAACTTGCCGCACTCGACGAAGAATTCAAGGAAATTGTGGCAAGCGGCGCACGCACAGAGCTTGTTTTCGGCGACCGCTTCCCTCTTATCTACTTTACAGAAGCATACGGGCTTTCCTACCACGCCGCATTCCCCGGCTGTGCGGGCAACACAGAGCCCAGCGCCGCCACGCTCGCCGAACTTATCGCGCACGTGGAGGAAGAAAGCATCCCCGCCGTATTCCATATCTCCCTTTCCACGGGCAATATCGCAGACGCGATTTGCGATGCAACGGGCGCGAAAAAGCTCGCCTTACACGCTTGTGAAACGGTTTCAAAAGCAGATTTCGACGCCGATGTAACGTATATAGAACTTATGCGCGAAAATGCGGAAGCTCTCCGCGAAGCGCTTAGATGAGGTATTTTATGAAAACAAAAATTTTTAACGCCGTTATATTGGCATTTTCCGCTTTTTTAATATGCTTTGTGCTCGCAGTGTCCGTAATTCCCGGCATACTTATAGACACGGAAATACTCCTGCTCTTCTTCGCTATGCCTGTGATTGCAATAGCAATTACAATGATTGTTCAAATAAAAAGAGCTACCACGCCCGAGCAAAAATCGAAAACGCGAACATTTTGGCTTTTCGTGCTGTTCGGAATATACATAATTATGCTTGCGGTAATACTGTTTTTCGGTAACGAATACAGGCACGGCAATTCTTCTATTAACATCAGCATTTTTTCAAAGGAACATTTTGCAATGTGCGGTTTTATTCCTTTTAAAGGTACTTTTGAGTATTTTGTAAGGCTTGCAAACGGCACGATAGAGTTAGACATAGTAATAATAAATATTGCCGTAAACCTTATTCTTTTCGTACCTATGGGATTTTTTGTGCCTATGCTTTTCGGCAAAAAAATTAAAAACGTGTGGCAATTTATTGTTCTTATGCTCGGTATAACAGCACTTGTGGAAATACTTCAGTTTGTAACGTTCACAGGCTCCACAGATATAGATGACATAATATACAATACGTTGGGTGCTGTTGTAATGTATTTGATTATGAAAACAAAATTTGTAAGGAATATAATAAAGAAAGTATTGGAATAAATCTCTGATAATTCCCTTCGCATCGCGAACACCTTTTCTTTGTATCTATTCACCATTATCTTTTATCTAAAAACAAAAACTTCTCGCTTTAGACTCGGGTGCTAAAGGACAGTAATAGCAATTAAATACGCGAAGCCTCGGCAAAAAATGCCGAGGCTAAATTCGTTTTTCTCATATATTGAGAAAAAACCTCACAAACTGTGCACTTGATTATGGCTACATAATATGGTATACTGTTATCACCGGTAAAACATAGGCTCTGCGCAGATGCTGACAGAATGGAGTATGGTATGAAATTGAATTTAGGAAATCAAATACGTTTGAATCGCCGACGTATGAATCTTACTCAAGAACAATTGGCAGAAAAATTCGGAACATCTCCACAAGCTATTTCACGATGGGAAATAGGGGCAACATATCCCGATATCGAAATGCTGCCAATGATTGCATCATTTTTTGAAACGTCGGTAGATGCGCTGCTTGGGGTTACAGAGGAAGAAAAAGGAAAGTTTTGCGCCGAGCTTCAACAATCTTTTGAGGTTGCCGTTCGTGCCAAGGATGTTCAAAAAGCGATTGAGATAATGCGAGAAATACGCCGTAATCTCAAAGAATATCAGCACTATTGGTTTTGGGGATTGTATACCGAGATTTGGAAAGTCCGTTTGTTCCGAGACGAGAAGGTTCTCGAAGAAATGCGTCTTTTAGCGGAAGAAATATTCAGTGTGTGTCCTAAAGAACAGCATTATCAAGTTATTGAATGTATGTCGTATATGGAGGATGATGAGCACATTGACGCCTTTCTGGACGCATATGCAAGTCGCGAGGATATGGCGCGTTCAAGTTTGCTGTTTAGAAGATACAAAATGCGAGAGGAACTTGATAAAATTGAACCCGTAAGGCAGGGGATTCTGTGGTGGGAGCTTTCGCATATTATAAGCGCGGCGAATGATTGGCAAGTGTATCTTTGCAAGGACCCCAATCATTTTATTTGGTTTTGCGAAACACAGCTTGGTTATCTCAATGCTGTAAACAATTTGTCTCCCGATAAGAAGCATTTAATCAGCGGTGGAACAGGAGCGGATTTGTGGTGTGAGGAAAGAATACAGCTTGGTATCCGTTATACGGCATCATTTGCAAAACTCGGGAAAATGGATGAAGCTTATGATGCATTTGAAGACACAATACGTGTGATTTAACAGATTATGTCTATAACCGATGACGAGTTCAAGATAGGTTGTTCGTCCCCGGCACTTAAAGGATTTGTTTTGGAATCCAAAATCAATTGGCTTGAAAAAAACGGCAAAGAATACAAAGAAATCAGTATGCAACATAATGATTGGTGGATTTGGATTATTCCACTTGATTATCAAAAAGCCTTTACGTACGCTTGGTTTGATAGCATACGGGAAGATAAACGCTTTGATGTACTTTTTGAGAGATTGGACAAATGCGTTGTTTGCAGAGAAATATCAACTAAATAACTTATCCACCGAAATTTTAGCCTCCGATAGGAAAATCCCTGTCAGAGGCTTATTTATATATATTGGCCCCACCACCATAAGTGGTGAGTAAGTGCGCACTTGCAGGTGAACTA
>JAFTOK010000187.1 GCA_017463815.1 Clostridia bacterium | reverse complement strand
CGGAAACGAGCTTGTTGCCGTCTTCGTCCTTTTTAATATCCTCTTTTGTATTGATAAGGATAATAAAGTACTGTTTGTAGTTTTCTTTGTAGTATTCATCGAGCTGTTCGTCTGTGAGCTTGGAAATACCTTTTTCATCGTCATAAAGGTGTGTGCTTACCATTTCGGAAGTAAGAACCATCTTGTTGTAGTTAACAAGTTCATCGGTTGTGTAGCCCCAGTATCTCTTGAACGCGCCGCTGCCGCCGAGGTTCTTTGCAGCAGTTTTGATTGTTTCTACAGCTTCTTCCATTTCCTTCTTCATATCGGCATCGTCTTCGAGCACAAGACCGTATTTATCCATAAGATATCTTTCGATAACTACGGATTTTGCTGTTTCGAGCACGCTTTCGGTCATTGTGGCGTCAAGAGTAATATTGTCGCCCGCGTCGCTCGCCCAGAAATCTGCTGTGTCAAAATAAGAGGGGTAACCGTAGGTAGAGAAAACTTCATATTTTCTGTACTTCATAAGGAAGGAATATTCCGCTTCCGTGAGCGTGTATGTTTTGCCGTTGTCGCCTGTGTAGCTGAGCACCACCGTATCAGATGCGCCGCAGGATGCTACGAAAAGAACGAGCATAGCTACGCAGAGAACGAGGGCAAAAATTTTTGTAATTTTACCTGTTGTTTTCATTTTTGTGTTTCTCCTAATTTTTTTGTTTTTTTATTGTAGTTACGCATTGCGTAAAATTACACATATAATATATTATACATAAATTTTCAATAAAATCTACTCTTTTTTGAATTTTATTTGTAGATATTTTGTTAATATTTTGCGTACAAATGCAAAAATCGGCTCTTTTGGCGGTTTTCGGCAGGAAATATACGGTCTTGCCGCAGGGGTGATGAGTATTCTGCCCGGAAAAACCCCCGCCATTTCCGCCCAAGCGGCAACTTCAAGCTCCGCAGGATAGATAACCACGCTTCCGTTCTTTTCATCTATTTGCGTGAAACCGCACTCTATGGCAAGCGCACGGCAAAGCGCCGCGTCGAGCAAGGTTTCCACGCTCGGCGCAAGGTCGCCGAAGCGGTCGAGAAGTTCGTCTGCCACGTCGTCTGCATCCGCCTCTGTCGCGATGTGCGCGATTTTTTTGTAGATGTCTATTCGCTGTGCCTCGCTGGGAATGTAAGTTTTGGGAATGTAGGAATCGCGACCGATATTGATAACGCAGTCTGTCTTTTCTTTCTTCTCCACGCCCTGCTCTTCCAGCACCGCCTCGTCGAGGATTTTTATATAAAGGTCGTAGCCTATGGTTTCCATATGCCCGTGCTGGCGTGCACCCAGCACATCGCCCGCACCGCGTATTTCAAGGTCGCGCAGGGCGATTTTAAAGCCCGAGCCAAATTCCGTAAAATCACGTATAGCGGAAAGGCGCTTTGTGGAAACTTCCGTAAGAACTCTTCCTTTATTATATGTGAAGTAGGCGTATGCCAAACGCTGGCTTCTGCCCACACGCCCGCGTATTTGGTGCAGCTGGGAAAGCCCCATCATATCCGCGTGCTCGATTATGAGCGTGTTGGCGTTCGGCACGTCCACGCCCGTTTCGATAATCGTGGTGCACACGAGTATGTCTGCCTCGCCCGCCACAAGCGCCTGCCAAACGGCGGCGAGCTCCTCTTTTTCCATCTGCCCGTGCGCCACGGCTATTTCCGCATCGGGGAAACGCTGGCGCAGGCGCGCCGCCACGGCGTAAATGCTGTCTACACGGTTGTGAAGGTAGAAAACCTGCCCCCCGCGCGAAAGCTCGCGGCGAATGGCTTCGTTTATAATAATCTCGTCAAACTCCATAACGTACGTCTGCACAGGTCGCCTGTCCTCGGGCGCTTCGTCCAGCACTGACATATCGCGGATGGAGTTCATCGCCATACCGAGCGTACGCGGTATAGGCGTTGCCGTAAGCGTAAGCACGTCCACGTTTTTGGAAATTTGCTTCAGCTTTTCCTTGTGCGCTACGCCGAAACGCTGTTCCTCGTCGATAATCACAAGCCCCAGGTCGCGGAACACCACGTCGTCCGAAAGTATGCGGTGTGTACCTATGAGAATGTCTATGTCGCCGCGTTTGAGCGCCCTGAGGGTTGCGCCTTGCTCTTTTCCCACCGAAAAACGCGAAAGCATCGCTATATTAAGCGGGAAACCGCGCATACGCGAAAGCGTTGTGCGGAAATGTTGCGAAGCGAGGATTGTCGTGGGCACGAGTATGGCAACCTGCTTGCCGCCCATAACGGCTTTGAACGCCGCGCGCAAGGCAACCTCCGTTTTGCCAAAACCAACGTCGCCGCAAAGAAGCCTATCCATAGGCACGCTCTTTTCCATATCGGCTTTGATTTCTCTTGCTGCTTCGAGCTGAGCCTCCGTTTCCTCATACGGGAACATCGCCTCAAACTCCATTTGCATTTCATCGTCTGCGGGAAAAGCAAAACCCGGGCGGCGCTGACGCTCGGCGTAGAGGGCAATAAGCTCCTTCGCCATTTCGCGCACTTCTTTTTTTACGCGTGCTTTTGTCTTGTGCCAATCCGAGCCACCGAGCTTGGAAAGCTTCATTCCCGCGTCGTCGCTCCTCGGGCCGATGTATTTTGCCACAAGGTCTATTTGCTCGCAGGGCACGTAAAGCACGTCTGTTCCCGAATATTGAATTTTTATGTGGTCGCGGCGCGTGCCGTCGTAATTTTTGATATTTTCTATGCCCACGTATCTGCCTATGCCGTGCGCGTCGTGCACAACAAGGTCGCCCACGGTAAGGTCAGCGTACGAAAGCAGCTTTTGCTTTGAGCTCTGCTGAACGGAAGAAGTGCGCTTCTTTGCCCTTTTCGCTATTCGCATACTGCTGCCCGCAAGCTCCGAAATACACACGAACATAGAGTGCATAAGCTCAAAGGAAGGTATGGCACCGCAGGTTATAATCGGCAAGCGGCGCGGTACTTCGTCCACCTTTTCATATTCCGCGATAAACACGGTGCGTACACCCGTTTCCTCCAGCATTGCCTGGAGGTTTGAGGCGGAAACAGCGTTTTCGCATACAATCAACACGGCATAATTGCCGTTTACAAAGCCTTGTATATCCTCTTTCAAATGTTCAAAGCCTTCCGTAAAGGATGGCGGTTTGCGTGTGACAAAAGAAAAGATTTCCGTAAGCTTGCCGGGGTACGACGATGTGAAGTTATCCAGCACAAGCGCAGCATTTTCTTCAAAAAAGGCAAAGAGATTATCTTTAGGATACGCAAAGCTCATATATTTTGGCGAAATAAGCCCGTTTTCGAGCAGTTCGCGCACGTCCTCCGCGCTTTGAAGTTCATAGCCCGCGAGCCTGTCTTCTATGCTCGCCCGTTCTATGGCGAAAATAAGCGGCTCTTTGCCTGCAAAATAATCGAGCAAGCATACAGGTTCCTTATATATATAGGAAATATATTTATCTATAAAAGGCGCCTCTATGCCCGCATCAATGCACTCTTTTTCGTGCATAAGCGCAGTTTTGCTTTCTATATTCTTCGCCTTTGCCGCCATTTCGCCTATATGAGATGAAAGCGCTTTTTTCACGCTTTCATCCGGCATAACTTCACGCGCACACATTATAGAAAATTCCCGCAGGTTTTCCGTCTTTCTCTGCGTCATTACGTCGAAGTAGCCTATGCTGTCCACCTCGTCGCCGAAAAGCTCCAAGCGAACGGGCGCTTGAAGGTGCGGCGGAAAAACGTCTATTATGCCGCCGCGCGTGCTGAACTGCCCTCTGCCGTCCACAAGGTCGCACGGCACGTATCCGAGGCTTACGAGAAGCTCGGAAAACTCGCGCAGGTCGAGCAAAGTGCCAACGGCAATCGTTTTTGCGCCTTCCGCTATTTTTTCTTTCGGTGCGGTGTATTGCACCGCCGCCTCGGGCACGGTTACCACTACGTCAAGCTCGCCCGAAAGTATGCCTGCAAGGCAGGCAAGGCGCGCGTGTTCCAGCTCGTGCGAAGAAACTATGTTGTACAGCACGGGGCGGCGCGATGGATAAAACGCAGCACGCAAGCCGCAGTTCGAAAGAAATATGCGCACGCGGTTTGCCGTGCTTTCGTCGTTAGCTACAATAAGCGCCGTGCCACGGTTTTCGTCCAACGTGAAAGAAGCAAGGAAAGCATCAAGCGCCCCCTCGCAAAGCCCCGTTATAAGAAAAGGATAGCGCCGCTTGCGCGTTCGCACGTCCTCGTATGATTTTTTTATTTGAGCGTATTCCCGCTCCAACCTGAATCGGTCTAAAATTATATTCATCAATTCCCTCCCCGCTTTCTTGCAAGAAAAGTGGATTACCCTATTAATTATACGCGCACATAGCTTTTTCGATGTCACCTTTTACAATGAGCTCGATAGCATTATACGATTTTTCAAAGCACGATTCCACGAGTTTTTTGTCTTCGGCGGAAAATTTGCCCAAAACCCAATCCGCAAGGTCATATTCTTTGTGCGGCTTTTCGCCCACACCTATACGTATACGGCAGAAATCCTTGCTGCCGAGGCAGCCGATAATGCTCTTAAGGCCGTTGTGCCCGCCCGCGCTTCCGCTTTTGCGAATACGCATTTTACCGGGAGCCTGTGCCACGTCGTCGCAAAGCACAATCACGTGCTCGGGCGCGATTTTGTAAAAATCTGCCGCCGCGGAAACAGCAACCCCCGAAACGTTCATATACGTCTGCGGCTTCATAAGCAACACGCGCGCGCCGCCTATGTTCGCTTCCCCCACGAGCGCCTCAAATTTAAATTTCTGCACCTTCTCGCCAGCTTTTTCCGCAATACAGTCGAGCGCCGCAAAGCCTGCGTTGTGGCGTGTGCCGTCGTATTCTTTGCCGGGGTTACCAAGCCCCACAACTATATAAGAAATAGGTGCCGCCGCCTTTGCTTCCCTTTCAGAAGCAATTTTTTTAAAAAGTTCATCTATATTCATACAAAACCTCTTGCAATTTTCTTTAATATCTGTTATAGTTTACACTGTTTTATATGTTTTTTCAAGTTTATCCGCGCTTTTTAAAAAAAAATTTTGAATTTTTTGAAAAATTTTTCAAAATATAGTAGATATTAAAGAAAAGTTGTGGTAGAATATCTTTGTAAATATGGTTTTATATCATATAAAACAAAACCAAATAAAATTGGAGGATTGATACCAATGGCAAAAAAGTATGTTTATTTGTTCACTGAAGGCGACGCTTCTATGCGCGAACTTCTCGGCGGTAAAGGTGCTAACCTTGCTGAAATGACAAAAATCGGCCTTCCCGTACCCCAGGGCTTCACAATTTCTACTGAAGCTTGCACACAGTACTACGAAGACGGTCAGAAAATTAACGATGAAATTATGGCTCAGATTATGGAGTACATCGTTAAAATGGAAGAGATTACCGGCAAAAAATTCGGTGATCTCGAAAACCCCCTTCTCGTTTCCGTTCGTTCCGGCGCACGCGCATCCATGCCCGGTATGATGGACACAATTCTTAACCTCGGCCTTAACGAAGAAGTTGTTGAAGTTATGGCTAAGAAATCCGGCAACGCTCGCTGGTCTTACGACTGCTACAGAAGATTCATTCAGATGTATTCTGACGTCGTAATGGAAGTTGGTAAGAAATACTTCGAAGAACTCATCGATAAGATGAAAGCAGAAAAAGGCGTTAAGCTCGACGTTGAACTCACAGCTGACGACCTCAAAGAACTCGCAAATCAGTTCAAAGCTGAATATAAAGCAAAAATCGGTAAAGACTTCCCAGACGATCCAAAGGAACAGTTAATGGGCGCAGTTATGGCTGTATTCCGCTCATGGGACAACCCACGTGCGAACGTATACCGTCGTGACAACGATATCCCATATTCTTGGGGAACAGCAGTTAACGTACAGGAAATGGCATTTGGTAACTGGTCTGATGAATCCGGCACAGGTGTAGCATTCACACGTGATCCGGCTACAGGCGAAAAGAAACTTATGG
>JAFTOK010000186.1 GCA_017463815.1 Clostridia bacterium | reverse complement strand
TTATGATAGCGAAAAATTAGTTTGGACTTTTCCCGGAGAAGCGGGATACTACTCAACAGATTATGATTTTAAAAATAAACAACCATATGAATTTCCGCAAAAAGATATTAGCATCGATTTTGATACGATATATACGGTCGGTGGTGTAAGACACAATATGTACAGAATGAATAATCTGACGGGCGAAAAAAACTATATTTTTAAAGATGCTATTTCGTTTAATTACATAGATAAGCGTGAAAGCAACGTTGTTTTATATATGCCGAGCAAAGAGGTAATCGATGGTGAAGATATTAAATATTTGCCGACAAGAAATATTGTTTACGTTGATACATACGATGATTCAAAAACATACACTTGGGAAATTCCTGCGGGAATAGTGACTTCTCATCTTTATTCCGAAATTGCAAATCGGCGTGAAATTGGCAATTATATAGGAATAGAATGTTATAAATCCGAAACAGATGAACAAGGCAACTTGTATCAACTGCACGGCATTTTTGTGGTAAACCCCACAACAAAAGAAGCATTTCCGATTATTTACGAGGGGTCGCGGAGATTGATTCGCTCTGCAAGCTAAATTTGTGAAAAAAGGCGGGTGTGCCCGATTGTTATATATGAAATGACAAAAAAACGGAGATTTTTATTATGAAAAAACTACTTTCTTTAATTTTAACACTTTGTTATGTGGGCACACTTTTGTGCTCTTGCGTGAAAGAGCCGCCTGTGGACGTAAAAGAGCCGCCAAAAGATGAATGGGTAAGCCCGCGCGAGGCTATAAACGAGCGTTTTATTTACAGAGATTCGCGCAGATACGATGTGGTGGAAAGAAAATCCACAATTTTGTGTCCCGACCCGCTTTGTGAGCACGGCGAGGGGTGTGTTATGAGCATAACGGGCGAGATACGGCTTATTACCGAAAAGTATATATATATGATTGGCGGCAATGGATTTTTATCGAACAAAAGCTATTACAGATACGATATTCTCGAAAACAAGACGGAAAAACTTTTCACGGCAGACGGGCAATGCTCTTATCCGTTTTGGGTGGGAGATGACGTATATTTCTGCGCCAGCGAATATGAGTATGAGGACACGGGCGAGCTTATCGGCGAGGTGTGGCATATGTACCGTGTGGAAAACGAAGAGGGCGCTCCCGTGAAAATAACGGCAGAGCCTTTGCCCGACACGATGCACTGCTATTGCTACAACGAGGCGCAGGGGAAAATGGTGTGGTATTACAGCACAGCAAGCGCCACGATTTTTCTGGAAACAGATTTTGATTTAACGTCGTTTAGGAAAATCGAACGCCCGAAAATCGAACGCGGCGGCTATTACTATGCAATGGGTTACAACCAATTGAGCGAGAACAAGGGCACGTTGCGTTTTACGTATGAGCGAACAAACGCCCAAACGGGCGAAACGGAGGTTTTCTGCAATGACGCGGACACGCTAAGGGTTGTTGAAGACGCCGAGGGCAATTTCAAAGGTGTAATATGGAGCAATGGCAGCAGCGTGGCGCAATATAAGAATTTTGACGCCGACACAGAGCCGCAGGTTTGGGATTTCGGCGATGACTACGTTGTGGCAAATGTTTCTTCCGAAGGCGGCAACCCTATGCAGACAACGGAGTGGATTTTGGCTTACTTGGGCGAATGGGAAAAGGACGAAAACGGCGATTTTGCGCTGGACGATTACGGCAGGCGCATAATTGCAAAAAGGCACAAAATGGCGCTCAACTGTTACACGGGCGAATATTTCTTTTTCGAGGAGTGATTTATAATGAAAAAAATAACGGCAATTTTACTTTTGGTTTCTATCTTGGCGTCCGCGTTCGTTTCCTGCGGGCGCGAAGAACCGCAGGAGGAATACGTTAATGACAGGTATTTTTATGAAACCTTGATTTTAAATTCGGCGGGATATAACGTAATTGTGGAGTTTGACATTGTATCGAAAAGCGCGCGCATACCTTGCCCTGACCCGCTTTGCGACCACGGTGAGGGGTGTTTGGTATCGCACGTGAACAGGTGCAAAACCTCTAAAAACTGTTTATATTTTTACAAAGACGGCGGTTATTATGCTTATAATCCCGCAAAGAACGAAATGAATTTGATTTTTGAAAGCGGAAATCAGGTTTACGGCCCCGGACAAGGCCCTGGAAACACCGTATATTTTACGGTTCATTCCTATGATTATGACGACACGGGTATGCTCGTGGGCTCGGGATACGACGTATACAGATACGACGAGCAAACCTACAAGCTGGAAAAACTGAACGAGGAAAAAATGAGAAACGACGTTAGGTTTAATGAATGTCTTGGGGATAAAATTTTTTGGACTTTTTCTGAAGGCTACTATACCACAGATTTGGATTTTAAAAACAAAACGCCGTATTCTATCGAAGAAATAAGCGATTTTGAAATAAATTCGCGCTTGCCTTATTCGGGCACGGCTTTTGAATGTTATAGAAAAGACAAAGAAACAGGCGAAAAAACGCTTGTTTTCCCGCCCGCGAGCTCTTATCGTTATGCAAACTATGAAAGGAAAGATGCGTTTTTCTATACACCTGCAAAACTTGTACAGTACGGCGTGGACGAAAAAACCGGAGAGCCATTGTTCGCTTATCGCCC
Source organism: Clostridia bacterium (assembly GCA_017463815.1). Taxonomy (GTDB): domain Bacteria; phylum Bacillota; class Clostridia; order Oscillospirales; family CAG-272; genus UMGS731. Next base: position 5,886 of record JAFTOK010000186.1, on the reverse strand, counting down.
CACAAACACGCTTGTTTACATAAACGCTTACGATGCGAGCGACACATACACGTGGGAGTTTCCCAGCGGAAAGGGCGGTGTAACCGCTGCTTTTATGCACGCCGACAACCACCGCGAGGTGGGCGATTACGTGGCTTTTCCCTATAACAAGGTGGAATATGACGAAGCGGGGGGACGCCACACCTACGGCGGAATTTTCGTTGTAAATGTTAAAACAAAAGAATCTTTTACTTTGCTTTATGAAGAAGAAAGCCACACTATTGATTAAATAAGAGGAGATAAAAATATGATTTCAGCAAAAAATATTTCAAAAAGCTACAAAAGCGTGCGCGCACTTTCGGATTTTTCCTATGATTTCGAGCGCGGCATATACGCTATACTCGGCCCCAACGGTAGCGGAAAATCCACGCTTATGAACATTATGACGGGCAACCTGAAAGCCGACGGCGGCACGTTTTCGGTTGGTAACGGTGGGGAAATGCCCGATTATATGTTTGGCTACTGCCCGCAGTACCCCGGAATGTACCCGAATTTTACGGCTTACGAAATGCTCGATTACATAGGGATTTTGAAAAACGCAGAAAACAGAGCAAAGCAAATAGAGCGTTTTATAGAAGTTTTCGAGCTTGGCGAGTATAAAAACAAGCGTGTGGGTGCGCTTTCGGGCGGCACGAAACAGCGCCTTGCCATAGCGCAGGCGTTTATGGGCGCGCCCGAGCTTGTAATCCTCGACGAACCCACGGCGGGGCTTGACCCCTTGCAGAGAATAAACGTGAAAAATTTTCTTGCGGAGCAGGGTAAGAAAACGGCGATAATCGTTTCCACGCACATAGTTAGCGACGTGGAAAACATCGCGAGCGAGGTTATAATGCTCAAAAAAGGCAAAATAGCCGTAAGCGGCGGTCTTTCGGAAGTTCTCGGGCGTGTAGAGGGCAAATGCTTTACGGCAAGTGCAGAGAATATATCGAAAGATTTCGACGGCGTATATAGGCTTTGCGGCGCAGATATGCGCATCGTGGCAGAGGGACTTCCGTTTGAAGGCGCCGCGCCAATAGCCCCCGAGCTTGAGGACCTCTACCTTTCCGTCTTCGGAATGGGGGATGAGATATGAAAAACATCATTTTATACGAGGCAAAAAAGCTCATAAAAGCGAAAAGTGTGGTTATACTTTGCGCCTTGCTTGCCGTTTTTAATATTGTCATCAGCTTTTTCGGCGTGCCGAGCGAAAACGTCACCACACAGGAAAAATACGATAAGGTGGCGGAGAGCGTTATTTATACGGCGAAGGTCAACCTTTCGCAAATCGTGGATAAAGAAAGCGAAAGCGCACTTTACCAGAAGGATATTATAGCGCGTTTTGAAAAATTGCGGGGCAACGTAAAGGTCACGCCTGTGAAAGGGTATGATTCTTTGCTTATGTCGCCGTACCCGTACCTCTCGGCGCTTGTTTTCTGCGTGTGGGCGGCTTTGCATCTGGCATTTGCGGAATATTCCGCAAATCTCACGTTGCTTTCCTCAAAGGAAAAACGCGGCAAAATTGCCGTGGCAAAACTTGCGGCTTTAGCCGCGTGCGCGCTCGGTTCGGTTTTGATTTTCAGCGCTTGCTATTCGCTCGGCACGCTTTTTGCCGCGGGCTTTGGCGGGGCTCTCGCGCCCGTGCAGAGCATAGCCGCATACATTCGTTGCCCGTATGAAATAAACGTGCTTACAGCGATGGTTATGCGTGTATTGTTCGCGTTTGCGGCGGCTCTGCTTGCGGCTGTGGCGGTGTTCTGCGTTTCGCTTGCCGTGAAAAAAATAATTCCCGCGCTCGTCTGCATTATAGCGTTTGTGGGGCTTGATTATGTTGCGACAGATGCGGCAAAAACGGATATTTTCGCGCTTTTTTACAATTTTAACTTCCGCGTGCTCACCGAAGGCACGTTTCTGGCGAGGTATAGCGGAATAAAGCTCGGCGTGTTCGTAACGCAACCGTTTATAATGCTTGCGGTGCTCGTTTTGGGCGTGGCGGCTTTTGCGCTGCTTTCATTGCTTATTTTCCGAAAAATGCGGAGTATAAAGGGCGTTTACAGCCCTAAAATAGGAGGAAGAAACGGTGCGGCAAGCGGAAAGAACCTAGCTTTCTACGAGCTGAAAAAACTTTTCCGCGGGAAAACGGTTATACTTGTTTTTGTGCTCGTAATATTTAAAATTTTCACATTGAACGCGCAGGTGAAAGAGCCGAACAGCGATTATGAGAATGTATACAAATACTATCTTTCAGAAATGGAAGATATGAGTTACCCCACGCAGGGTGCATACGTTACACGCGAAATCGAGAGGAGCGCAAAAGCTATAGAGGAAGCCGAAGCGTATATGAACGCCTACATAGACGGCGAGGAGGAAGACCACGACAAATTCCTGGAATACGCTTCGGAGCTTGGCGCAGAAGAGCTGAAGCACGACGTTCTTGTAGACATCAACGCCCAGCTTGCAAAAGTGAGTGTGATGAGAGATAAGGGGGTGGATGCAAAACTTATTTACGCCACGGGATGGGACGCGCTTTTTTCTCTTTCGGCAGATTATATTTGCGTAATCCTGCTCGCTTTTGTGCTTGTTCCGTATACGATGCTGGATAAAGAAAGCAAATTTGCGCCGATAATGCGCGCATCGGTGCTCGGCAGAAAGAAAGAGGGAAAGCGTTTGCGTGCGCGGAAAATGCTGCTTATGTTTGCCTTTGCAGCGCTTGTGAGCCTTGCGTTTTTTGCGCTTGACCTGTGGCTTGTTAACGAGAGAATAGGGCTGAACTCCTTTGGTGAATACGCCGTGGGCACGGTTTTGCCAGAACCCTTGTGGGGCTTGCGCATATGGCAAGTGTTGCTCATACGCGTGGCGATGGCTTTTGCGGGGATTTTGGCGATTATTGCCGTAACCAGACTTGTTGAAAAGTTTGCTCCGAACACTATGGCGGCATTGCTTATCTTTGCGCTTTCGCAATTTTTGGCGGTTCTTATAAGCAATATGGCAAATATATTTTTTATTTTTGATTTATCTTCGTTTTTTAAGTATATGATATAAACCGAAAAAAGCCGTTTTAGCACATCTTTCGATATGCTAAAACGGCTTTTGTAATATATCATCTTTATTTTAGAATTTTTGCGGGATATTTATCGAATAAGGCTGATTTATTTGAATTTTTGTGATATAATTAAAAATAAAGAAACCGAGTTTGGATATTCGCTTAGGAATATCGTATATTTTCATAATATAAAAAACCATCTTCTTTCGATTTTCTTAAAAAAAACTTTACAGTAAACTTGACAGGTGACAATTATCGTGGTATAATAGCAAACAAAAAACTATTTATCACGAGGTCGATATGAAAACTCAAGTGAAAAAAGAAATCCTAAAGTTAAAAGAAGAAAAGAACGCAGTAATTCTCGCGCATTATTATGCCCCCGATGAAGTGCAAGAGCTTGCAGACTTTGTGGGAGATTCTTTCTACCTTGCAAAGATTGCCAAGAAAAGCACGGCAGATATTATCGTGTTCTGCGGAGTTTATTTTATGGGAGAGAGCGCGAAAACACTTAATCCCGAAAAAAAGGTTCTGATGCCAAGCCTTGCGGCGGATTGCCCTATGGCTCATATGGTCGCAGAGGGAAAAATCGAGGAAATGCGTGAAAGATACGATGACCTTGCAGTTGTTTGCTACATCAATTCCACGGCTGAACTCAAGTCGAAAAGCGATGTTTGCGTGACATCATCCAACGCAATTTCCATTGTGAAATCTTTGCCGAACAAAAATATATTCTTCATTCCCGACAAAAACCTCGGCGCCTTTGTTGCAGAGCAAGTTCCCGAAAAAAACATTATTCTCAACGATGGCTACTGCCCCATACACAATGCAATCAGTGTGGAAGAGGTAAAATGGGAAAAGGCAAACCACCCGAACGCACTTGTTCTCACTCACCCCGAATGTGAAGCGGAAATTCTGGCTTTGTCCGATTATATAGGAAGCACGTCTGAAATTATATCCTATGCAAAGGAAAGCTCCTGCGGTGAATTTATCATTTGCACGGAGGAGGGCGTGGAATTTAAGCTCCAAAAGGACAACCCCGAAAAGAAATTCTATTTCCCCAAAACACGCCCTTGCTGTGCGGATATGAAACTCAACACCCTTGAAAATCTTCTTCACGTTCTCAGAACAGAGGAAAATGAGGTTGTGGTGAGCGACAAACTCAGCGAGGCGGCTATTGCTCCGCTCGACAAAATGCTTGAGCTTGCGAGGTGAGAAAAATGAGAACGGATATTTTGATTGTAGGCAGCGGCGTTGCAGGGCTTTACTGTGCGCTGAATTTGCCAAAAGAAAAAAACGTTGTTATAGTAACAAAAAATAAAGCGCGCAGAAGCGACTCTTATCTTGCACAAGGCGGTATATGCGTACTGCGCGATGAGAACGATTACGACTCTTTTTACGAAGACACGCTGAAGGCGGGGCATTACGAAAACAACCCCGACTCCGTGCACATTATGATTCACTCCTCCCAAGAGGTTATTGCCGACCTCGTAACCTTTGGTGTTCGTTTTGAAAAAAACGGCGAAAAATTTACATATACAAGGGAAGGCGCACATTCGAAACCCCGTATCCTTTTCCACGAGGACGAAACGGGCAAAGAAATAACCTCGCATCTTCTTGAAACGGCACGAAATAGAGAAAATATTACCATCATTGAAAATTACACGATGGTAGACCTGATTTGCGAGAGCAACGAATGCCACGGCATCATCGGACACGATGAAAACGGCGTTTATTCCGCAGTTGAGGCGGATTATACCGTGCTTGCCACGGGCGGTATCGGCGGCATATTCGAGCACTCCACAAACTACAAACACCTTACGGGCGACGCCATCGCGCTTGCGCTTAAATACGGCATAAAGCTCCGGCATATCGACTATATTCAAATTCATCCCACCACGCTTTACACCGAAAAGGAGGGCAGAGAATTTCTTATTTCCGAATCTGTTCGCGGCGAGGGCGCAATTTTGCTTAACTCGAAAGGTGAAAGGTTTGTAAACGAGCTTTTGCCCCGCGACGTTGTTGCAAACGCTATCTTTGAGGAGATGAAAAAAGAGGGCAGCAAGCACGTTTGGCTTTCGCTCGCCCCCATTCCCGAGGAAGAAATAAAAACGCACTTTCCAAATATTTATCAGCACTGTCTTGACGAGGGCTACGACGTAACAAAGGAGCCGATTCCCGTTGTGCCGTCACAGCACTATTTTATGGGCGGCATAGACGTGGACAGATACAGCAAAACCTCTATGGAGCGCCTTTTTGCGGCGGGAGAAACCGCTTGCAACGGCGTTCACGGCAGAAATCGCTTGGCTAGCAATTCGCTTCTCGAAAGCCTCGTGTTTGCAAAGCGAGCCGCAAAACGCATTATTGAGGAATACACGGAAATAAAAGCCGATAAAGAAATCGTAATCGACGAATCTAAATATACAAACTACAAAGAAGAATATAAGGAAGCCGTTCTTGCGGCAATTGAAAGGGAGAGAAAGAGCAATGAATAATATAACGATGAAGATGAACGCAGACGAGCTTATTTTGCAGGCGCTCAGAGAAGATATTACAAGCGAGGATATTACCACAAATTCCGTAATGCCCCATTATCAGGCGGGTGAGGTAGACCTTATCTGCAAGCAGGACGGCGTTATTGCAGGCCTTGGCGTATTCAAAAGAGTTTTCGAGCTTCTCGATGAAAAAACAGAGGTTATTTTCTATTGCCAAGACGGTGATAACGTAAAAAAAGGCGAAAAAATAGGCCTTGTGCGCGGCGATATCCGCGTGCTTCTTTCGGGCGAGAGAACCGCACTCAATTATTTGCAGAGAATGAGCGGTATCGCAAC
>JAFTOK010000185.1 GCA_017463815.1 Clostridia bacterium | reverse complement strand
GGAGTTACTATACTGCTTCTTATATAGTTAAGCTTTTCAAGCACAGCATCGCTTTCTTCGTCCTTTTCATAACCGAAGCCTTTGGGGTGTTTATAAAATTCGCTTTCAAAGGCTTTGCCGTCAATTTTTATTATGCCTGTCATAGCGTTTCTGGTGCCTGTCCAATGGCGGGTTACTTCACGCGTAAGCTCATCGGAAAAGGACCATATTGAAAAATAAGGGTCTACCGTTACAAGCGGTACGGAAACGGGGCGAAAATCTTTTTTCATAATAAAATCTCCTTTTTGGGGAATGTTGTTATTATAATTTTATCATATTTTGTGTGAGTGTCAAGTTAAAAGTTTTTATTATACTTTAATTTTTCTATAAACTTTGAAAATAAGAGCAAAACTATACTTTTGCTCTTTAAATGCTTCGTGGAAAAAATAAAAATATTTGGTACAATATAATTGCCAAAACGTCTTTGCCGCCTTTTGTTATGGAGCGAGTTTATTTATACAACTAATGGTAGAATCCTATTAAACCACGCGGTTATTGACCTTGCGGGGGCTTTTTGGTAGAATATAGATGTAAAAGATGTGCACATAATTTTCAAAATTTTCAAAAATTTAAAAAAAATTCAAAAATAAACCAACCAAAATGAAAAAATCGACACTATATAAGTGTAAAGCATTTTTGAAAGTGAGGACAATTATGAATTACGAAAAAAACATTAAATATTTTAAAAGCAACGATAAGCATTTTTATGTGGGCTTGGTTTTGGCTGCAATAGGTGTTGTATGCTTTCTTTGCCCATTTATCGGCTTGTATTTCTTGCCTTATCACGAATTTACATCGCTTCTGATTGCAGGTATCGGTGCCGCCGTGGCATTTGTGCCGCGCTCGCTCCGCACAAGCGAAAGCGAACTCGACGGAATTGTTGAAGCGAAAACAAAAAATTATGCCACGGAAACGGCAGAGGAAGCGGGTCTTTCCCATATGCTTTCGCGCAGAATAAGACCCTGCACCTTGGGCGATTACGTTTTCGAGGGAGAAAACGTGCTCTTTCGCCGCGGCAAAGACGACAGGCGCTACCGTTCAAGCATCTATACGGCAACGGCGCTCGTTTTTACAAACGACGGCATATATGCCGCGCAGAAAACCTTTTCCTTTGCAGAAGAGGCAGAAAGCGAGAACGAAGCACAGCTCGTATATGAAGATTTGGACAGCGTGTGCGTAAACGAAGAAGAAATCGCCCTTGCCGACGGCGGGAAAATTAAAACCTCCTTTCTCGTTTTCACGGAAAACGGCAAAGAGGCGCTCCGCGTGCCCGCAAAACGCGGTTACGCGCTCGATTCGCTCTGCGACGATATAAACCGCGAAATCACGGAAGCGAAACGCAAAAAATAAGCTACTTACCCCCTCTTTGTGTGCCAAGATTTGAGTGCAAAAAAATCCTTTCATAACAGCACAAAGACGGCAAAACAGCCAAGCAAAACGCTTGGCTGTTTTTTTTTACGCTCAGAAATTAGTTTCTATAACCCTTGCACATTCCTCAGGGGAATATACCCATTTTTCAATATGCCCATCTTCGATTTTATAGTCGAACCGTTTTTCCTGCATTTCGGGGGAGGGGAAAGTATCCACTATTACAAGCTTTACTTTCATTTTTTCGGGGATTATGTTTTTTATGTAGACCGCCGCCGTTTGCCCCGCCGCTATATCTTCGCGGTATTCCGCAAGCCCGGCAAGGTTTGGCGCAAGCTCCACAAAAATACCATACGGTTCTATACTGCGCACGATTCCCGAAACCGTCTGACCTATGCAAAAGGCGTCTGCGTTTTCCTGCCACGTGCCGAGAAGCTCCTTGTGCGTCATATAAATTCTGCCCGTTTCGTAGTCGATGCTTTTCACAGCGGCTTTGATTTGCATACCCGTGAAAAATCTGTCGCGCGGGTGCGAAATGCGCGAAACGGAAATGCAGTCTATGGACATAAGCGAAACTATGCCGCAGCCGATGTCCAAAAACGCGCCGAAAGGCTCCAGGTGTGTGACGGTTGCATCGATGACGTCGCCCGCGGCAAGCGTCATAAGATAGTTTTCCATACATTCGCGCTGCGCTTCTTTGCGTGAAAGCAACGCCACCTTTTCGCCGTCTATTTCGTCAAATCCCAGAATTTTAAAGCAAACCGCTTTGCCCACGCGCGTTATAACGGCTATATCTTTCGTTTCTTCGCCCGTTTTGGTGTATTCAACCTCGTTTTTATGCATAATGCCGCGCATTTTGCCCAGCATAAAAGAAAGCTCCTTGCCCTCGCCGCCGTCCTCACAATAGAGCGCTATGCTTTCCAAAATTTTGCCCTGAGCGGCGGCACGCTCGAGCGCCGCCTCACAAGAGAGACATTCTCTGTTTTCGGAAGTGCCGAGAAGGCGACCCTCCGGTTTATACAAATTATTCATTGCTCATCCTCCGTTTTTTTGCTTTTGCTAATGTTTATTCGGTTTTGGCGGTATTTATGCCATATATTTTGACAATAATAAATTTATATGGTATAATTTTATTATTCCTTGCAGCCTTTTACGGTGGATGAGGTGTTATATGCGCAAAATGCTTATAATCGGTATCGTTATGAACGCGGCGGGTACAGAACGCTCGTTCCTCTCGTTCGCCGAAAAAATAGATTATAATAAATATGAAGTGGAGCTTCTGCTTGCCGCGCGCGAGGGCGCGTTTCTTTCGCTCATTCCGCCGAAAATAAAAGTAACGGAAATGGGTGAGTACGGGGAAATCTTCAAAATCACGAAGAAAAATGCGTTTGGCGTAATAAAAAAGCTGTTTCTCTGCAAAAATCCGTTTTTTGCCCTGAAACTTCTGCCCGATATTATAAAAATGAAAAAGGGCGAGCCCGCACGCACGTATGCCGCAAACCGCATTTGGCTTAAACTTATGGCTAAAATGCCGAAACACGAGGGCGAATACGATGTGGCGCTCGCCTATTGGGGCGACCACACGATGTTTTATATGCTGGATAAGGTTAACGCGAAAAAGAAAATTGCGTGGCTTCATTTCGATTACGACGAGCCGCCGCGCGAGGATGCGGTGTATTTGCCGTATTTTGAAAGGTGCGACAAAATCGTAACCGTTTCAAAAGAGATAGAATACTCGCTTGCGAAAAAGTTTCCTCAGCTTTGCGGAAAAATCGAAACGATTGAAAATTTTATAAACGAGCGTGAAATTTGTGAAAAAGCGAAAGAGCCGTGCGATTACCGCGAGGATTTTTGCGGCACAGCGCTCCTTTCGGTAGGTCGGCTTTGCGAGCAAAAGGGTTTTGACCTTGCTATACCCGCCGTGGCGCGCCTTGTCCGCGAGGGCGAAAACGTCCGCTATTATATAATAGGAGAAGGCGAGGCAGAGTACACGGAAAAGCTCCGCGCGCTAATAGCGGAAGCGGGGGCGGAGAAGTGTGTGAAACTTTTGCCGCGCACGGATAATCCGTATAAATATATGGCGCGGTGCGACGTATATTTGCAACCGTCGCGCCACGAGGGCAAGCCGATAACGGTTGAGGAAGCGAAGGTTCTCGGTAAGCCTTTGTGTGTAACAAACTACAAATCCGCGCGCGAG
>JAFTOK010000184.1 GCA_017463815.1 Clostridia bacterium | reverse complement strand
TTTCGAGCCCCATAACGTGCTGGAGCTCCTGCTTTTCTACGCCATTCCGCAGAAGGACACCAACGAGCTCGCGCACACACTCATAAACCGTTTCGGCTCGCTTACGGGCGTTTTCGAGGCATCTTACGCCGACCTTATGGAGGTTGACGGCGTAAAAGAGCATACCGCCACGCTCATAAAGCTAATTCCCGCGCTCGCCCAGAGGTACGTTGCGGAATCGAACAGCGTGCAGGGGCATTTTTTGCCGACAATCGAAAAGATAGGCGAATATTTCAAAGCAAAATACATAGGCACCACAAAGGAAACCGTCTACCTTTTGCTTATGGACAATAAATATAAAGTTATAGACTGTGTAAAAATGCACGAAGGCTCGGTAAACTCCTCTGCCATAACTATGCGGAAACTAATAGAGACGGCAATAGAGCACAAAGCCTCCACAGCCGTGCTTGCGCATAACCACCCCGCAGGCTTGCCAATACCCTCGCCCGATGATATATTTACTACAAACGAAATCGCCCGCGCTTTTGCGCTTATGGGCATAAATTTCCCTGCGCATATTTTGGTGGCGGGCGATAAATATATAAACATTGTAATATGATGCGAACGCCTATTCTCTATTGACTTTTATAATTAAATATAATATAATGTTGTTGCGATAACACTATACGGTAAAATATCTGCGTTATGATAAAAGGATTTAAATATGTTTGATAAGGTTGTTACAAAAAACGGAATAGAATACGGGAGCATTCACGGCAATAATACGCTGTTCTTTATCAAGGTCGGTAACGGCGGAAGCATCTACGGCGACGAAGATAAATATTTAAGGATATCGCAAAAAATACACAGTGATTACGGTTGTTCCGTTCTGGTATCGGGCAACCCCGTTGAAATGCATATTAAAGACGCCATCGTTCTCGATTTTGAATTTATAAAAGAAAACTTCCCGTATATCGCCGAAGTCAATGCCTTCGGGCATTCAAACGGCGGGCAGATGTTGGTTTCATATGCATATATGTATCCGATAATAAAAAACGTTTTGGCTGTTAACGTGCCGCTTATGATAAATCTTCACAAAACCAAAGAAGGAATCGAAAAATTCACGGGAAATAAAATTCATATGATTTACGGAGAAAAAGACCCGAGCTTTCGTTATATTAAAATTTTGGATTCAAAACTATCGTTAAAATTCGGTTATTCTACCGTGGAAAACGCAAATCATATGTTTGAAAATATGGTTGACGAATTTATTTCATTGCCCGAAAGATTTTTATTTTAATAAACCTTTGCAGATACAGTGTTTTTCTTTGGGGTTATTTTGCCCTATCTCTCTGAAAAAAGAAAGGAATACGAATATGCCGGATAAGTTTATTTTACATTCAAATTATGAGCCTATGGGCGACCAGCCGCAGGCTATAGACGCGCTCGTAGAGGGCATTCTGCGCGGCGATAAAAAGCAGAGCCTTGTGGGTGTTACAGGCTCCGGCAAGACCTTCACTATGGCAAACATTATAGCTCGATGCGGCAAGCCCACGCTCGTGCTTTCACACAACAAAACGCTCGCAGCGCAGCTTTGCGCGGAATTCCGCGAGTTCTTCCCCGAAAACGCCGTGGAATACTTCGTTTCCTACTACGATTATTACCAGCCCGAGGCATATATCCCGGGCAAAGACCAATATATAGAAAAAGATTCCGCCGTAAACGACGAAATCGACCGTCTGCGCCACAGCGCCACAAGCGCGCTTTTCGAGCGCCGCGATGTTATCATTGTCGCCAGCGTTTCCTGCATATATACCCTGGGTGACCCTGCGGAATATCAAAGCCTCGTGCTTTCCCTGCGCCCCGGTATGTACTGCCCGCGTAACGAGCTTCTGCGAAAATTCATCTCCATCAACTATGAGCGCAACGATATGGAGCTCTCGCGCGATAAATTCCGCGTGCGCGGCGACACGGTGGAAATTATGCCAGCCTCCTCGCAAAATGCCGTGCGCATAGAATTTTGGGACGATGAAATCGACCGCATAACGGAAATAAACACCGTAACGGGCGAAGTTTTGCGTTCGCTTTCCTACGTGGCAATATACCCCGCTTCGCACTACGCCACAAGCGACGAAAAGCGCGAAGCGGCGCTCGCCGAAATAGAAGAAGAAATGAAAGAGCGCGTGAAATTCTTCGAGGAGCAGGGCAAGCTTATAGAAGCGCAGCGCATTTCGGAGCGCACGCGCTACGACCTTGAAATGCTGCGCGAGGTGGGCTTCTGCTCGGGCGTGGAAAACTACTCCCGCGTGCTTGCGGGCAGAGAGGCAGGCTCCACGCCGTACACCTTGCTCGATTACTTCCCCGAAGATTTTCTGCTTTTCGTGGACGAATCTCACGTCACGCTTCCGCAGGTGCGCGGTATGAGCGGCGGTGACAGAGCCCGAAAAGAAAATTTGGTGGAATACGGCTTCCGCCTGCCCTCCGCATACGATAACCGCCCGCTCTTCTTCCCCGAATTTGAAAGCAAAATAAACCAAGCCATTTTCGTTTCCGCCACCCCCGGCGAATACGAGAAAAAACATTCCACACAGCTTGTAGAGCAGGTCATCCGCCCCACAGGCTTGCTGGACCCCATCGTGGAAGTGCGCCCAATAGAGGGGCAAATCGACGACCTCATAGGCGAAATAAAAAAGCGCACGGCAAAGGGCGAGCGCGTGCTCGTGACAACTCTCACGCGAAAAATGGCAGAGGACCTTTCCGAATACTTGGAAATGAACCTTATAAAAATAAGGTATATCCACTTCGATATAGATACAATAGAGCGCCAGGAGCTTATACGCGACCTGCGCCTGGGCGTTTTCGATGTGCTCGTGGGCATCAACCTCTTGCGCGAGGGGCTTGACATACCCGAGGTTTCGCTCGTGGCAATACTCGATGCCGACAAAGAGGGCTTTCTGCGCAGCGAAATGTCGCTCGTGCAGACAATCGGGCGCGCCGCGCGAAACGAGAATGGTACGGTTATAATGTATGCGGACAAGGTTACAGACTCTATGCGCCGTGCCATAGCGGAAACAAACCGCCGCCGCGAAATTCAGAATCAGTACAACAAAGAGCACGGAATAGTGCCTAAAACGATTATAAAAGAAGTGCGCGACGTTATAGATATGTCCTCCAAGGACGACATCAACAAAGCGAAAGAGAAAAAGCTCTCGCCCAAGCAAAAACAAGCCCTGCGCGAAAAGCTCACAAAAGAGATGCGCGAAGCCGCGCAGAACCTCGATTTCGAGCGCGCCGCATTCCTTCGCGACAGCATAGCGAAGATAAAGTAATCTACGCGTAAATCTCGCGCGATTTTCTTCCGAAATTATTCATTATTCATTATTCTTTATTCATTCGCGCATTTAGTATACAAATGCGCGCCGAAAGGATTATTATGTCTGCAAAATATTTACACATAAAAGGTGCAAGAGAACACAACCTTAAAGACGTGGAGCTCAAAATCCCGCGCGATTCTTTCGTGGTTTTCACGGGTCTTTCGGGCTCGGGCAAAAGTTCGCTTGCGTTCGACACAATCTATGCGGAGGGTCACCGCCGCTTTGTGGAGTCCCTCTCCTCCTATGCGCGTATGTTCATAGGGCAGATGGATAAACCCGACATAGATTTTATAGACGGGCTTTCCCCCGCCATTTCCATAGACCAGAAGACAACCTCCCGCAACCCGCGCTCCACCGTGGGCACGGTTACGGAAATATACGACTACCTCCGTTTGCTGTACGCGCGCATAGGCGTGCCCCACTGCCCCATCTGCGGCAAAGAGATTCGTATGACCACGACAGACGCCATTATCGACAGCATTATGGAAATGCCCGAGGGTACGAAATTTATGCTCGGCGCGCCCGTCGTGCGCGGCAAAAAGGGTATGCACGAAAAAGTTTTTGAAAACGCGCGCAAACAGGGCTTTGCCCGTGTGCGCGTAGACGGCGAAATCTATCCTTTGGAAGAAGTCCCCGCGCTCGACAAAAACAAAAAGCACAATATCGACGTCATCGTGGACAGGCTCGTTATGCGCGGCGATATACGCTCCCGCCTTTCCGATTCCGTGGAAACCGCGCTTTCCCTTTCCGACGGGCTTATAACCGTCATACCTATGGACGGTGGCGCAGAGCTTCGCTTTTCGCAAAAATACGCGTGCGAGGAACACAATGTAAGCATCGGCGAGCTTTCACCGCGTATGTTCTCCTTCAACGCGCCGTTCGGCTCCTGCCCCCGTTGCGCGGGCCTTGGCGAGCTTCAAAACCTTTCCCCGGAGAAAATCATACCCGACCGTTCCCTTTCCTTGCGCGGCGGCGCAATCGTGGTTAACGGCTTCAAATCCGTCTACGAGGAAAGCTGGTACGGCCCGCTTTACGAAGCGGTGGGCGAAGACTACGGCTTCACCATAGACACGCCCATCTGCGAATATTCCGATGAAGCGTTCCACGCGCTTATGTACGGCGCGGGCGGCAAAACGTATTTCGTTACACGCGTTTTCGACGGAAAAGTAAAAAGCGGCGACGTGGAATGGCTCGGCCTTATCCGTATGATAGAACAGCGCAAAGCGCTCGGGAACAGCGAATATTACGATGAATTTATGGATTTCACCCCCTGCCCCGAGTGCCACGGCAAGCGCCTGCGCCCCGATGTGCTGGCGGTTACCGTAGGCGGCAAAAACATACACGATTTTTGCTCTATGAACGTGACGGCGGCGCTCCGCTTTGTAAACAACCTCGAACTTAACCCTACGGAAGAAAAAATCTCGCGCGAGATTTTAAAAGAAATCCGCGCACGCCTCGGCTTCCTCGAAAACGTGGGGCTTGAATACCTCACGCTCTCGCGCAAGGCGGCGACGCTTTCGGGCGGCGAGGCTCAACGCATACGCCTTGCCACACAAATAGGCTCGGCTCTTGTGGGCGTGCTCTATATCCTCGACGAACCGAGCATAGGGCTCCATCAGCGCGATAACGGCAAGCTCATCGCCACGCTACAGAAACTGCGCGATGCAGGCAACAGCCTTATCGTCGTTGAGCACGACGAAGAAACTATGCTTTCCTCCGACTATATCGTGGATATGGGCCCGGGCGCAGGCATAAACGGCGGCAATATCGTAGCGTGCGGCACGCCCGAGGAAATTATGGCAAACGAAAATTCCCTCACGGGCAAATACCTTTCACACAAGCTGGAAATTCCCATTCCCGCAGAGCGACGCCGTGGCAACGGCAACTTCCTCACCGTTGTGGGCGCGAAAGAAAACAACCTTAAGGACGTCACGGTGTCCTTCCCGCTCGGTACGTTCATCTGTGTTACGGGCGTTTCGGGCTCGGGCAAAAGCTCGCTTGTAAACTCCGTGCTTTTGCGCACGCTCTTGCGCGACCTCAACCGCGCGGGCGTGGCTCGCGGCAAATGCGAGCGTATAGAGGGCATAGAACATCTCGACAAAGTCATCGCCATAGACCAAAGCCCCATCGGGCGCACACCGCGCTCCAACCCCGCCACGTACACGGGCCTTTTCAACGACATACGCGAGCTTTTCGCTATGACAAAAGATGCCAAAGCGCGCGGCTACACAGCAGGACGCTTTTCCTTTAACGTAAAAGGCGGCAGGTGCGAAGCCTGCAGCGGCGACGGCGTGAAGAAAATAGAAATGCACTTTCTTTCCGACGTTTACGTCACTTGCGAGGCTTGCCACGGTCAGCGCTACAACAAAGACACGCTGGAGGTGCGCTATAAAGGCAAAAACATCTATGAAGTGCTCGATATGACGGTGGAAGAGGCGCTCGGCTTCTTCGGCGACCTGCCCAAACTCAACCGTAAGGTGCAAACGCTTTTCGACGTGGGCCTCGGATACATCAAGCTCGGCCAGGCGGCAACGACGCTTTCTGGCGGCGAAGGTCAGCGCGTGAAGCTTTCCACAGAGCTTTCGCGCCGCGGCACGGGCAAAACGATGTACATTCTCGACGAGCCCACCACGGGCTTGCACACCGCAGACGTGCAGAAGCTTATAGAAATGCTCCAGCGTCTTTGCGAAAACGGAAACACCGTGCTCGTAATCGAGCATAACCTCGACGTGATAAAAACGGCAGACTATATCGTGGATATGGGCCCCGAGGGCGGCGAAAACGGCGGCACGGTCATAGCGCAAGGCACGCCCGAGGAAGTAGCAAAATGCAAAAAATCCTACACGGGTCAGTTCTTAAAGAAAATTTTGGGAGAGAAATAATTATGAAAAAATGGGTAACAGAGGATTGGGAATTTGAGTTAACCGCCATTAACGGTAGCGCCTCTCAGTGCCGACTCGGAATAGAAACAGGCGACAAATTTGTTTTTTCATATGAATGTCCTGCGGGAATGTGCCCCAGAGTAATGACAGAACTGTTTACGTGGTGCGAAGTCATCCGATGTGGCGGTGACTTTACATACAGAGGTATGAAAGAAAAATATGAAATGGATATGTTCTGCCCTTGCAGAAGCATAAAGTTTCATCTTAAGGCTACACCTATAAACAGAGATAAAAATGGAAATCCTAAACCTAACAAGCCAATACCAAACGATTAAAATGCTTTAGCCATACAATTTATAATAAATATCACGCACCGCAAATTTTTATTTGCGGTGCGTTTTTAGTGAAAAGACACCTCATCAGTTCCTTACGGAACAGCTTCCCCTAAAAGGGAAGCCTTTTCAAGTTCTCTTTTTATAATTTCAATATTTTCTTCCGCCGTTTTCGTTCCGTCAACCTGAATAACAGGAATATTCACAGAATCAAGCCACTCTATCACATCTTTATCCGAGCGTTTCTCAACCATATCAAAGAAACTTTTCTCTTTTTCGTATAAATCTCCGCCCTCTAACATTCTTTCACCGAATTTTTTATACGAACGCTCCCAAACTCGCTTCATTCTCGTTTCCTTCGGCACATTTACGAACACGGCGCAGGTAAACATAGAGACAACTTCATCTCCGTAATTCCCTTTTACCGCGGCTAATATAAAATTTTCGTGTTTTTTCATATCTTCGAGCAGTAGTTTTTTAACTTCTTCATACGTTCGTGCTTTGGCATAAGAATATTCTGCGTTTTTGGCGGGAAAATAATAATCTTCTATATCCTTAAACGTCCACTTAAGCGCGTATGCAAGCTCTTTGCCGAGCGTGCTTTTCCCCGCACCGTTTCCGCCGCATATTATAATTCTGTTTGGCATAATGTTCTCCGTGCTTTGTATTATTTTATAAAATTATAACACAAAAGCCGCTCAAAGGCAAGGCAAGCGGCATATTACGGATATAATCTTGCCAATAATAAAATTTTTTCATAATAAGTTAGATAAAATGTTACAATTTTTCAATATAATAACATATTATATTTGGTATGATAGAGATACTTTAGGCAAAAGGTGCAAATAATAAATTAAACAATCAGAAACGGAGCAAAAAATGAAGAAAAACATAAAAACCATTGTGCTGTATGCCGTGCTTATCGCCGTAGTGATTTTTGCGGCTACGTCGCTTTTGCACGGATTTAACGAGGCAACTAAGCTTTCGTACAGCGAAATAATTGAGCTTTTCGAAACAAACCAAGTTAAAAAATTTGAAATCGCAGCAAACGGCAAACTAACCGTGGAAACCGTGGACGGCAAGAAAATTTCGCGCGTCCTGCTTGATTTCTACACTTTCCGCGAGGATATTGACCCTTACCTCGCAAACACAAACCTCGAAAGCTACGATTATGCCGAGCCTTCGCAGAATTCTTGGATTCTCAACTTCCTGCCCATAGTGATTATGTCTGTGCTGATGATAGTTTTCTATATTTTCATAATAAAGAAAACGGGCGCAGGCGGCGGTGTGGCAAACTTCGGCAAAAGCCGTGCGCGCCTTCTCGACCAGGATAAAAAACGCGTGCTCTTCTCAGACGTGGCAGGTGCCGACGAAGAAAAAGAAGAACTGCGCGAAATCGTGGAATTCCTCAAAAACCCCGAAAAATACCGCAAGCTCGGCGCGAGAATACCGCGCGGTGTGCTTTTGCAGGGCCCTCCCGGAACGGGTAAGACCTTGCTTGCC
>JAFTOK010000017.1 GCA_017463815.1 Clostridia bacterium | reverse complement strand
TTTTCAATATTAAACCAAAATCGGCAGAGAGATTTCTGCCGATTTTGCATATATTACTTCACGTCGTAATCGAGTTTAAACTGTTCGCCGCAGCCGTATTTTTCGTAAACGTAGTCGATGTCTTTATCGCCTCTGCCCGAAAGGCACGCGAGAATAGAGCCCGATTTGTGCTCTTTGGCGTATTTTATAGCAAATGCCACAGCGTGAGCGCTTTCGATTGCGGGAATAATGCCCTCGTAGCGTGAAAGGAGGAAGAACGCTTCCATCGCTTCTTCGTCAGAAACAGTTTCATAGCGCACTCTGCCCGCGTCGCGGAGGAATGCGTGTTCGGGGCCTACGCCGGGGTAGTCGAGGCCGCTGGCTATGGAGTAAACGGGCAAGGGTTCGCCGTTTTCATCCTGAAGCACGTAGCTTGCATATCCGTGGATAATGCCCTTTGTGCCGTATGCCATTGTAGCCGCGTGGTCGCCAACGCCTGCGCCTCTGCCGAGGGGCTCTACGCCGTATATTTCAACAGGGTCTGCAAGGAAAGGCGTGAACATACCGAGCGAGTTGGAACCGCCGCCTACACAAGCCGTTACGGCATCGGGCATAATACCCGTCATTTCAAGGAACTGCTCGCGCGCTTCTATGCCGATAATCGACTGAAAATCTCTTACCATTTTGGGGAAAGGATGCGGGCCCGCCGCCGTGCCTATGCAGTAGATAGCGTCTTTGTATTCTTTAAGGTATGCTTCAAACGCCGCATCGCAAGCCTCTTTCAAGGTTTTAAGGCCTTTCGTTACTGGGATAACGTTTGCGCAGAGCATCTTCATTCTGATAACATTGGGGTGCTGTTTTGCGATGTCAACCTCGCCCATATAAACGTCGCATTCCATACCGAAGTATGCCGCCGCCGTTGCAATAGCAACGCCGTGCTGGCCTGCGCCCGTTTCAGCGATGATTTTCTTTTTGCCCATATATTTTGCGAGCAAGCCTTCGCCCATACAATGGTTGAGCTTGTGCGCGCCCGTGTGGTTAAGGTCTTCTCTCTTGAGGTAGATTTGGCAATTGCCGAAAAGCTTGGAAAGTCTTTCGCAATGGTATACGGGTGTGGGTCTGCCCTGAAATTCTTTTCTTATTCTGCGGAGCTCGTTTATAAACTGCGCGGAATGACAGATTGCTTCATATGCGTCGTCTGCTTCTTTGAAGGCCTCTATAAGCTCTTTAGCCTGATAAGAGCCGCCGTATTCGCCGAAAAAGCCATTTTCATCGGGATATTCTTTAAGATAATTATCAAAATCTTTATATTTATTCATTTTAAAAGTCCTCGTGTAAGAAAATATATTGCTATTTTACAATTATACATAAAAAACTTTATTTTTACAATAGTTTTTTGAAAAAAATCCCGCTTTCGCAAAGAAAGCGAGATTTCAATTACTTATTATTTGTTTTTTCTTTTTTTCTTTTTAATCATAAAAATAGTCAACAAAATACAGATTGTAGCAACAGCAAAAATAATTACAAATTCAAATTTATTTGTTTTTACCGGTTCATCATTAACTACAATATCTTCCATCACTATTCTGTCGGCATAAGGCCCCCAGAAGTAGTTACCTCTGAAGGTATCGAGAAGCTCTGCTTTTACGTAGAATTTCGCATCTGCCGCCATTCCTCGGCAAAGCTCGCCGGAAAGGTTGTTAACCGCCGTATTGTCGGGGTTGGTTGCCATAATATGCACTTTTTTGAGTGTGGGAACACCAGCAAAAGCGCCGTCTGCTATGTTGGAGATATTCTCCGTTACATAAATATCCGTAAGGCTCGCGCATCCCGCAAAAGCGTTTTCGGATATTTCATAAACCCTCATTCCCTCGTAAGCATATGATGTTGTGAGCGTGCTCTGCGCCTTGCCAAGCTCGGAAATACCCACTATATTGTAGCCCACAAGCTCTCCGCCGATAAGTTTTTCTTCAAAAACGAAATATTTTTCGTTTTCGTCGTATTCGGTCGGGTAATCGGGAGTTATATCTTCCGGAACTTCGGGCACTTCGGGTACATCTGGTATTTCCACCTCTTTGAGCAAGTCCTTGCCAAGGTATTCCGCTATGTCATACGCGAGGTTTGCCGTGTGCATAACAGCGCCCGCATCGTTCAAATGGAAGTTGCTGTCGTAAAAATAGCCGCTTTCGTAGATGTAGTTGTTAGGGTTGCTTATGAGCTCTGCATCGAAATTTTCGGCAATGTAGCTCTCGAAATCCGCAAGGCTTTCAAGAGTGGTATCTGCCGCAAGTGCCGCATCGTTCATCGGCGCAAAGGAGAAAAGCACTTTTGCACCCTTCTTCTCCGCTTTTTCAACGTATGCGTTTACGTAATCCACGAAATCTTCGCTTATAATATCCGCAGAAAGCTTGATTTCGAGCGTGCTGTCGTACATAAGCGCCATTTTGTTGTATTCGCGCGGATAAACTATGTCGCCGTATTCATCGAAAGAATCCGCACGATAGATGCCGTCGGGCGAAAGCGGATTTTCGGGGTCAGCGATGTAATATTTCAGCTTCTGCGCGCCGTATTTCCACGCGGCGCCGAACATCGCGCCGAAATTGTCCGCCGCTATTTTCGGGAGCAAGGAAAGGTCGCTGTCTGCCGCCTGCCAAGCCGCTTCCGCACCAAAGAAGAGCGAATACGTTTGCGCATCGGTTTCGGGGGCTAAAACTATTATATCGCCCTCGCCGATATACTCTTCGGAAAGGTCTAGCATCAGCTTCGTGCCGAGCGTTGCGTAAAGACCGAAGTTTACCACGGGCATACCGAGCATTTCTTCCATAAGCTTAGAATCAAGCCCGAATGGCACGCTGCTACCGCCGACTACAATTATTTTCGGCTCGTCTACAGAAGAAATTCTGTCCATTTTCGTGCTTAGCGCACCGAGAAAGGTCTGCCCGAACTGCGAAGGCACGAAAAATATTACCGATGCCACCGCAGAGAAAGGAATAAGCACACAAAGGAGTATGCAAATAAAGCTAATCCAAGATTTTTTCATATCGCACCCTCCTTAGAATTGGAAATAGA
>JAFTOK010000183.1 GCA_017463815.1 Clostridia bacterium | reverse complement strand
GTGGATGTGGTAGGCAAAGTCTATGCAGTTAGAACCCTGCGGCAACGGTATAACGTCGCCTTTGGGAGTGAAAACGAACGTTTCGTCCTGAAAAATGTCGATTTTCAGCGCCGTCAGGAATTCATCGGGGTCTTTCACGCTCGATTCGTTTTCCACGAGCTTGGAAATCCATTCGAGTTTCTGGCTTATGTCATCGTTTGCCTTGTCGCCCGATTTATATTTCCAATGCGCCGCGATACCGTATTCGGCAACGTGGTCCATTTCCCACGTTCTTATCTGCACTTCAAACGGAATGCCGTCGCGCCCGATAACCGTGGTATGGAGCGAGCGGTACATATTTGGCTTCGGCAAAGAGATATAGTCCTTAAATCTGCCGGGAATGGAATGGTAAATATCGTGTATAATACCGAGCGCCGTATAACATTCAAGCTCTGTATTAACAATAATACGCACGGCGTAGAAGTCGTAAATTTCATCGAAGCTCTTGTTTTGGTTGTACATTTTGCGGTACACGCTGTAAACGGATTTTACTCTGCCTTTCACGTGGCATTTTATGCCCGCTTCCGTCATTTTTTGCTTTATTTGTTCTTTGATTTTTTCGATAAAATCTTTGTTAAAACCATATTTACGCTCTATATCGCCGCTTACTTCCGCGTAACCGATGGGGTCGAGGTAAGAAATGGCAAGGTTTTCGAGCTCCTGCTTTATTCTCTGCATACCGAGTCTGTGCGCAAGCGGCGCGTAAACGTGCATTGTTTCAAGCGCTATTCTGCGCTGCTTGTGCTCGGGCTGTGCCGCAAGCGTGCGCATATTGTGAAGCCTGTCGGCGAGTTTTATAATCAGCACGCGGATGTCCTTCGCCATAGCGAGGAACATTTTGCGCAGGTTTTCCATATGCTCTTCTTCTTTATCGTCGAAGGGGATTTTTATAAGCTTAGTAAGCCCTTCCACGATTTCCACAACGTCGCCGCCAAACTCTTTGCGCAGTTTCGCCGCGTCCACCTTATCGGAGCAATCCTCGAGCGTGTCGTGAAGAAAAGCGGAGCAAACAGAGTCTGTATCTAAGCCGAGGCTTGCCACAATCTCCGCGACAGCTATCGGATGTATAATATATTCTTCACCGCTTTTGCGGAACTGACCCCGGTGAAGCTCGCGCGCAAACTTATACGCGCGTTCGATTTTTTCCAAATCGTAAACCCTGCCCGTCTGTTCAAGAATTTGCAAAAGTTTTTCAATACCGATGTCTGCCATATGCCGCTCCTTGTCTTGTTTACTTATTTCTGCTTAATATAACCTTCATTATTTCCGTTTTGTTAAGGTCGGATTTTCCCTCTGTGGGGAGAATGGTTATGCGGAAATCAAAATTTGAAATCCTATCGTATTTTATAATGTCGCCCTCGAAAAATGCGCGGAAAATGCAAAGGATTTTTATGTACGAAACCCCACATTCCGCCGAAAGGCGTTTTATGGAAACCGTACCGCCGCCAGAGGGGAAAATTCTCTTTAAGAATTTATATACAACGGCAAACTCGCCGCGCACGGGGATATCTTCTTTGCGTATAACCTCCGCACCCGAGTAAACGTCCTCGAAATATTTAACAGCTTCCGCCACTTCATCTACGTATTTTTCCACGAGAACTATATCCCTGCAAATAAGTTGCGGGGTGCGGTCGCCGCGGAATTCGTTTACGTTAAGCGAAGCCGCCACGCTTACAATGTCGCCCACCTCAAAGCCCTCTGCCTTAAGGTCTGCGCCGAAGAAAAGTGCCGAGGCACTGCCCTTTTCGCCCGTGAGGAACATTTTCGTATGCTTGCCGCCGCTGAGCTGTACCATATCGGCGATGCGCACGTTTTCCACGGCAAAGAGCGGCTGAGGGTTTTCCGCGCCGAAAGGCTCCAGGCGCATTGTGTCGTCTATATTGGGTATGTTGACATCGCCCAAAGAGAGTGAAGTTTCCATCTCCAACATCACCTCGGGCTTTTTGCCGCCCAGGCTTTCGCTTGCATATTTATTTATAGCCTTGCGGAAAGCGTCTATGTTTCCGCGCTTTATGGAAAGTCCTGCGGCAAGCTCGTGCCCGCCGTATTTTTCCAGAAATTCAGCATTTGCGGCGAGGCTTTCGGCAAGGTTTACGCCTTTTATGCTTCGTGCCGAGCCCTTGCCCACGTTTTCAT
>JAFTOK010000182.1 GCA_017463815.1 Clostridia bacterium | reverse complement strand
TACACCACGGGCTTACCCTCTGCACCGAGCTCGTGAATGAGCTTCATAGAAACGTCGCCCTGCGCATCCGCCTCGGGGTCGGAAGCGTCTATTACAACAAGGATTGCATCGGCATACGAAACCTCGTCGAGTGTGGAACGGAAGGCGTTCACAAGCTGGTGAGGCAGTCTGCGTATAAAGCCGACCGTGTCTGTAAGCAAAACGTCGTCGCCGCCGGGGAGCGTGAATTTGCGCGTGGTGGGGTCCAGCGTGGCAAAGAGCTTGTCCTCTGCCAGAATCCCCGCACCTGTGAGGTAATTGAGGAGAGTGGATTTACCCGCGTTCGTGTACCCTGCAATGGCGATTTTGAAAATACCCGTGCGGTCGCGCTGAACGCGCTGTGTGGCGCGGTTTTTCGCCATTTCGCGTATGTCTTCTTCAAGCGCGGCAATGCGGCGTTTTATGTGGCGCCTGTCTGTTTCGAGCTTGCTCTCGCCGGGGCCTCGCGTGCCTATACCGCCGCCAAGACGCGACATCTCCGCGCCCTTGCCTGTAAGGCGCGGCACGGTATATTTAAGCTGTGCGAGCTCTACCTGAGTTTTACCTTCGCCGCTTACGGCGTGGAGGGCAAAAATATCGAGTATAAGCATACTGCGGTCTATTACGCGTACGTCGCCGCCTATGTCGTTTTCCAGATTTTTGATTTGGGAGGGGGAAAGCTCGTCGTCGAAAATAACGACGTCTATGTCGTTCACCTCGCAAAGGTGCGCCAGCTCCTCCACTTTGCCCTTGCCTATATAAGTTCGCACGTCGGGGTTTTCCTTCTGCTGTGTAAGGCGCGCAAAAACCTCCGCCCCCGCCGTATCGGCAAGGCGCGCAAGTTCATCGAACGAAACCTCGTATTCGCGCTCATCCGCGCCCTTTGGCACAACGGAAACAAGCACCGCGCGCGTGCCGCCGTCTTTTTCAAAAATATTATTTTCCGCCATAGTAGAAACCGCCTTTCAAAATAAAACTCATATAAAATTATCCCCGGAAACAGCGGAAAGATTCCGCCCAAAGAGAAAGAGCGTAAAACCCGAAAGTCGCCCTCGGATTTCACGCTCACTTTACAAAGTTCAAATCAAATTATTTCTTGCTTTCAAGACGTTTTTTGAACTTATCTACACGACCGCCGGCATCAACGAATTTCTGCTTACCGGTGAAGAACGGGTGGCATTTGGAACAAACTTCCACGTGGTAGTCACCTTTTGTAGATTTTGTATTTATAACTTCGCCGCACGCGCAGATAATTTTCGCGTCAACGTAGTTAGGATGTATTCCTGCTTTCATCGCTTAACACCTCACTTAAAGATTTTCATATGCGTTTACTATACCATATAAATTTGCATTTTGCAAGTGTTTTCTGAAAAAAGTTTAAATTTTTCCCGAAATTTCTTTTTTCAGGCGCTCAATTATCTTCTTTTCGAGCCTGGAAATGTAAGATTGGGAAATTCCAAGCGCTTTTGCCGTTTCTTTTTGAGTAAGCTCCCGTCTGCCGCCCAGGCCGAAACGAAGCTCTATTATCTCGCGTTCGCGCCGCGAAAGATTTTTCACGGCATCTTCTATTATCTTCTTCTCTTCCGCACTTTCTATGCTTTCGCTCACGGTGTCGCCGTCACTTCCGAGAATATCGGAAAGTAAAAGCTCGTTACCGTCCCTATCGACGTTAAGAGGTTCATCGAACGATAGTTCGCGCCGTCTTCCGCTGTTTTTTCTTATGTACATAAGTATTTCGTTCTCTATACAGCGGGAGGCGTACGTAGCAAGCTTTATATTTTTGTCTGCGCGGAAAGTGTTCGCCGCCTTTATAAGCCCTATTGTGCCTATAGAAATAAGGTCCTCTATATTTACGCCCGTGTTTTCAAATTTTTTTGCTATGTATACCACAAGGCGCAGGTTGCGCTCCACAAGAGTGCGGCGCAGCTCGGGTTCGTCCTCGAGGCGCATTATAACCTCGTTTTCTTCCTCCGCGCTCATAGGCGGCGGCAGCGTTTCCGTACTGCTTATATAGTAAGTTCCGCCGAGAAGCCCGAGCCTTTTGAGCAAGGCGAAAAATTTAAGTTTAAGTTTCAAAAAAAACATCAGAACCTCCAAAAAACACATTGTAAATTATAGTAACGAATGAGGCACAAGCGCCTCTGCACCGCCGTATTCTGCGGAAAAACCATCGCGTGCAACAAGCACGTTTCGCGGCTCGAAAACGCGCTTCGCCGCTATTTCAAATTTTTGCGGACGTATTGCGGAAACGAGAGTGTAACCCGAAACCGTGTTCACGGGTATGAAACGTACCAGCTTTGCCTCCTCGCCCTCCACACTGCCCGCGTCCGTAAAAAGAAGCTCGCGGCTTCTGCCGCGCAGGCGGTTTGCCGCAGGCTCGGAAAGAAATACCACCGCCCCGCCGGAAACGGGTTCGCTCGCCATATTGCCCGTGTCTACAAGCGCGGAAAACTCATACACGCCTTCGGGAAAGGTTATGCGAACTCTGCAAACACGCGCGCTCATTTTTCTGTGCGCCGCTTTTTGTAAAAAGAACGTGAGAAAAGCCGAAAGAGCGGCGAGAAAAGCAAAAAGCCAAAGCGGCATATCGCCAAAAACGGTATGAACCTTGCCGCCTATTTCTATATAAGTCTGATATTTCCCTATTTTTGAGTAAAGCGCCGTCATCGCCCCACCCATAAGCATAGACACCGCTAAAAAAATCGCCGTAGTGCCGAAAGTTTTTAGCGCGCTGCCGTGATAATGCGCCACAAAGCAGAGCGCCAGCGCCATAATGCCGTCCAGGGCAAAATCGCCCCAAAAACCGAGCGTAAAGAAAAGCG
>JAFTOK010000181.1 GCA_017463815.1 Clostridia bacterium | reverse complement strand
TTTATATCAAGCCTGAAAAGCAATGCAAAAGAATAGCCCAGAGAGCCATTCTCCTTTGTGAAAAGGAACTTCCCGATGCAAAGTGTTTCCTTGTCGATTTTCCAGGAGATTTGATGAAAAACAAGCGATGCTATGAAAAAGTTGGATTTATGGATACAGGCAAAAGATTAAAGGTACAACAAAACTTAGTTTTGGCGTGTTATGAAAAATACTTATATTTGTGAATGACAAATTCCAATTTGTTAAGCTGAATAACATATATCCCATAGGAGCAAGGTATATTTCAACTTTGCTCCTTTTCATTAAGTATTCATAAGGGAATGTAATTTTTATATTAATAATAATTCTATATATGCATAAATATTTTTAAAAATGTATATTCTCTATTCACCAATACTTATGTAGGACAGAGACAAAAAGAAAAGAGCGCAAGTTTATACAAAACCCGCGCTACAAGAATATTATATCACACTTTCCCCTTTTTTGTAAAGTACAATTTATAATATTGCACAAACTTCTACCTATTACACAAAAAAATATTGTGCATTTCTTATAATTTGTCAATTGAAAACGCGAAAATTATGTGCTATAATAAAATCACAAAGAAAGAGTAACACACAAGTTCACTCCAATTTCTTTAAAATTATCCGAGTAGCTCAATTCTATAAAGGTACGTACCACTCAAACGAAAATTCATTTTATATTCTATGGAAGAGGTGCATTCCGAAAATTCACTTTTCTTTTTACTCAATGAATAAGCCTTAAACGAAAGAGGTGCATTCCAAAATTCCGGTTTAGTTTTCTATCAAAAAATCATACGCAAAATGAAAATTCTATATGAGGTATACTCCAATGAGAATCTAAGTTCTTTTTAAAACCAAATTTTAAGAAGAGGTACACTCCAATGAAAACTTAAGTTCTTTTTTAAACCAAATCTAAAAAAGAGGTATACTCCAATGAAAATCTAAATTTTAAACCAAAAAGTAAACTCACACAAAAGATTTAAATCGAAGCAAAAGATAAACCTTTTAGTTGTGGGGTCGCTAAAAATTCATATCTTTAAGCAGAAAATTTAAATCAAAGCAACTTAAGCAATGTGAAAAAGTTTCCCAAAAAAGATTTTACAGCAGGCAATACAAAGAAAGAGAGGAAAATATGAAGTTAGATTTCAAGAGTGAACAGAAATAACCCTTGGTTACGGTGAAAGAGTAATCAAGGGTTATTTCATTTTATATTCAAAAGCTTACAGGCGCAGGGCCTGTTTTTTTGTTGCCCTGCCCCGCCGAAAAAAAGCGGCGATGCTCTTCGCATCACCGCTTAAACTTGGGATATAACTTCTTTAATTACATATATTGTTTAATGCTCTCGGGGATGTCTTCGAGGGGCATAGAAACTGTCATAACAATGTTGATGTCAGCTTCATCTGCCAATTTAGCAGCTTCGAGAACAAATTTTTCAAATTCAGCAATATTCTTGTTGCAGATTCTGTATGTTCCGTCAACAAAAATATGTGTTATATCCTGGTTGGACGCATATACACCGGCGATAAAACCGTAAAGGGATTGCGCATCAGAGAGGGCGTATTCGTCAACGTTAATAAGTCTTGCCTGATACTTAACGTTAAAGCGAAGGTTTGTGCCCTTTTCAAGGCAAACAACAGAACCGGCGGAAAGCTCGGTAGCAGCGTTTACCATAGAAATAAGAGTTTTTGTTTTACCGGTGCCTTTTACACCAACAATCATTTTAAGCATATCTTAGCCAACTTTCTCGACGGACAAATCAGAGGCAACACGGCTCTTCCGTCGCAAGCCGTCCGTTTTTTTCGGTCTGCCTTCTTCTTACTAATATAATACACTTTTTTTGTGATTTTTTCAAGAGCATTCCCGAATAATTTAAAGAAAATTAGTAAATTTATATAATTTCCACAAATTAGCAGGCAAAAAATCGTCGCATTTATTCATTAAAAACTTTTTTAATATTCTTTTCGAGCTTCAATCTGGGTAAAGTCATATCCCTTTCACAGCCCAAGCACTTCACTCTTACGTCCGAACCTGTGCGAAGCACCAAAAATCTGTGCTCTCCGCAGGGGTGCGGCTTTTTCATTTCCAACGTGTCGCCCACGTTAAATTTTATAATGTTCATAAAATTTCCTTCTCTGCGGCTTTTTCTTCCGCCGCAAGCATAAGTTCGCGCTCGCTTTCAATATCCCCCTTATAAGGATAAACAGCCGCGTTTTTTTCAAAATCAGCTTTGTATTTTTTTGCCTTAGCCTCGTCTTTTTCAAAAAGTAACGCGTATGAATACCACGTGCGCAAAATACTCGGATTTTTCGCCATAGCCGCCATAAAGCGCTTCTGCCCTTTATCAAGCATATTTGCCGCGCTCTCTGCCTCGCCCACAAGAAGCTTGCAGAAAACAAGGTCGCATACAAGCATATTTTTGTGTACTCCGAGCACATTTTCGTTGCCGAGCAGTTTTTCTATCTCAAAGCGTGCCTCCGCAAATCTATGTTCATCTATAAGCCTGTTGCAAGTGAAAACGAGCATCGTGTTGTTCAGCGGGTTTGCGAGTGAAGCACCGTCGCGCACAACGAAAAGTTCTTCCGGTACGTCGCGCAGACGCACGCCTTTCGTTACATACTCGTTCACTTTAAGCTGGCAATAGAAAGAACGCAAAGCGTCTTCATCTTTTCCAAGGGAGAGCGCATTATATCCGTCGTTGCTCACAAGCCCTGTCTGCATAGGAATACCGTTCGTTGCCGCCGTAAAAAATCCAATAAACACACTCATTATAAGTGCAACCGAAAGAAACGTCGCTTCGGGTAAAGCGAGGAATAGCACAAGGCAAACCGCACCTATTATCAGGTTTATAATCACGCCGCCAAAGTTGTAAAGCACATACGGCACCTTACCCTCACGCATTTCGGGCGGAGCCATAAGGCACTGCCCGCCCGTGCCCGCGAGAGAATAATTTTTTAGCTTATATTTCCCGTCTTCTTTCACAATAATCGCACTGCCTATACGGAAGGAGCAAAATTTATATCCTGTAAGCAAACCAAAAATCAAGTGCCCCGCCTCGTGCGCGATTATATGCACAAAATAAACGGCGTAAAACAGGAGCAAAAATCCGCAAAGATATAGCATATATTCGCCAAAGGAAAAATCTTCTCCGAGGTAGGAAATCAAAAAAGTCATTATAGAAATGCCGATTGCCACCCCCATAACAAGCGAGGCGAGAATTATTACAATCTGTTGAATTTTCTTTTTCATATCTTGTTAAACCGCCGCCTCGGCAAAATATTCCGCCGCGCGCACTTCCACTCTTTCACTTTTTGGGAGCACGATTTCCATTTCGAGCTCACGCGAAGCGCTCACGGAAAGGCTCATTTTACCGCCTTTGCGGGAAACGGCAACGTCGATATAGCCTTCGGGAATCGGCACTCTGCCGCTTGCGCGGAAGCCCTCGGGCACGCTCACGGGCGCGATTTTCACTTTCGCAAAACCGTCTGCCGCAGGGTAAACACCAAGCACCATAGCGGAAATTTCATACATCGGAGTACTACTCCAGCCGTGGCACTCGCTTCTCGGGCTGTCGGGGTTTTCGCACCAGGTTG
This sequence comes from Clostridia bacterium, assembly GCA_017463815.1. GTDB lineage: Bacteria > Bacillota > Clostridia > Oscillospirales > CAG-272 > UMGS731. The sequence continues at coordinate 5,570 of JAFTOK010000181.1, read as the reverse complement.
TGCAGTGCATATCCACCATCTTCTTCCATCCCTCAAAAACGGTGGGGGCATATTTTTCGTAAACTCCCGCTTTTTCGAGCGCGCGGAACGTGAAATAGTTCATAGAAAATGTGGTAAGGCTCACGTCATTGTAGGAGAATGTACGCTCTATAAGTCCCTTTGCCGCCTCGCCGCAAACACAGCCCGAAAGCACCGCCCAAATCGTCGTATGTTGGCTAAAAAGACGTCTGCCGGGAACGTCTGTATACATTCCCTTCTCCACATCGTAGCAGTGGGCGTTTATAGCGGAAATAAGCGCCTCTCTGCGCGTTTTGTACTCTTCGGCAAGCCCTGGTCTTCCGCAGATTTTGCAAACCTCTGCGGCATCGGAAAGCGCCGCCGCATACATCATACTGTAAACGGTGAGCGTGGTTCTGCCCTCGTCAATAGAGCCGTTTTTGCTCCATTCGGGCACCCAGTCTATAAAGTTCCAATAGTGCGTTTCGCCCACAATACCGCGCTCGTCTATGAAAGAATTGAAACATTCGAGCGCTTTGTCGATTGTGCCCGTGTATTTCTTCGCAAACGCCACGTCTGCCGTGTAGCGCAGGTATTCGCGCACCGTCATAACCCAGAACATTGCAAACGTGGGTATGAGCTGGTCGAAAGTGCACGGCGCTTTCGCGGGCACAAGCCCCTCTGCGTTCTGGCAACGGCCAAGGTCCTCTATAAACTTCTTCGGCATAGACGTGTCGTTGGAAAGGCGCAGAGCAAAGAGCGATTCCAGCATACCGTCCATAGAATACTGCCCCTGCTCGTAATACGGGCAGTCCACAAATGTTTCGTGCGTGCAGCATTCCACGGTATTTATGCTTATTTTCCACATATCGTCAAGGTATTTTTTGTTTGACGCAAAATTACCCACGCCTTCGCCGCACGCAAATTTTGTAAAGGGGTAAACGTATCTCGCGGCGAAAATCTGCACGTCGAACGGCTCATCGCATTCCACACGGATATAGCGGAAAGAACGGAACCAGAAGAATGTGTGCTCCCGTGTTTCCCCTGCCCCGTAAAGCAGGTCGTAAGCGCCGAATATTGCACCCTCCGCATCGTCACGGTTCTTTTTAACAGTGCGCACGTGCGGGTCGCCGTCCTCGTCGAGGTAATGCTCCTCGAAAGCGCGGCATTCGGAGTATATTACGCGCACGGCAGAGCCTTTGGGGGCTTTGAAGCGCACGCGCACATAAGCCGTGGTGTATTCTTCTGCGTCAAATTCAAAAAAGTTCTCGCCCTTGCGCTCGGGTTTAAGCTCTTTTTCTTCGCCCGCGCCAAAAAGTGGAATGGGGCGCGGCGCAAGCACGTATTTTTCAGAAGCTCCATATCGGTCTATGCACTTGGTTTCAAGGCGCGGCAAGTAAAGCACGCAAACCTCGAGCGGCTTTTCGCCTTTTTCGGCAAAAACTGTTTCGTTCGGGGGCATCGTGGTGTGCATCCCCTTGCAAACGTGCGTTTTTACACCCAAATCCTCTGCGCAGAGCCACGTTTTGTCGCTGACTATTTCCGTTTCTTCGCCGTTTTCGAATTTTACCGTGGATTTAAACCACACGGCGGGCTGTTCCCTGCGGTATTCCGTGAGGAAAAGTTCCCCAACGATGTGTTGCACGTATATGCGCACCGTGTTTTCGCCCGCGTGCAAAAATTCAGCCGCGTCCGCGCTTTCAAAATATTGCACGTCCTCGCCGCCTTGGCACGGACCCTCGCAAACGAAATTTTCGTTCACGTAAAGTTTGTAGCGTGTATCCGCGCTGACGTTCAGCACGAAAGAACTTGCTTTTTTCTCAAGCGTAAAAGTTTTTGTGAAATTATAAAAAGCGGTTTCCGTGGGTTTCTGCACGGTAGCAATCCAATATCCGTTCATAAAGCACCTCTTATAGAGTTTTTCTTTATAATAACATAATATCTCAAACTTTGCAATAAATATTGCAAAAGAAAATCCGTTGTTTGTATTATTGACATCTGTCGTTTATTGTGTTATTATAAAGAAAAACCTACTTTCAAGGAGGACTTTTCTATGGAACTTGTATTGCTAACCGCGCTTGGCGTGGGTGGTGCAACGGTTATCGGCTCGCTCATCGGCTTTATTTTCAAAAAAGCATCACATAAATTTTCAGATATCGTGCTTGCCTTTGCGGCGGGCGTAATGCTCGCGGCGGCCGTGCTGGGGCTTATTTTGCCCTCGCTCGAATACGGCGGCAAATACGGTCTGCTCATAACAATCGCGGGCATTTTTGTGGGCGCGCTGTGCCTTAACCTTATAGATAAACTCGTGCCGCACCTGCACAAACTCGTAGGCCCCGATATAGAGGAGCACCACAACGCAAACTTAAGTAAAGTTTTGCTTTTCGTAACAGCTATTGCCATACATAACCTGCCCGAAGGTATCGCGGCGGGCGTGGGCTTTGGCTCGGGCAACACATCGCAAGCGCTGGTGATTGCGGGCGGTATCGCCCTCCAGAACATACCCGAGGGTATGGTTATAATCGCGCCGATGCTTGCCGCAGGCGTAACACCGCGCAAAACCTTCGTTTGCGCTATGCTCACAGGGCTTGTGGAGGTCGTAGGCACGCTCATCGGCTATTTCGCCGTAAGCCTCGCTTCCTCTATTCTTCCCTTCGCTCTTGCTTTCGCGGGCGGAACAATGCTCTACGTAATCAGCGACGAGATGATACCCGAAACGCACGCGCACGGCAGCGAGCGCGGCGCGACGTACGCCTTGCTCGTCGGCTTCTGCGTGATGCTCGTGTCCGACGTACTTTTGGGGTAAAAAACGGGAGGAGCAAGCCCCTCCCTTACGGCAATCGGCAAAATTATGCGCTGACTTTTCGGGACGTCGAGGGTACCGTCCCCTACCGCAGGCACCCTATTTATAAAAACAAAATCCCGCTGTGGCGGGATTTTTTATTCCAAAATTAACGTATACTTTCCGTCAACCTTTTCAATGCAACCGTCCATATCGTATTTTCCGCTGAAGCTGCGAATTGTAAAGGTCGTGTTCAGCAAATAGTCGTATATACGAAGCTCGCGTGAAAGGCTGTCAAGCGTGAGGTTTTTCAGCAAGGCTGTTTTTATGCCGGTTCCCATACAAGGCTCGCCATTTCTGTAAAACTCCATATCAACTTCGGTTTCGTTGATAATTCCATCTATCTCCTTTATAACATCTTCTATTGAGTCGATATGATTGTGGTATTTAGACCATTTCACAGTAAAATCCACCCACTCATTATCTGGGTGATAGCAGACTGTTATATTTTCTTTTCTGTGAGGGTTTATAATCTCAACGCATTCATCGAAATATGGGCTTTCCAACGATATAACCTCAAAATCTTTGTATCGTTCTTTTATAAATTCAAGCATATGTGTTCCTTTTTCGGGAGGAGCAAGCCCCCCCTTACCGAATAATTTATAGCAATCTCAAAACTCCCGCCGAAATAACGGCGGGAGCATTTTTCTATTTTAGAACTTATTTTACGAAAGTTCTCCTACTTACCTTTCTTTCAAGAAAGGTAAGTTATCTCTGTACACGACCGGAACCGTCGCCGCCTGCGAGTTTTTCAACTTCGGAAACGGTTACGCGGTTGTAGTCGCCTTCTACGGAGTGTTTGAGCGCGGATGCCGCAACTGCAAATTCGATAGCGCCCTGTGTATCTTTGCCGTTGAGCAAAGCGTAGATAAGGCCGCCGCCGAAGGAGTCGCCGCCGCCTACACGGTCAACGATGTGGAGGTGATAGGATTTGGAGAAGCAGTAATTTTCGCCATCGTAGAGCATACCTGCCCAGTCGTTGTCGCTAGCGGAGATGGATGTGCGGAGCGTGATTGCAACCTTTTCAAAACCGAATGTGTCTGCGAGTTTCTTCGCAACGGATTTGTAGCCTTCGTGGTTGAGCTTGCCGCCGTAAATGTCTGTGTTTTCAGCTTCGATACCGAATACGTCTTTTGCATCTTCTTCGTTTGCGATGCAAACGTCAACGTATTTACAGAGGTCTGTCATAGCTTCGCGTGCTTCTGCACGTGTCCAGAGTTTGCCGCGGTAGTTGAGGTCGCAGGAAATCTTCACACCTCTCGCTTTTGCCGCTTTGCAAGCGTCACGGCAGATTTCAACAACGTTCGCACCGAGAGCGGGAGTGATGCCTGTGAAGTGGAACCAATCTGCGCCTTCAAAAATGCTGTCCCAATCGAAATCTTCTCTGCTTGCTTCCTGAATAGCGGAGTGTGCGCGGTCATAAATGCAAACGGAGCCGCGCTGGGAAGCGCCTTTTTCGAGGAAGTAGATACCTACTCTGTCGCCGCCGCGAACGATTTTAGATGTGTCTACGCCGAAGTAACGGAGAGAGTCAACTGCTGCCTGACCAATTGCGTGTTTGGGGAGCTTTGTAACGTAAACGCTTTCCATACCGTAGTTTGCAAGAGAAACAGCAACGTTAGCTTCGCCGCCGCCGAATGTCGCTTGCATCTGGTCGTTCTGGAAGAAACGGTAGTAACCGTTGGGTGTAAGGCGAAGCATAAGCTCGCCGAAAGTAACTATTTTAGCCATTGCGGGCCTCCTTAACTATTTCAGCAGATTTTTTGCAGAGTTCTGTAATTTCGTCCCATTTGCCGCCCTCGATAAGCTCAGCTGTTACCATGTAAGAGCCGCCGCAAGCGCAAATAACGGGGCAAGAGAGATATTCTTTGAGGTTTTTGAGGGAAATACCGCCTGTGGGCATAACCTTGAACATCGGGAACGGAGCGCTCATTGCTTTGATCTTAGCAAGACCGCCGGACTGTTCTGCGGGGAAGAATTTGAGCACTTCAAGGCCGAACTTGAGCGCCGCGTGGTAATCTGTAGGTGTTGTGCAGCCGGGGTAAATGGCAATGCCCTTTTCAGCGCAGTATGCACAGAGCTCGGGGTCGAAGCCGGGTGTTACGATAAATTCTGCACCTGCCGCGATAGCTTTGTCGATATGCTCTGTTGTGAGCACAGTGCCCGCACCAACGAGAATTTCGGGGCAAGCTTCCTTCATAAGGCGGATAGCCGTGTCTGCGCCTGCCGCACGGAACGTTACTTCCGCAACGGGAACACCGCCCGCGCAAAGAGCTTTCGCAAGGGGGGCTGCATCGCGCTCGGGGTTTGTGAGTTTGATAACCGGCACAACGCCGATTTCTGTAATGCGTTTGTTAATGTTGTTCATCGTTCTATACTCCACTTAAATTATTTGCTGTATTTTTCGCAAGCTTCGAAAAGACCGTTGAGGTAGGTTGCACCGAGCGCGCGGTCGAAAAGACCGTAGCCGGGTTTACCCGTTTCTCCCCAAACCATTCTGCCGTGGTCGGGGCGAACGTACCAAGAGAAGCCGTTTTCCGCAAGTGCTTTTGCAATCTCGAACATATCGAGCGAGCCGCAAGAGGAAAGGTGAGCGCGTTCTTCGAAAGAGCCGTCTTCCATGATCTTAACATTTCTCATGTGCATGAACGCGATTCTGTCCATTGCCGCGTATTTCTTAACCATCGCCACAACGTCGTTGCTCTTCGCGCAGCCGAGAGAGCCCGTGCAG
>JAFTOK010000016.1 GCA_017463815.1 Clostridia bacterium | reverse complement strand
GCGGCGGTTGCAAAATGCATAGCCACGGGCAAAACGCTCGAAACGCTCGAAATGGAGGAATACAAAACACTCTCCGACGTTTTCGAGCCCGACCTCTACGAAGCCATCGACCTCGCAGTATGCGTTGAAAAGCGCATTTCCCTCGGCGGCACAAGCCCCCAAAACGTGCAGATGCAGGTTGAATGGGCAAGAGATGAACTTAAGAAGTATTGATTTTAAACACCACGGGGTTTACCGTGGTGTTTTTTCAAAAAAAATTGTTAAATTTCATTAAAACTTAAAATATTTTCTTGCTTTATTATAGTGAAATATGTTAGAATAGTATTGTATTTTGAATTTGTGTGCTTAAACACATTTTTCTTGACATTATCACGTTTTGCGGATATGATATTTAATAGGAACTACTTTGCAAACTCTAAGGAAAATTTATGACGGTTATTGATTTAAAAACAGGAAAAGAAACGGCTTTGCCGCAAGGTGCGCGCATTTCTTGTGCGCTCGGCAATTTCGACGGCGTGCATATTGGCCACCGCGAGCTGCTTTTGCAAACGGCAAAAAAAGAACACGGCGCAAACACAAGCGCTGTTTGGACGTTTCGCGTGCATCCGCAAATATACCTTGGCAAGGCAAAGGTGAAAATACTCACGGATACAGAGCAAAAGCTCGAATACTTTCGGGCGGCAGGCATCGAATACGCCATACTTGAAGATTTCGCCGCGGTTTCCGCCCTTCCCCCCGAAGAATTTGCAAAAGACTTGCTTATAGAAAAGCTCGGCGTGTGCCACGCCGTATGCGGCTTCAATTTCTCTTTCGGCAAAAAAGCGGCCGGCAACGCTGCCCTGCTGAAAAAATATTTCGAGGAATGCGGGCAAAACGTAAGCATCATCCCCCCCTGCAGGATAGGCGGCGACACCGTAAGCTCCTCGCTCATACGCGAGAAAATAGAGCAAGGCGACATAGAGTGCGCCGAAAAGCTGCTCGGCCACCCGTTTTCGCTCTATCTCCCCGTGACGGAGGGGCAAAAGCTGGGCAGAACCCTCGGCATTCCCACAATAAATCAAATTTTACCCGAAAACAGCGCCGTACCGCGTTTTGGCGTTTACGCCGCGCTCTGCCATATAGACGGCAAGGTTTATGCAGGCGTTTCCAACGTAGGCATACGCCCCACAATAGATGAAGAAAAAAAGAACGTTGGCTGCGAAACGCACATTCTCGATTACAGCGGCGACCTATACGGCAAGAAAATACGCGTTGATTTTTGCAAATTCATTCGTGCGGAACGCAAATTCGATTCTCTGGAGGCGCTCACCGCAGAAATCCAAAAAAATATAGCAGAAATACGCGAATATTTCGGGAAATAACACGGAGGAAGGCAAATGAAAACAAGCCGCTACATCGCAAAAACGGTTTCGTGCTTGCTTTGCACGCTTCTGCTCTTCTTTTCGGTTTTCGCTCCCGCGGCAAACGCGGCTATGTATGATAAAGACAAAATCGCCTCGCCCTACGCCGTTGTTTACAACGTGGAAAACGGCACGTTTATCTTTGAAGATAACGCCGACGCATATATTTCCACCACATCGGTGGCAAAGCTGATGACGGCGATTCTGGCGCTGGAGCATTACAGCGACCTTTCTGCGGAGCTGGAGGTCACAAGCACCTCGCTTCAGAACCTCGATAAATTCCGCGCGGGCGTAAAAGTCGGCGAAACCGTGAGCGTTAAGGATTTGATTTATACAATGCTCATCGGCAACTGTACAGATTCCGCCTCGGTGCTCGCGCACCACATAGGCGGCTCGCAAGGCGCTTTCGGCAAGATGATGAACGCAAAAGCGGCGGAGCTCGGGCTTACAAACACGACGTTTGCAAGCGCTACGGGCGTGGGGGCGGAAGTTTCCGCATATCACACCACCGTGCGCGACGGCGTACTGCTCGCGGCATACGCTATGCAAATCCCGCGCATAGCCGAAATCGTGAACACCACGCGCTACAAACCCGAAACCATAGATGCGCCCATTTCGGAAACGGTCTACACGCGCAACGCGTTCCTTTCCAAGTGGATATACCAGGATTACTATTGGGAACCCAAGCAAGGCTCGCCCTCGCCGAGCGGAGTTTCCTTTACATATTCGGAAGAAAGCGGCTATTCCCTTATTTCTTCCACAACGTACCGCTCGCTTACGTATATTTGTATGTGCTCGGGCGCGTACGAAAACACAGACAACAAAATTTCCGCTTATAATGACGTAAAAAAACTGCTTAACTGGGCGGCAGATGAATACACCACGCTGAAGGTGCTCGATAAATCGCAGATTTTCGGCGAAATCCCCGTAAAGCTTTCGGGCGGTAGCAACTTCGTGGTGGTCGTGCCGGAAGATTCGCTCTATGCGTTTTTGCCGCACGATACGGACGTGGCAAGCGAGGTCACGCAGGAATTTGAAATAACGGCAAAGGAGCTCACAGCGCCCGTGGAAAAAGGCACGGTCGTGGGCACGGTTCGCCTGCTTCGCGGCGGCGAAGAAATAGCCTCCTGCAACCTCGTGACAAAGCTGTATGTCGAAAAAAGCGAATCGCTCGCGTTTGCGGCGGCTCTTTTCGGCCCTGAAATGATTATTGGAATAAGCTTGCTCGCTCTGGCGGCGTGCTTGTTCGGAATAATAAGGTTTTTTGTATTTTTAAAGATGGCAAAAAACACTCCTCGGTATAGAGGAAAAAAATCAAGTAAATAATATTTTTGAAAGGATGTGCTCATATGGAAAACAACAAAATTATGGCAAACGTAGAAGATTGCATCGAAACAATGAAAAAGAAAGATGTACACATCAACGTTAAATGCACGCAGTTTGAAGCTCTCGCAGTTGCGCTCAGCGCAGTTGCGGTTGTAGGTACGGTAGGTCTTATCGTAAGCGCACGCAAGAAAGCAAAACTCAAAAAGAAAATCACGAAAAAACTTGAAAAAGCTTACGCAAAGAAATACCTTGAACTCGAAGAAGAGCTCCGCGCAGAATACGAAGCGAAGATGGCTGCTATGGCTATCATCGACGAAGACGAGCTCGAAGACCTCGACGAAGAAGAAGCGTAAAAAAACAACCCCGAGAAATCGGGGTTGTTTTTTTGGTTTATTCTGTTGTAATTGTTGCGTCGGAGCAAATTACCGTAACACCCGTGGGAACACTCGCGTTTGCGGAAAGTGTAGCCCACTCCGCTTCCGTGCCGGCGTAGTTTATCGTTGTAAGAGCCGTGCACTCGGCGAACGCACCATTGCCTATGCTCGTTACACTCTCGGGAATTGTTACGCTTGTAAGGCTTGTGCAACCGTAGAACGCCTGAGTGCCTATGCTCGTTACGCTCGCGGGAATTGTTACGCTTGTAAGGCTTGTGCAACCGTGGAACGCATTATCGCCTATGCTTTCTACACCCTCGTGAATTGTTACGCTTGTAAGAGCCTTGCAACCGGAGAACGCAGAAGCACCTATGCTCTTTACACTCTCGGGAATTTCTATGCTTGTAAGAGCCGCGCATTCGGAGAACGCAGAATCGCCTATGCTCGTTACACCCTCGTGAATTGTTACGCTTGTAAGGTTGCTGCAATAGAAGAACGCATAATTGCCTATGCTCGTTACACCCTCGTGAATTGTTACGCTTGTAAGAGCCGTGCACTCGGCGAACGCACCCTCGCCTATGCTTGTTACGCTCTTGGGATTTGTTACTCTTGTAAGTCCGCAACCGATGAACGCAGAAGCGCCTATGCTTTCTACACCCTCGTGAATTGTTACGCTTGTAAGGCTTGTGCAATATTCGAACGCAGAAGCGCCTATGCTCGTTACACTATCGGGAATTTCTATGCTTGTAAGCTCGGTGCAATATTGGAACGCTTGGGCGCCTATGGCGGTTACGGGTATATCTTTATACGTTGCGGGAATTGTCAGGCTGACGCTTGTGGGGTCTTTTTCGCCGTTGACTGTATATCCCGTAACTGTATATGCGGTATTATCGGTATTCGCTTCAAACGTAAAGCCGCTTATTTTTATGCTTGTGCCAAAGTTGTAGTTTGCCACAGTATTGCCCGTTACCGTGCCGTTGTAATATACAGTTGTAAGGCTACTGCAACCGTAGAACGCCTGAACGCCTATGCTCGTTACACCATCGGGAATTGTTACGCTTGTAAGAGCCGTGCAATTTCTGAACGCATAATCGCCTATGCTCGTTACACTATCGGGAATTGTTACGCTTGTAAGAGCCCTGCACTCGGCGAACGCACCATTGCCTATACTTGTTACATTTGCGGAAATTGTTACGCTTGTAAGAACGTCGCAACAGTTGAACACACCCTCGCCTATGCTCTTTACGCTCGCGGGAATTTCTATGCTTGTAAGAGCATCGCATTCGGCGAACGCATTATTGCCTATGCTCGTTACACTATCGGGAATTGTTATGCTTGTAAGGTTGCTGCAATAGGAGAACGCATAATTGCCTATGCTCGTTACACTATTGGGAATTGCAAAGGTTGTATCGCTCTTTCCTGCGAGGTAGCAAATCAACGTTTTGCCGTCGTAGCTGTAAAGCACGCCGTCTACCGATTTATACTCTGTGTGGCCCTCAGCCACGGTTATGCTTGTAAGGCTTGTGCAATCGCCGAACGCAGAATCGCCTATGCTCTTTACGCTCGCGGGAATTGTTACGCTTGTAAGGCTGCCGCAACCGTTGAACGCAAAATCGCCTATGCTTTCTACACCCTCGTGAATTGTTACGCTTGTAAGATTCCAGCAATTGGAGAACGCATATTCGCCTATGCTCGTTACGCTCGCGGGAATTGTTACGCTTGTAAGAGTGCAATATTCGAACGCTTGAGCGCCTATGCTCGTTACATTTGCGGGGATAACGACTTCTGTGGCTTTGTCATCGTAGCCTGTTACCGTGCCGTTTTCATCAATGGTAAGCCCCGTTGTGCCGTAAACGGGCGTATACGTCGCATCTTCGATTACGGTGATTGAGCTTTCAGTGATTTCCGTGAACGTTTCGCCTTTTTTCCAGCCGTAGAACGTGCAGCCCTCGGGAACGCTGAACGATACCGTTTCACCCGCGAGGAACTTGCCCGTGGTAAACCCATCGGCAAACGTGCCGTCCGTGAGGGTTACGGTGTGCATATCCACGGTGTTTGTTGTGGTGCTTACGCCGTCATTTTCAATGACAACCGTGGGTATAGAGGGGCCTGTGGGCTCGCCCTCCCCTGCAAAGTAAACGCTCGAAGCGTTGCCGTATGCCACGAGGCTATCGAGCAAGGCTTCAAAGCCCGCGACCTTATCCGCTTCTTCCTTTTCTGCCTCAGCTTTCTGCTTGTTGTAGATATACTCTGCCACGCTGTAGCGTATGGGTTTTGTGTAAACGGTTTCGCCGCCTGCCTCATAGTATGCGCAGGCATAAACCGTTTTGCCAAATTCCGCCGACGCTATGCCGCTATATTGGAAAACGTAGCGCGCGTTGCCCGTGGAGGTGGTGTCTGCCGCCTCTGTTTTGAGCACGGAAAGAGTAACGGCGTTTTTCTTTTCTGTAAGGTACACGTCTGTGTTAGCCGCGTTTGTATCCTGTACCTTTTTGCCGTCTTCTGTCACGAAGTCGGTGTACGTAGCGTCTTTCGTATAGCTTACGTTGCCTGCTTCATCGGTGGGCACACCCTCCCAAACGAGCAGTTTGAGGGTGCTCACGTCAGCGCTTTCGGGCACTTCCACCTTGAAGTTTATGCGCACGGAATCGCTAAGGGTGAGAGTTGCCGCCGCTATGCGGAAAGTGATTCCTTCCGTTCCTTCTGCCGCGCTATCCGTTGCCAAAATGCCAACGGTAAGCGAGCAAACCACCAAAGCGGCAATAAGCAATGAAATTAAAAGTTTCTTTTTCATTTTTTTGCTCCTTATTAAGTTTTTTGGGGTCGATTATTGAAATTCATCTTCTTCTGTTTCCAAACCGCTTGTTCTTATAACGTCTTCCGCTTCAAATTTGATAATCTCCATTTCTGCGGGTACATATTTTTCTTTCTTTTCGTTTGCCATTGTGTTCGCCTCCTTTCAAAAGATTGTTGTTATAGGCATATGCCTATAACAACGCAGGACGTCCTGCGTCTTCTATTTATTTTATGTACCAATTTTATCAAAAAGAGGCATATTTGTCAACAGTTTTTTCTTCACACCCTTTTCTTTGCATAAAAAATATGCTATACTGTTTATATACGGCACTTCAAGAAAGGATTTACCAATGGAAACGCAGAAAATAATAAGCTCCATAAAGAATAATATCAAAAAATCCATCGTCGGCAACGACGAAGCAATAGACCTTATGCTCATATCCCTTTTTGCGGGCGGACACGTGCTGCTGGAGGACGTTCCCGGCACGGGCAAGACAATGCTTGTGAAAAGCCTTGCGGCTTCTGTAAGCTGTAATTTCGGGCGTATTCAGTTCACCCCCGACCTCCTGCCCTCCGACATAACGGGCATAAACTTTTTCAATATGAAGAAATCGGAATTTGAGTTTATCCCGGGCCCCGTTTTTTCCAACCTGCTCCTCGCAGATGAAATCAACCGCGCCACGCCGCGCACGCAATCGGGCTTGCTGGAATGTATGGAGGAGCGCCAGGCGACCATAGACGGCAAAACGTACAAGCTCGCCTCGCCCTTTATGGTCGTGGCAACGCAGAACCCCGTGGAAAATATGGGCACGTTCCCCCTGCCCGAAGCACAGCTCGACCGTTTCCTTGTGAAAACGAGCCTCGGCTACCCCACCGTGGAAGATAACGTGGAAATCCTCGCCCGCTTCGGCGCAAGCTCCGAGGTTAAGGGCGCGGAAGCCGTTGCCACAGAGGCGGATATTTTAGCTTGTATGCGGGCGCACGCGGAAATATTCGCGCACCGCGACCTGCTACGCTACATTTCCGTGCTCACAGAGCGCACGAGGGGTGCGGCGGGTGTTCTGCTCGGCGTAAGCCCCCGCGGCGCCATAGCGCTCTTAAAAGTAGCGAAAGGCTATGCCCTGCTCGCAGGCAGAAGCTACCTCCTGCCCGACGACGTGAAGAAAGCCGCCGTGCCCACGCTCGCGCACAGGCTTGTGCTCACGGGCTCCGAACAGCTCAAAAAAGACGCCGCCAAGGGCATTATAGAAGAGCTTCTCGAAAGCACTCCCGTACCCACGGAAGCCGCGTTTGACCGCGCATAAAAGCTTATGGCAGAAAAAATTATACTTTTCATCGTAGCGGTTTTGAAAACAGCTCCGTTCGTGGCGCTTGCCTACGGGCTATACCGCCTGTTCAAGCTTTTGCGCGCCATCGCCATTTCCAAGCTCGTGTACACGCGCGAATTTTCCGAAAAAGCGGCTTTTGCGGGCGACTACGTCTATATGACCGAAACGGTATATAACAAAACGCTATTCCCGCTTTTCTTCGTGGATATAGAGGGTTACCTTTACCGCGGGCTTTCCATAGACGACAGAGAGCAGAACGACAAGGAAATGCAGCATTTTGTAAGCCGCGTGCACCTTTTGCCGTTTATGCAGATACGGCGCACACACAAAATAACGTGCCACCGCCGCGGCGTGTACACGCTCGACACCGTTTCCGTTTTTGCAAACGGCAGCCCCATAACCTTCGACGCGCCCATATCGCTTACAGTCTACCCCGAAATTTTGCAAAATGCGCCCGCGCTCCCCGCCGTCACCACAATGGTCGGCGAGCATATAACGAGCCGTGCGCTTATAAGCGACCCTTTTTCGCTGGCGGGCATACGCGACTACCGCTACGGCGACACTATGCGGCAAATCAACTACAAAGCCACGGCGCGCAGCGCATATTCCGCTTCGCCCCTTAAAGTAAACAGCTACGATTTCTGCAGAAATTACAGCTTTGTCGTGTGCCTGAACTTCCACGTGGATTGGGATGAGCTTATGACGCTCGAAGCGTACGAAAACATTATGGAAAGCGGGCTTGCCCTTGCCGCCACGGCGCTTAACGAAGCGGAAAAGGCGGGCGGCAGAATAGGCTTTGCGGCGAACTGCGCCTGCGAGGGCAAAGAGCGTTTTCTCACGTATAAAATGAACAGCGGAAAACACCACTTTCTCGACATAATGGATTGTATGGCGAAAATAAAACCCGAGGACGGAATGTCCTTCTCGGCGCTTCTTTCGCATTATGTAAGCCTCAACACCGAAAACACACAGTATATTCTCGTCACGGCATACGTAGACGAGCAAATAGGCGCAAAAATAGAGCTTTTGCGCCGCGCGGGCAACGACGTTTGCATCATAAACCTCGGAGGTGCGCTATGAAAAAGAAAAAACACCTGTATCTGCTAATAAGCATAATCTGTTTTGTCGCGGCGGTGGTCTTTGCCGTGCTCTACGGCGTGGTAAAAGCCACAGAGGTGCGTTTTCTTTCCGCCGCAGGGTTTACGGCGTGTGCGCTCGTCTGCTTCAAAATGCTTATGGATTATCTGAAAGAAATCCGCTTCGGCAGAAGGCTTTTCGGCCCGCTCCGCAAATTTTTCGCAAAGCTCTATAAGGATATTTCAGATAAATTAAAATACCTTACGGGCAAAGACGAAGATAAAATTTACACCTCGGGCAAAAAAGACGAATTTCAAATAAAATTTGAGCTTTTCAAGGCGCAGAAAACACAAACCGAAAAGAAAAACAAGGTAAAACTGCCCAAATACAGTTCTCTTACCGAAGAAAAAGAAAAAATACGGTATATTTACACCGTATTTTTGAAAAAGAAAATCGAACACGGCTATAAGCTCGACGTTTCGCGCACTCCTGAAGAAATTGGCGAAGATTTTGCAGGCAGCGAAAAGGCGCGCGCCCTCTTCGCAGCCTACCCCATAGCGCGTTATGCAGGGGAAGACGAGCCACTTGAGGCAGAAAGCAAACAGTTTGAAGATATGATATGAAAAAACTCCCGAAAAATCGGGAGTTTTCTTCATTTTACGTCAACGGTTTTTGCCCATTCTATAAACTTCGGTTTATAGCTTTCATATTCTGCATCCTCGCAGACAAACTGCACCATATAGAAGGCATCGTTTGCCTTGTACATCGTGGTGAAATATGTAAAAGTTTTCTGTTTTGCCTCGCTGAATGCGTTGTATTCAAAATAAATAACACCTTTTTCTTTCGTTACGGGCGTGGGGTTTTTCGATTCGTTCAGCTGATAAAGCGTGTTCGCATATTCTTCCTCCGACCAAAGCTCGGAACCGCTCAAATTCACAAAATCGTCTTTTATTGCCCAAACGAAAACGTCGCCGTCACGCAAATGGGCGGCGTAAGGCGTGTCTTCCGTAGGCACAAACGTTTTCGGCAACTTCACGGAAAAACCGCCGAAGGTATATTTTTTCAGCGACGTGCACGCGCAAAGCGAAAGCACCGTGGCAAGGCATAATATTATTGCAAGTATTTTTTTCATAGTTTAACTCCGTGGTGTTTTATTTATTGTTCTTTTAGTATATCACACTTGCAACACCTCTGTCAACAACACAAACGAAAAGCGACGTTTTTTTGAATGAGTAAACAAATTTGCGAACAGAAAATACTATTTTGGTAAAAAATCCGGCTACGGAGCCTTCCCCTAGCATTAGCGATAGGGGAAGCCCCTTTAGTTGTTTTTTTGAAAATAATCACAAAAAAATATTGTGTTCCCCAATTTGTTTGCTCACTCAAAAATCCTGTAAAAATCGCCGCCAAACACGCGCAATTTTATTTTTGCAAAACTGAAAAGTATCCTCCAAAAAGCCTTGCTTTATTCGCATTTTTTTGCTATACTGTATTATAGAATGATTTTTCGCGATGGCGGCACACCGCTGTCACGAAAATAATATAGAAAAAAGCAAGGAAAGGAAAAAATCTATGTTGCTTAAAGTTAACGCACCGCTCGACCCCGGTTTTATGCCGATGTCAATCGTATACCGCGATTTTGAATCCGCAGTTAAAGCCGCAGGCGGCGAAAAAATCACCATCGGCCTCGAAAGAAATGACGGTCTTACCTCCGTTTACACGTTTGAGGTTTTCAAAGACGGCACAGGCCACGATGAAGAAAACCACGAATTTGTGGAAAGAATCGTAAAAACACTCCTCTGGACTCGCGGCGGTTACAAAATAATCATCGCAGGCTCCAAGGTTATTGCCGATAAAATCAAAGCAGACTACTCTGTGGGCGGCTACCGCGATTTTGACCGCGATTTTATGTCCGGCGTATATGAAGCCCCCTTTGAAGTTATTCACGTTCCCGCAGAAGAAGCCCCCGTTGCAAAAGAATCCGCTTCCCCCGTTGGGCGCCACCTTAACGGTTGCCGTATCGGTTTCGACGCAGGCGGCAGCGACCGCAAGGTAAGCTCCGTAGTTGAAGGCGAAGCTACTTATTCCGAAGAAGTTGTTTGGTTCCCCAAACTTCAGAACGACCCCACGTACCATTACGAAGGAATTATGGACGCTATGAAAACAGCCGCTTCCAAAATGCCCCGCGTAGACGGCATCGGCGTTTCCACGGCAGGCGTTGTTATCGGCAACCGCATTATGACGTCCTCCCTCTTCCTCAAAGTAAAAAATGAAAACCCCGAAGCATTTGAAAAGGTTGTTAAGAACATCTACACAGACATCGCAAAAGAGCTCGGAAACGTTCCGATTGAAGTTGCAAACGATGGCGACGTTACCGCTCTTGCAGGCGCTATGGACCTTGGCGACAACAACGTTCTCGGCGTTGCTATGGGTACGAGCGAAGCAGGCGGCTACGTAGACGGAAACGGTAACATCACGGGCTGGCTCAACGAGCTTGCATTCGTTCCCGCAGACTACAACAAAGACGCTATGGTAGACGAATGGTCCGGCGACTACGGTTGCGGCGTTAAATACTTCTCTCAGGATGCGGTTATCAAGCTCGCTCCCGCGGCAGGTATCACACTCGACGAGAACGCTTCCCCCGCAGAAAAGCTCAAAGCCGTTCAGAAGCTTATGGCAGAAGGCGACGAACGCGCCGCAAAAATATATGAAACAATCGGCGCATACTTCGGCTATGCTGTTGCATACTACGCGCTCTTCTACGATATCAAGCACGTTCTTCTTATGGGTCGTGTATCCTCCGGCGAAGGCGGCAGCATTCTCCACAAAACAGCAGAAAAAGTTCTTGCGGAAGAATTCCCCGAGCTCGCGGCAAAAATCACGATTCACCTCCCCGACGAAAGCAGCCGCCGCGTAGGTCAATCCATCGCAGCAGCAAGCCTTCCCAACATAGGTTGATTTATTTGTAATAAAAAACACAGTTCTGACGAACTGTGTTTTTTATTCGATTGCATAGGAGGTAACATATCGGAAGTCCACCCTCTTGCAAAGCAAATCCTAACATAAAAAAGCACTTCTTTACGAAGTGCTTTTTCTGGTGGGAGCGGGTGGATTCGGACCACCGAAGTCACTGACAACAGATTTACAGTCTGCCCCCTTTGGCCGCTCGGGAACGCTCCCATTATAAATTCCGTAGCCGGAACTACGGAATTTTTTGGAGCTGGTGAACGGAGTCGAACCATCAACCTGCTGATTACAAATCAGCTGCTCTGCCATTGAGCCACACCAGCTTATTGTTACCGCCGAGGTGCTTCGCCCTCGCGACGGTAACAAGTATATCATATTACTTTCCTTTTGTCAAT
>JAFTOK010000015.1 GCA_017463815.1 Clostridia bacterium | reverse complement strand
CGGCGGTACAGAGGAGCTTGAGCCCCTTTTCGCCATCATTCAGAAAAACTACGGCTTGACGCGCGAAAAAGCGGAGCTTTTTCATATCGGTATGTGGATGTACGTCCACGGTATTGCCACAATGATAGCCACGTC
Source organism: Clostridia bacterium (assembly GCA_017463815.1). Taxonomy (GTDB): domain Bacteria; phylum Bacillota; class Clostridia; order Oscillospirales; family CAG-272; genus UMGS731. The sequence continues at coordinate 8,461 of JAFTOK010000015.1, read as the reverse complement.
ATATCTCGATTGGGACACAGAGCTCACGAGCCGTATGCTAACAATAGCATTCAATGGTATGAAAAAGCAATTTCTTTCTGAGGAGGAAGAAAAATGAACGCAATCGAAATAAAATCTCTTTCCAAAAATTACGGCGCAAAATGTGCCGTAGACGGGCTTTCGCTCGATATAAAAGAGGGCGAGCTCTTTTCCCTGCTCGGCGTAAACGGAGCGGGAAAAACCACAACCATAAAAATGCTCTCTTGCCTTACAAAACCCACATCAGGAGATGCACTATTGCTAGGCAAAAGCATCGCGAGCGAAGAAGATGAAGTAAAAAAGCTTATTGCCGTTTCCCCTCAGGAAACCGCGGTTGCTCCAAACCTCACCGCGCGCGAAAACCTTATGCTTATGGCGGGCGTACACGGTTTTGCCCGTGAAGATGCAAAGAAAAAGACAGCAGAACTCGCGGAAAAATTCGGTCTTGGCGAAATTCTTTCTCAAAAAGCCAAAACACTTTCGGGCGGTTGGCAACGCCGCTTAAGTATAGCTATGGCGCTCATATGCGAACCAAAAATACTCTTCCTCGACGAACCCACGCTTGGCTTGGACGTTATCGCGCGAAGCGAGCTTTGGGATATTATACGCGCGCTTAAAGGCAAAATCACCGTTATTCTCACCACACATTATATGGAAGAAGCGGAAGCACTTTCCGACCGTATAGCTATAATGAAAAACGGCAAGCTCGTGTGCTGCGGCACAACCTCGGAAATAAAAGAGCGCGCAGGCACGGATAAATTCGAGGAAGCATTTATTCGCCTTGTAAAGGAGGAAATCAAATGAGAACATATACGTTTTCCGTGCGCACCGCAAAGGAAATCTTGCGCGACCCGCTAACACTCTTTTTCGGAATAGGGTTTCCGCTTGTGCTTCTCTTTTTGCTCTCCGCAATACAAGCGAACATACCCGTAAGTCTTTTTGAAATAGCTAATCTTACCCCGGGAATAGTGGTATTCGGGCTTTCTTTTATAGCGCTTTTCTCAGCTACGCTAATTTCCAAGGACCGTTCGTCTTCGCTTTTGCAAAGACTGTACACCACGCCTATGAAGGCACGCGATTTCCTTGCAGGTTATATCCTGCCGCTTATCCCGATTTCCGTTATGCAAAGCGCAGTGTGCTTTATAGCTGCAATAGCTCTTAAATTGCCCATCAGTGTAAATATACTTTATTCCCTGCTGCTCATAGTTCCCATTTCGCTTTTCTATATTTCGATAGGACTTCTCTGCGGTAGCTTGCTTAATGATAAGCAGGTCGGCGGCATTTGCGGTGCGCTTCTCACAAACCTTTCCGCGTGGCTTTCAGGCACTTGGTTTGACCTTGAGCTCGTGGGCGGTACATTTAAAAAGCTCGCCTACGCACTTCCCTTCGTACACGCCGTAGAAATGGAAAAATGCGCGCTTTTGGGGACATTCGATGGCTTTTGGGGGCATTTTACCTACGTTGCGGTTTATACTGTGGCAATGCTCGCGCTCGCCATATTCGTCTTCACAAAGAAAATGAAACAAAATTGAACCATAAATCCCCAACCGCCGAAATCGGTGGTTGGGGATTTATCTTCTTTTCTACAAGTAAATTTATAAAATCATTCGCCTTTGCCTACCATTCGGTACCCCACGCCAAGCTCGTTTACGATATACTTGTTTTCGCCCGGCTTGCACCCGATTTTTTTACGTATATTTGCCATATTTACCTGAAGCTTTTTAACGCTGCCTTCGTCGGGATAACCCCATATTTCCTTTATAATGGAAGAATACGTCATAACCTTGCCGCAATGTCCCGAAAGAAAGGCCATAATATTGAATTCCGTTTGTGTAAGCTTTATTTCCTCGCCTTTTATAAAAACACGGCGCGCATCGTATTCTATTATGAAATCATCAAGCACAAATTTTCCGCCGTTCAGCACGCTGTTTTCGTTATGCACTCGCGAATTTCGCAAAGCAGAACGCACACGCGCCAAAAGCTCTGCCGAGCCAAAAGGCTTTGTAATATAATCGTTCGCACCCAAATCCAGCGCGTTTACTTTATCGCGCTCATCCGAGCGGGCGGAAAGAACGATTATCGGCGTAGCGAAGCTCTTGCGCACCGTCTTTATAAAAGTGGTTCCGTCCGCATCGGGAAGGCCCAAATCGAGTATAACAAGGTCAGGCATATGGGAAGCGTGCATAATTTCCGCGATTTTGCAAGTGGCGGCAGAAAGTACCCTATAATTACTCGCTTCCAAAAGCGCCGAAAGGAATGTTTTAATATTTTCTTCGTCTTCAACTAAAAGTATTTTATATTTGTTGTTCATTTTCTTCTTCCTCTAAATCAAGCGCGAAGCGAAAAACCGCCCCGCCTTCTTTTGCGTTTTCGGCGCTTATACTGCCGCCGTGCGCGCGAATTATCGTAGCGCATACGGAAAGCCCTATGCCTGCGTTGCGCTTTTTGCTGTCGCTTACTTCTTCGGTTTTTCCGTAATATCCCGAAAAAAGCTTTTCAAGCTTATCTTTTTCTATGCCGCAACCGTTATCCGATATTTCAAAAATCGCTTTTCCTTGCTCGGTATATACCCTAAAACAAAGACGAGTCATACCGTATGCGTGCAGAACGGCGTTTTCCAAAATATTTATTATAACTTGTTCTATTAGTATGGCATCCATCGGTATAAGAACAAACTTTTCGGGCAAAGAAAGCTCTATTTTTTGCTCGGGATACCGCTTTTTAAACTTAACTATAACAGAATCCACAAGCTCTTCCAGCATACAAGGCGTTTTTATTATTTTAACTTTTCCGCTATCTATTTTTGTTATGGAAAGCAAATTTTCCACTATATGTATAAGCCATTGGGAATCTTCCTTTATCCCCTGTGCCAGCTTCAGCTTCTGCTCCTCCGAAAAGCTTTCGGAGTTTTCTATAATAGCAGAGCTTGCGCCGTAAATCGTGGTAAGCGGGGTTCTTAGGTCGTGAGAAATAGCACGCAAAAGGTTCGCGCGCATACGCTCTTTTTCCCCCTCTGCTTTAAGCGCCTCCCATTTCTTCAGTTTTACCGTAAGCGTGCTTGTAAGCAAGGATATAGCTATCATCACCGCCGCAGAAACAATCGTTTCCGGCGCGGAAAAGTTAAACGTAAAATACGGGAAAGTAAACATATAGTGCACCGCTACAACGCCTAAAACGGCAGTAACAACACCGTAAACATAACCATCCGTAAGAAATGAAACCAAGAATACAGCGAATACAAATACTGTAGAAATATGTCTGTGTTCTGTAAAATAATGTTGAAGTACAAAACTTACACCCAAAGCCGTCAGCAGGGTGAAAATCACTATAATTATATTTTTCAAGCGTTGTTTTGCAAATTTCTCCATAATAAAAACTCCGAATTTTATATGTACATTTTATTATACCACAAAATCAGTTAAGATACGGTAAAATTATGTAAAAAGCAAACCTCCGAAAAATTCGGAGGTTTGTGTTAATCCATAGTATAATATGTCATTCCAAAAGCACCTTCGTAAATGCTCACATTTACAAAATCGCCTACCTCATATTCGTCATAAACGCGTCCTTGTACCCGCAAATCTACCATTTTCCCGTTTACGTAAACAGTTAAATAGTAATTTGTGCCTCCTCTGTTTGAACTGTAATCTTTTTCGGAAACCACGGTTCGGTATTCTTGCGGCGCGGAAAAATCAAACGCATAATTAAGATTTTCTGCGTAATAAAACGTCAATAAAAACACAAGAAAAAGCACCCCGAGCGAATATCCTATCTTTTTCGGCATACCCATATGCTCTCTCCATATAAACAAATACAGAATAACTGCCGAAATAATCATTGCCAAAATAATTACAGCTATCAGAAATAGTGTGCTCATATCCGTTGTTATATAAGTGTTCAGCGATAAAAGAACCATTAAAACTTCCGAAACACAAAGCACGCCCGTATTCACGATTTCTTCAAAGTCCTTGTTCAAAATCTTATAAAGCGAATAAAGCAAATAAATACCGCAAACCAAGGCATATATGAAATATAAAATCCAGCTCACTCGATTCCACGGTAAAAATGAGCCAATCCAAATCAAGCCGGCGTATACGTAAATAAATATTGCCTCAATGCTCTTTCTTTGTTCTTTGCTAAAGCAAAATTTAAAAGCCAACCATAAAAGCGGCACCGTCAAAAAAATGTTTGCCGCCAAGGTTATAAACAGTTCATTTCCGATTATTAAAGCTGCTATACATAAAATAAACGGCATCCCCACAAACACAGAAATGTTTAAAATCATCTTTTTCGCCTTTGCGGATATACGGAACCCGCGGGCTCTTCTTTTCATTCGCTTTCTTCTTTTTGCCAAACCCCAAAACCTCAATTCTTAAACTATAGTATCATATTAACACATAAATACAAGAAAAACAAGCTGTACGGCTTGTTTTTCTTTAACTTCTATTCCTTTTTCGCTCTTGTGTCGCCAAGCTCTATATCAAGCGGCGCGTCGAGCTCATCCGACACATATTTTCCGTTCTTCTTTCTTTGCTTTACACATTCCGTAAGCAGATATTCTATTTGCCCGTTTACCGAACGGAAATCATCCTCTGCCCAAGCTGCGATGGCGTTGTAAAGCTTGGCAGAAAGGCGAAGCGGAACCTGCTTCTTGCCGTTATCGCTCATCAATAAAGGCTGCCGGAGTTAACTATAGGTTGTGCATCGCGGTTGCCGCAAAGCACTACGAGGAGGTTGGAAACCATCGCCGCTTTTCTTTCCTCGTCAAGTTCCACGGTGCCGTTTTCTTGGAGTCTTTCAAGCGCCATCTCTACCATACCAACGGCGCCGTCTACAATCATTTTTCTCGCGTCTATAATAGCGGAAGCCTGCTGGCGCTGAAGCATTACAGCCGCAATTTCGGGTGCATATGCAAGGTACGTTATACGCGCTTCCACAATTTCTATGCCCGCCTCATTTACGCGCGCCTGAATTTCGTTGCGTATACGGGAAGCAACAATATCGCTGGAGCCGCGAAGGCTGCCGTCGTCTGCCAAGCCGTCGCCCGTTGTGTCCACATTCGGAGCTACGTCGTAGGGGTAAATGCGCACAACGTTGCGGAGAGCCGTATCGCACTGCAAAGAAAGGTATTCTTTGTAGTTATCAACGTTGAAAACAGCTTTCGCTGTGTCTACAATGCGCCAAGTAACCGCTATACCGATTTCCACAGGGTTGCAGAGGCAATCGTTGATTTTCTGTCGGTTGTTGTTGAGTGTCATAATTTTAAGTGAAAGTTTCTTTTCCACGGCGTTTGTAGTAGCCTGACCGTTCGCCTGTGTTGTAACGGAAAGCGTTTTTACGTCACCGCTCTGGTTGAGTTTCGTTCTTGCCGCGGGGTTTACAGCCACGCAGAAAGGGTTAACAAAATAGAAACCTTCGCCTTTAAGCGTGCCTGTGTATCTACCGAAAAGCGTAAGCACGAGGGCTTCCTGCGGTTTGAGCACTTTAAGCCCCATAAAGGGAATCCAACCGATAGACAAATATATCGTGCAAGCGATTGGTATAAGCTCTGTGCCGCCGTTGTCTGCGTTAATCCCGCCGATAATCAGACCGATAATAGCGGCAATATACAAAGCACCCGCAACGAGCATTACAAGCATACCTATTCTTCTTCCTTTTAAAACTTTTTCTTTCATAAGTCATTTCCTCCGTCATTTGTTTGATATCATAATGATATCATATTGTATTGCATTTGTCAATAGATGCACAAAAAAATCCTCCGATTACTCGGAGGATTTTTCATCAGTTTTTAGTCCATTTAGCGTAGAGTGCGAAAGGCTCTGTTCCTTTTTGGATAACCGTGTTAATATCGTAAGGCTTTGTAAACGCTTCGTCGTAATACCAGCCTTCAAATGTGTACCCGGGCTTGTTCATAACAGCGTTGTTTACCACAAGCTTTTCTCCGAAGTTTACTTTAACGTCGTAAGCTCTGTCGGGGTCATTTATTCCTCTGTAGAGAGAAATCTTTATGTAATTCTGTTCTTTGGGGTCGCTGTTTGTGGTTGTATCATTTGTATCGAGCGCGTTTCCGTGGTCGCTTTCCACATAAACCATATAATAATACTTCGTTTGGGGGTTAAGACCTTCAAATGTAGCGCTGAAAGTTTTGCCGTCGAGCGTAGCTGTCTGTTTCACGAGGTTTTCCGTAAAATCTGCGTTTGTGGAAAGGAGCACGCCGCATTCTGTAATTTGGGCATCGTTAAGCGCATCAATCGTGCCTGTAACAGTAAGCATATTGTGTGTTTTTTCGCTGTAATCCGCAGAAACAACGGGTGCAAAATCTTTTCTGCCGTCCTGAGAGCCGGAAATTTTAACCGTCATTTCTTCGCCGGGTGCGCTGAGCACTTCTATGCGAAGGTTGTAGTTTTTATCGCCCGTCCAGCTGCTCGGGTAGGAGTTGAAAGATTGGTAACCTTTTGTAACGGAGCGGAATTTACCGGAATCGAAAACTGCCTTGGAAAGGTCTGCCTCATCGTAATAGTAGAACGGGTCTGTAGGAGCGGTGGTTTCCATATACTGACCTGCGGCATCATAACCCGTACGGAAAAGCGGAACTATTGCGGGGTCGTGGCGAACACCGTTAAGCGCTGTTGACGTGGAAGCGCTTCCCTCTACAAAATATCTTCTGTTGAGCGCTTCGTCTATGTGCCAAACCATAATGCCGCCCTTGGAGCTGCCGCTCGTGAGTTTGGATTCAAAGCCTGTTTTGAGGCGGATTTCCACAAGATAATATTCATCGGGGTCGGGTGTATTCACACGGAGCACAACGTAGTTGTTCGTCGTTGTGGAAGAAATAGTATATACACCGTCGCCCACAACCTTTTCCTCTGCCCAACCGAGGTAAATTCGGTGGTAGGGGTCGAGGTACGCGGGTGAAGCACCTGCATCAAGGTGGTTGCCGTTACATTCAAGCGAGAAGTTGTATGCACGGGGCCAACCTGCAACCGTCGCGCCGCCGTGGCCGTTACGGTTTGTGTCGTAAAGGTCTTCCGCACCGAGGTTGTGCGCAAGCTCGTGCGCGGGTGTGCCTATCTGTGTAACTACAGGGGGATTTGTGTAGCCGTTTCTGTATTCATATTCGCCGATGTTGGTTACTTTAGAGAACGTAACACCGTCACGCGTACCGGGCAAAGTCTGCGAGGTACCGTGTACCTGGAAGGGGTAGCGGGAGTCTTTGGAAGTGCCTGTAGAGCGTTCTATACCGGAATTGAGTATAACGCAGGCAAACTCAGTTTCATCGAGCTTGTTGTTACCGTTAACGTCGAGTTTTTTATAGTCTATATATTCATCGGTAGCGTTAACAATAGCGTTTATAGTAGCCTGAGCGTTGAGCAAACCGGGTGTACCGGCAGTTGCGCCGGGGTGCGGAATGTTTACGGTAACCTCAAGGCAACCTTCCGTAATATCGCTGCCTTCGGGTACTTTGTCGAGCTGAATGGGTGCAAAGCAGAAAGCGCCCATTGTCATTTCAAGATAGTAGTTTGTAAGCGATTTTTCGCCGTGGAAATAGAGTTCATAATGTTCTTTTATGTCTGTGCCTGCCCACTGTTCGCCTGTGGCTTTAATGGCATCTGCACCGCCTGTTTCGTAATCGTCCACGCCGTTTCCGTTGGCATCGAAGTTCACGAGAATAATAAGGAGCGGAATTTCCTGTGTTTCCGTCGCGGGTGTTGCGTTGATTTTAACAGCGTTTGCAATTTCTTCAAGCGGAAGTTTTATTTCCCCGTTCTCTACCGTGGGAATGGTAATCACTCCTGTAGTGCCGCCCGTTGTGCCGTCTGACGGTGTTTTTCCGCCGCAAGATACACACATAGCAAGCATTATGGCACAAAGAATAAATGCACCAAATCTTTTAAGTTTCATTTTCTTACCTCCTGATATATATATTTTGAGAATGAAATCTTTGTATAAAGTTTAGCACAATAATCCCTTTTTGTCAATATATCACTTTTAAAACGCGCAAAAAGCCAAAAGTATTGTTGATTTTTCATATATAATATGGTATCATATATTTATAACCAACTCCAGAAAGGGTTTTCTCTTATGAAAATTGCAATTCTCGACAAAGGAACTCTCGGTTCCGATATAAACCTCACTCCCCTGCGCGCTCTCGGCGAAACGGCGGAATATGAAAGCACCGCACCCGCAGACGTGGCATCACGCATTGCTGACGCAGACGTTGTGGTTATAAACAAAGTAAAACTTAACGGCACGAATCTCCCCTTGGCAAAAAATCTCAAGCTCATTTGCGTTGCCGCCACGGGATACGATAATATAGACACGGCCTATTGCTGCACACACGGCATAGCGCTCTGCAACGTGCCCGGCTACTCCACCGAAAGCGTGGCGCAGCTCACGCTCGCTATGGCGCTCGCTCTTACAACAAATCTCACGCAGTACCGCG
>JAFTOK010000180.1 GCA_017463815.1 Clostridia bacterium | reverse complement strand
GGGGAAAAGCGCGTTCGTGCGGAAGCCTTCCTCCGTTTCCCGGTACCCTTCGGGCACGATAAGCGGTTTTTTGCTCATACCTATAACCTTGGAGGGGTCTTCGAGGTCGAGAAGTGCAAGCCCGATAACGTAGCGTTTTTTCCACGCCGCTTCCCAGCCGTTTTTGCCTCTGCTCGGGTCTACGTCTACGGAATGGAAGATTATAAGCCAGCCTTTGTCCGTTTTGATAGGCGGCGCACCCGGGCCTATCTTATCGTTGCAGTAAGGCACGTCCTCTGTGGCGAGAACGAGCTTGGAGTTGCCCCAATAAACAAGGTCGGGCGATTCGGAAAGCCAGATGTCGAATTTATCGCCCCCACGGGAGTAAACGGGCATCGGGCGCTCTAAACGAACGTATTTTCCGTTTATTTTCTCGGGGAAAAGCACCATATTTCTGTTTTCGGGCACAGAAATGGATTTTACATCGAAGTTTTTAAGGTCTTTTGTGGTCGCCATACCGCCGCAAACGCCGTGTTTTGTGTCCACAGCGAAGCAAATGCAATATTCGCCGTCTATTTCCGTTATACGCGGGTCATATACGCGCATAATTTCATCGTCCTGCATAGCGAAGCAGGGTTCGGGTTCTACTTTCCAATGCAAGCCGTCGTCGGAGAAAGCAAGGCCGAGGTTTGTGCCCTCCAGCGTCTGCTTTTCGTAATCGCCGATGTCATTGCGGAAAATCATAATATATTCGCCGTTTTTGCGCTTTAGCACGCCCGCATTAAACGTGAGGGCGGAACGGTACGGCACGTCTTTGCGTGAAAGTATTGTTTCGGGATAGCGTGTGATACACGGTTCTGTCTTAAAAAGCGATTCATCTACGGGTTTGAATTTGTAAGCCATATTGCTCTCCGATTTTTTGAAATTTTATTCTTAAAGTATCAATAAAATGTTGCCACGGGCTGTTCGGGCGCTTCCGCTTTTTCAACGGAGATTGCCTGGAGGACAGGACCTTTTCTGCCGTAAACCTTGCTGTTTTTGATAATTATTTTTGCTGTGAGCACAATCCAATCGCCGTGCTTTGCGGAAAAACGGGAAGTTCCCTCCACAAGCATACCTGCATATTTGATGTCGTCTACACAACAAGTCATTATATCTCTGCCTATAACGAAAGAATCCTTCGGTATTTGAGGGTTTCTCGCCACAAGACCTTTGATTTTAACCGTTTTGCCGTGGTATTTGTCAAGTTCTTCGGAAACGTCGCGGTACCAGATAGCAAAATCTTTATCGTCAACCTCGATTATGGGCGCATCTATGTCGTAAGGAAGCGGGTCTTCTATATCGTCATATTCTGCGTTGCCGTCGGGATATTCGTATGCAATATCAACGCCGCGCGAAACGCCGCGAACTATTGTATGGTACTGCATTTTGTCGTACTCGGGCAGGAAACGGTTGAACACAACGAGGTCTGTGTTGTTAAGCTTGTCCACTACAAGCGAACGCATATTTGTGTTGTAATCGAAGAAAGTTTCGGCATCGCAGAACATCATTATCTGCGGAATAAGCCAACCGTCAGGCACAGCGGCAAAAAGGTCTGTTATGAGCCACATACCGTTATATTCACAGAGAATGCGCGTAGCACCGTGCTTTTTCTGAAGCATTTCGAGATTCCGGGGGTTAAGCTCGCTCTGCTCTTCTATAACTTCTATAAAGATATTTTTGCTTGCGAGCCATTCTTCGTCAAATTCTTCTATACCCTCTTCGCAAAGGAGAAGAAGCGTTTTTTCGCCGTCGTCAAACTGACCTTCGGCGATGGTGTCGTTTATAAATCTTGTTTTGCCGCCTTCAAGAAAGCCGACAAAAAGGTAAAGAGGTGTTTCTTTCATATTTCTCACGCTTTCAATTTTACACCGAAAAGTTCGGATACCGCATCGCGGTTGAGTTTAGAACCTATAACACAAAGTTTGCCGATAACATCGGGTTCGCCTGCACGAACGTCTGCCTCGCCGGGAACGAAGTCAAAATAGATAAACTTGCCGCATTCGCAAGCAACAATTCCTTTGGCGCGCAAAACCTTGCCGTATTTTTCTTCATCGTTGAGCGCCTCAAGTTTTTCTTTTATTTCATCAATAGTGAATTTCTTTGTTGTTTCCGCACCGACGCTTTCGAAAACTTCGTCTGCGTGATGGTGGTGATGGTGGTGGCACTCACATTCGGGGTCATCACATTCATCGTGGTCGTGATGGTGGTGATGGTGTTCGTGTTCATCTTCGTCATCGTGGTGATGGTGGTGGCACTCGCATTCGGGGTCGTCACATTCATCGTGGTCGTGATGGTGGTGATGATGATGTTCGTGCTCGTCTTCGTCATCGTGGTGATGGTGGTGGCACTCGCATTCAGGGTCGTCACATTCATCGTGGTCGTGATGATGGTGGTGGTGTTCGTGCTCGTCTTCATCATCGTGGAACTCAAGCGGCTTTTTAGAGCCGTCTATAACCTCGAGGATTTTTTTGCCGTCGAGCATATCCCAAGGTGTGGTAACTATAATAGCATCTGCGTTCTTTTCGCGGAGCATAGCCACAACTTCGTCGATTTTTTCTTCTTTCATTCCTGCCGTACGGCTGAGGATGATGGCGTTTGCGTTGGCAATCTGGTTATCGTAGAACTCGCCGAAGTTCTTCATATACATTTTGCATTTTGCCGCATCTGCAACGGTTGCCGCACCACAGATTTTTACGTCATCGCTTTCAACTTTCGCCACAGCCGCGAGAACGTCGGAAAGCTTGCCTACACCCGAGGGTTCGATTATAATTCTGTCGGGGTGGAATTTTTCAATCACTTCCGCCATAGCCTTGCCAAAATCGCCAACGAGGCTGCAGCAAATGCAACCGGAGTTCATTTCTGTGATTTCGATTCCCGCATCCTGCAAAAATCCGCCGTCAATGCCCACTTTACCGAATTCATTTTCAATAAGCACAATTTTTTCGCCTGCATAGGCTTCTTTAATAAGTTTTTTAATGAGCGTGGTCTTGCCCGCACCCAAAAAACCCGAAAAAACATCTATCTTTGTCATTTACATCATTCCTTTTTTACGCCGAAGCGCAGTATTTTCTTATTTATTTTACCATATATATATCAAAAAATCAATGAGTATCAAAATTTTAACAAAAAATTAAATTAGATGTTGCTTTTTGAAATGTGGTGTGTTAGAATATCCGCAAATTAAGTTTAATATTTAAGGTGCTTTTCTATGTAGACCTCATTTTCTCTTTCCCGTTATGCTCGGTATGGGGCGTACACTCTATGCGAAAAGCGGCAAAAACGTGGAGCGTGTGCTTCTGCTCGGAGCGCTCGGCGCTACGGTCTGTTATTTAACCGCGGCTTTGTCGGGCATTGCAGTGATTGGCCTTATAGCCTGCGCTTTTACGGGTTTTTGCGTTTCTATGCTCTGGCCCGGAAGCCTTATCGCCGCTTACGACCGTTTTCCCGACGGCAGCGTATTTATCTACGCTATGATGGCGGCAGGCGGTGACCTCGGCGCCTCCGTAGGCCCACAGCTCATCGGCATAATAACAGATACGGTTGCCGCAAACACCTCCCTTGCGGGTGTTGCCGCCGCCCTCTCTCTTTCGCCCGAGCAGTTCGGTATGAAAATAGGTATGCTTATAGCTGCGGTTTTCCCGCTCTGCGCCATTTTCGTATACCGCAGATTGCAAAAAAACAAAAAGAAATAGTAAACATATACCACAAAACAGTAGATTTTTTCTTTGTTTTGTGGTATTATTATATAAAAGGGGTAAATCAACCCAAATATATACGTAAATAATTTTGAAAATATACAAAGAGGTGCAAAATGAACTTTACTTATGAAAAATCAAGAGATAAACACTTGACAGCCAAAGAGAAAACGCAAAACGTCTTTTCTCTTTCCGAAAAAGACGGCGTGCTCGATGCGGAATTTCTTTCTGCCGACGGCAAACGCTCCGTTGCCTTCCTCGGGCTTCCCTATTCTGCGCCCATTTGCCTCCGTCTTTTCTCCTATCCCGAATTTTGCGCGTTTATCGACAGTATCGAAGATAACTGTTGCCTTTTCGAGTTCTTCGGCAAGGACATTACGCTTCGCACAGAAAAAAACACGTATGACATCCCCGAAAGCGTAAAAAACCTTATCGTTTCCGCTTTTGAAGATATGATATGCGCCAAAGGTGACCTCGGCGAAAACGGCGAACACATAATCGACCTCAAAATGCCCCGCGTAGGCACACACTACGATATAAACCTGCTCCTCGGTTGCCGTGTTGACGCAGACGAACCGCTTCTCACAACGCCGAAAGCCTCGCTCGACTCTTTCGGCAGGGGCGCATTCCGTTCCGTTGCAAACACGAACGTAACAGCCTCCCGTTTTGACCTTATCCCCGAGGATAGCGGCGAGCCCTGCAACCGCCAGTTCTATATTTTCGAGGACGGCAAGCAGATTTTCTACTCTGCCAACGCTGAAGAAAATATAGAAGAAGCGTTCTGCGTTCACGCGCAGAACCACACGGTTATTACATACCAGACAAAATGCGGGCTCATTATCCGCCGCACAATCTTCATTCTCCCCTTTGAAGAAGGTATGCCCGATGCCGTTGAAGCGCAGAGAATCGAAATCTGCAATATCGGCAATAAGGCAAGAAAACTCAAAGTTGTTACAACAGGTATGTTCGCGCTCTGCTCGCCCGAGTCTATGACGAACGATATTCTCTACGCCAGCATTACTTGGGAAGGCGCTGTTGCGAAAAAAGACGGCAAACCCATAGCCGTTTGCCCCATTCCCAACCCCTTCTACCTCAAGAAAACACGCCGCTTTGCCACAATGTTCTGCGACGGCGAAGCATTCGACGATTATACAGAAAACTATATAAACTTCATAGGCAGAGGCACGCTCGAACACCCCGAACACGGCGCATACCTCACGAGCGCGCACACGCAGAAGGTAGTTCCGTTCTATGCTCTCGGCAAAACGATTACTCTCGCCCCCAAACAGCAGAAGAAAATCGATTGCTACGTCGGCATAGTTGCGGGCCGAGGCGATATTACACCTGTATTCGATGAAAAATTCGG